>JBDMYC010000062.1:0-11115 GCA_039770535.1 Flavobacteriales bacterium
ATTGCTCTCCTCTTTTGTCGAATTGCGAGATAGACCAGTCAAAGTTGTCAGTATTCAATTCTTTTACTACTTCTACTTTGTGCTTCGTTTTGTTATCCAGAATGTCTTTTACTTTTTTACAAGATTCCACTCCTTTTTTTGCTACATCATCATTTGGATTTTTTGATACTGCCAAGTCAAAATTTCTTTTTGCTTGCTTGTATTCTCCATCCTGCATTTGCATTTGAGCGAGTCTTCTGTACAAATCTTCTTGATACTTGTCGTATTTTAATCTCAATGCACGCTCGTAGTATTTCTTTGCTTCTTTGTTGTTAGCAATATATTGATTTGCAACTCCAATGTGGTAAGTAATAAATCCTTTCTCTTTAGAACTCTTTGCTTTTCCGTATGCTTTTTCAAACAAAACTACAGACTCCAAATACTTAGCTTCTTTAAATAGTTCTTCGGCTTTTTTAGTATTCTTGTATTTGTATGGTTTGTCGTCTTTCTGCGCATTTAAGGTAACAGAGAAGATCAATAAAAATGCAAGTAGAATATTTAGTTTCTTCATAAAATTTCTTTTTCTTTTGAGAGTAATACTGACGAAAATAACAATTATTTTCTTTATTAAAAATTTAATCGGGTATTAATAGAACCTGAAAGTTGGGATTGGTTACAAAATTTGCTAAAATTTTGCGATTAACTTCAGATTAATGATTCGAGAGGTCAATCTATTCGGGATTGCATATTGCCTGTTGTTGGTCGCTCTCACAAAGTTGTAGGAAACTGTATTGTCTATTCCTAGCAAATTGAAAACTTCTAAACTAAGAGATAATTGCTTGAGGTTTCGTAATCGAGAAGTCGATTTTGCAGGGTAGTCTTCTGAGATAAAATCTTTTACGAAACCGATATCAACTCTCAAGTATCTGGGAGTTCTCGGAATTACCGAATTGTCTTCGTAAGCAGGGTCAGTGAGTTGTGTTTTCTTCAGGTAGGGGAACCCAGTATTGTATATAAAATTCAGATTTACTCTGAATTTATCCCATTTTACTTTTTCAGTATTCCACTCTGTGGGCATTACATCTTGAAAAAACAAGCCAAAAGAAACTCTTTGGTCGGTAGGACGAGGCAAAAATCCTGGCGAGTAACTTAGTGAATCCACGGCAACATCATTATTAGTAAATCCGGGGATAATTGTATCGCCATCAGAATTCAGGTAGGTGAAATGAACGTCATTAGAAATATCAATTTTCGTTTGCATTACTGAAAGCGTAGCCCAAGATTCGAGACCTTCGATAATTTTTCCATTTAGTTTCAGGTCAATTCCTGTAGAGTAGGCTTTGGCATTGTTTTCTGCGTAATAACGCAATCTCACATTGTCTACATCATAAGGAATTACACGATCCATGTACTTATAATAAACCTCCGTGGTTAGTTTGAAATCCCTCTCCCAAGCATGGAAAATATAATCACCTCCTAGTACTAAATGAATTGACCTTTGTGCTTGAATGTTGTTGTTTAAAGTTCCGTCCAATCTTCTGTATTCTCTGTAAAATGCAGGTTGTTGGTATACACCAAGAGCAGCTCTCAATGCTAGGTCTCTTTTTGCTAGTTTTCCCTTTTCATTTATGTAATATAAAAGTGGGCGATACTTGGCTGAAACCCTCGGGCTAACTATCACTTCATTGTTGAAAGTCCAATAATTTGCTCGGATACCTCCTGTCAAGATGAAAGATCTGTAACCGGAAATAGTACTGTCAATACTTACCAGGGAATCTTTTATAGTTTTAGATTTACTGAAAGCAAAAGTTTTTTTTCTGTTGAAACTCCATGTGTTTTGTAAATAGGCAGAAAATCTTCCAGTTTCCACTGAGTTTCTTGCTCGCACAGAGTTTTCTAGATTTAAGAATTGATAAGGTTGAGCACTTGAATCTGTGTAACCTACAGAATCAGAAGGTCTTGGGGCGATAAATCCTGTTGAATCTGTAAAGTCCCATTCTTTCAGTTTATCGTTAATAATGTCATGCTGTGCTTTCACACCCCATTTCAAGTTGTTGTTTTTAAATCTTCGGCTTCCTTTGTGAGCGACAGTAGTTACTGTTGCATCAAGTGAGTTTCGTGCATGCCTTAAAAATCCTCCAACTCCAAGATTAAAGGCAACTTCCCCAAAATTATCATTTCCAGGATCTCTTTCCAATTCATCCAAAAAATATTGACCTTCTACATCAATCCTTTCTTCTTGGTAGGTATTGAAAACCGAAGCAGTAAATTTTAGTTCTGTAGAGTCATTCGGTCTGTATTTACTAGTAAAAGCTCCAGTAAAAGTTTGGAATTGTGTGACTTCGCTTCCGTCAAAAAATACAGTAAATCGCAGAGCTTGATTGATGGATCCAAAACTTGTTTCCCTATTCTGTGGTTCTACTTGATATCTGTTCAGAGCGTAATTACCTAAAAAAGAGTGCTCCCAGTTTTCTGAAGAAGTGTAAGTAATGTAAGTTTGTAAATCTCCAAATAGTGGCTGATACTCTCCTTTGGTGTCCAGAGCTCCCAAAACATAGCGGTTACTTTGAAAACGTGCAGCAGTAATGTGCGACCACAATTGATTTTCAGATATTCCCTCGAGATGTGCATTTACTCCTAACAGACTGGCATTGATAGAACCTCCAAATTCAGTTGGTTTCTTGTACTGAACATCTAATACTGACGATAATTTATCGCCATATTTGGCTTGAAATCCACCTGCAGAAAATTGAATGTTTTCGACCATACTTGAATTGATAAAACTCAAACCTTCTGCTTGCCCTGTACTTGCAAGAAATGGTCTATAAATCTCAATATCATTTACATAAATTAGATTTTCTTCAAAATTTCCTCCTCTAACATTGTAGCCAGAGCTCAATTCATTGTTAGAAACCACACCTAATCCAGATGTTTTTAGCAGGTCTTCAAAATTTCCAATAGTAGGAAATTCTTTGCCGTCCACGATTACTAATTCTTCAATATTCTCTCCTTTTTGCCTGGTTTTTACTGTGAATGTTGGCAGTACCCTGTATTTGAAAATAGGATTATATGTTTTTACTTCGCCAGTTTTGAAAGTAAATCGTAGGTTTTTTGTTTTGTAAGAAGAATGTGAAAAGCGTACTTTTATTCGTTTTTCTGCTGGAACCGTGAGGTTGAAAAATCCATTCTTGTCTGTGAAAGATTTTATTTCAGTGTCTTCCACTATAATGTATGCGTCCTTAACAGCAATTCCTATTTCATCTACTAACCTTCCTTTCAGTGTAGCATTATTTTGCGCAAGCATCCATAAAGGAGCAAAAAGCAAAAGTATGAGAAAGTGTTTTTTCATTTGTTAAAAACAGAAAATTGATCTCAGAGTTGATTTCAATTTCTTTTTATTAAGGTAATGCACTTGGCAAATAATTATTGCCACGGCCAAAAGTAATAAAATGAGTGTGTTGAATGGCAACAAAGGCAACAATATTTTTCAGAATAATACCTAACGAGGATTACCTTTTTTTATTTTGATTGGCAAGTTTAAATCTCAAAGCGTCAATTTGAGGAATGTGATGATGAATGTGATTAATCATGAAAAGCAGAGTTTGGTTCATGTTCAGTAGTCCTGCTTTTGGGTGTTTGAAAATTGCTTTTCTTCTTTTTCCTTTTGGGAAAGTCTCTACGGTTTGGATAAGGTAAATTCGAGATTTGTCCCATTTATCTTTCAGCTCAGCATAGCTTTTTCCTTTTTCTGGCTCAGAAAACATTGAAGGGACCTTAAACTTTTCGTCAGATTTCAGTTTTTTATTCAACACTTTACTACCCAAATATGATTTTACACCTGCTCTCGGTTGTAGGTCAATTGTTTTGAGTGTGTAATTCACATATTTATTAGTTCCCGTTTCCGTTTCAATCAAGTGATCCAAAACTTGGGCAATAGACCATTGGTCTTCAGTAGGTTTGAAGTTTAGTTCTTCGGTTGAGAAATCTACCAAATTATTCAAAACTCTGTTTTTCAAGTCTGCAAGTTCAATGTATCTCAGTAATATATTATTCGTTCTCAAAATAATCGGGATTTTATAACTCCATCAAGGTAATATTATCTTCAAGAATAATCAAGTTGTCAATTAGATTTTTAATCAAGTTGGGTTCGTAAAATTCTAAGATGTTCAGTTTTCTCTCTTGAAAAGAACCTCCAGGGAAAAACGAATTTTTCACTGATTTTATTTGATTAATGGCAGTTTCATTGTTCTTTTTCTCTGCTCGAGTAACTTTCTTTCTTATTTTATTGATAGAGTTTTGAGCTCTTTTTAATTCTGCAATTACAGTTCGTTCAAGGCTAAAATCAACTTCCACTGCTTTATCTTTCGTGATTTCAAAGACTTGCTCAATGCTTTTGATTTCCTCTTCAAAAGAGATGTCCGAAATTTCATTTATGTATGAGTTGATTAAGTCGTTTTCATCTTCGAAGTATTCACTGTGAGCAAATGGAAGTTTGCTCATTTTTTTCTTCGTTTTTTCAGTGATTAGCAAAACAGAGTTTCTCAATACCAAGATCGGAAAATCAACTTTGTTCACTTTAAAGCTCTCTTTCAGTTGTAGCCAATAAGCCAGCTCTCCTGGGCCACCAATGTAGGCAAGATTTGGTAATATTTTCTCCTCATAAATAGGGCGCATTACTACGTTCGGACTGAATTTTTCGGGACAGGACTCTAGTTCATTGAGTATCTCTTCTTCTGAGAATTTGAGATCAGTGTTCACAACTTCAAAACCAGTTTCAGTTTTTACAATCCGCTCTCGTAGTCCATTTTCTTGATAAAATAAATTGATTTCTCTTGGGTTTACTTGCTTTTTGAATCCTTTTTTAACCAATTCTTCACTCAAATTTTCAACTGCATCAAACGTATTGTTAGTTAATAATTCATTTTTGAAAATTGGAATCATTTCTTTTTTTAATTCTCTGGAGTCTGCATCAATAATGACAATTCCCTCTTCTCCAAAAATATAATTGACCATCTTTCTATGTGCTTCGGCAAGGTTAGTTGTCGAGGAATAAAATTCAATCAAAGTTTTGGCAAAATCACTGCTCACTATTTTTTTGATTTCGTCCAGAAAAGGAATCATATTTTTGGTCAAAAATCGGCCAACTGGTCCTTTTTGATTGGAATTCCAAGTCACTTTCTGATCTTTTAAATAAACATGATTTATCTCTTCAAAGTCATGATCCTCGGTTGCCATCCAGAAAATGGGAACAAAATTATAGTTGCTGTATTTTTTTTTCAAAGCTTTCGCCAAATTCAGGGTCGAAATTATTTTGTAAATAGAATAAAGAGGCCCCGTAAATAGTCCAATTTGATGTCCAGTAGTTACAGTAAAAGTATTTTTTTTTCTCAGTAATTCAATGTTCTTTAGTGAATTGCTATGGCAATCTTTGTTCTGAGATAAAAGGCTGTAATACAGTAATTCTCGGTCGATAGGTTTTCTTTTATTCAGTTGCTTTTCAAAATTATTAAGATTGGGAATTTCTGAAATGAATGGAGCAAATAATTCAGGATTCTCCAAATAATCCATGGATAACTTGGATAGGACCCTACTTTCTTTGAATGAAATTTTGTTTATCATTTAGTTGAAAAAAGTTAAAGATTCGGACATGATTTCTTTGATTAGTCTAACGTCAATGTCTTCGTTAGGATTTATCGTTAGGGCTTTCATCTTTTTACGATCTCCAAGCTCTAGTTCTGGTCGATTTATTTCGAGACTTCTTACAAAGGTAATATAAGGAATGGTAGTAATTTTATCTTTCCACAAGTAACAGTAAGGTTTGTTTTGGTAATAGAAAAAAGGCAATTTGTAACGCCATCTTTCGTCAATATCTTCAGAGAAATCTAAAATAATTTTGCGTAAGGCTAAAAAGCAACCTTGATTCGGCTCTGGTTGGTCTTCATAAAATTGGTTTAAATCCGTCATCATATTTAAATGTAAAACTTTTTCAAGGTCTTGACAATATTTTTTTCATTTTCTGAGTCATTTTTCACAAACACTTTTAACTTTGAGTATAATTAAACAACCTATGGATTTTTCTTCGAAATTATCAAAAGAATTACAGCTCGAACTGTACAAAGCACTCATTACTCCGAGAATGATTGAGGAAAAAATGTTGATTTACCTTCGCCAAGGAAAAATTTCAAAATGGTTTTCAGGAATAGGTCAAGAAGCAATTTCTGTCGGCTGCACTATGGCTATGGATGAAGATGAATTCATTCTACCTATGCACAGGAACTTAGGGGTTTTTACCTCCAGAAATATTGAGTTTGAGCAGTTGTTTTTGCAATTTCAAGGGAAAGAAGGTGGGTTTACCAAAGGGCGAGATAGGTCTTTTCACTTTGGTTCAAAAGCACATAATATTGTAGGCATGATATCGCATCTGGGACCACAACTTGGAATTGCAGATGGAATTGCTCTCGGTAATTTATTGAAAAAGAATAAGAAAACAACTTTGGTTTTTTCTGGTGATGGAGGAGCTAGTGAAGGAGATTTTCATGAAGCTATGAATGTAGCTGCTGTGTGGAAGTTACCAGTAATATTCGTTATTGAAAATAACCAATGGGGATTGTCAACTCCCTCTAATCAGCAGTTTGCCTGCAAACAATTTATAGATAAAGGAATTGGGTACGGTATGGAGGCAGTGCAGTTAGATGGGAATAATATCATTGAAGTGTATGAAGGGATTTCAGAAATTAAAGCCAAAATCGAAGAAAATCCACAACCTTACTTAGTAGAATGCATGACTTTTAGGAGAAGAGGACATGAAGAAGCTTCTGGAACAAAATATTATCCCGAGGGACTGGTAGAGAAATGGGAAGAAAAAGATCCGGTGGCGAATTACGAAAAGCATTTGCTTGATTCGGGAGTTATTGATAGTTTGTCAGCAGAGAAGTTGAAAAAAGAAATTACTGAAGAAGTGTCAAAAGCTTTTAAAAATGCTACTTCCAAGCCAAATATTATCCCAAGTACAGAGCTGGAATTAGAAGATAGGTTTGTTAAATACAAGCCGGAAATCGTTTCTCCTTCGGGAAATAAAGTCGAAATGAGATTGATTGACTCCATTCATAACGCAATGAAGTTGGCTATGGAAAAGCATAGTAATTTGGTGTTGATGGGGCAAGATATCGCAGATTATGGCGGAGTTTTTAAAGCTACTGAAGGATTTTTAGAACAATTTGGAGAAGAACGAGTAAGAAACACTCCGCTTTGCGAATCAGCAATTGTTGGAGCTGCTTTGGGATTGTCCATTAATGGGTATAAGGCTATGATGGAAATGCAATTTAGTGATTTTGTTACAGTTGGATTTAACCAAATCGTCAATAATCTAGCAAAAATTCACTATCGATGGGGACAAAATGCGGATGTAGTTGTAAGAATGCCAACTGGAGCAGGAGTTGCTGCTGGTCCATTTCATTCGCAAAGCACAGAAGGTTGGTTTTTCCACACTCCAGGACTCAAAATAGTTTATCCCTCTTCGCCAAGAGAGGCAAAAGGATTGTTGTTGGCTGCTTTTGAAGATCCAAATCCAGTCTTGTTTTTTGAGCACAAAGCTTTGTACCGTTCAATCAATGAAGAAGTGGAAGAAGATTATTTCACGATTGAGATTGGAAAAGCAAATGTGGTGAAAGAAGGAAGTGAAGTTTCTATTGTTACCTATGGATTGGGAGTTCATTGGGCCAAAGAATTACAAGAGAATAATCCAAATATAGAGATCGAAATAATAGATCTTAGGACTTTAAGTCCATTGGATACTGAAACAATTTATAATTCTGTAAATAAAACAGGGAGAGTAATTGTTCTGCATGAGGCTAATGCAACCGGAGGTGTGGGTGCAGAAATTGCTACATTAATAAATGAAAATTGTTTTGAAAAATTAGATGCGCCAGTGCGCAGAGTGGGTAGTTTAGATACTCCAGTACCCTTTGCAGCAGACTTGGAGCAGAATTTCTTACCCATAAAAAAATTACAAGACACATTCACTGACTTGATTTCCTACTAACAATGACTAGAAAGATAATTCTTTATATAATCTCAATTGCATTGGTTGCAGGTTGCAAACCATTTCGAATACAGAAAGCCGTGAGGGATAATATTCCTGTGGTTGATTCTCAATCTTTTGACTCAACACTAGTCGAAATTTATAAGCCTTATAAGAAGGAGTTGGATTTGTCTATGAGTGAGGTTCTTAATGTTTCTTTGGTTGAAATGTCGACTGGCAGTCCCGAAGGCAAGTTGGGTAATTTTGTGTGTGATTTATCTTTAGAAATCGGGAATGGCTTATACAAAGAAAAGACAGGGCAAACAGCAGATTTTTGCTTGTTGAATAATGGAGGTTTAAGAACGTTTTTGCCTAAAGGAGAGGTAACAAGAAGAAAAATTTATGAATTGATGCCTTTTGAAAACGAATTGGTCGTGATTACTCTATCAGCAGAAAAAGCTAACGATTTGTTTGGTTACATAGCACAAAAAACTGTAGATGGAGGAACCAGGAAGCAGGGAGTTCCTGTTTCTGGTAATGTTAAGGTTTTACTTAATGGAAAATTTCCAAAACAGATACACATAAACGGTTCTCCTTTTGTGGGAAAAGAATACAAGGTAATTACTTCAGATTACTTAGCAAATGGTGGCGATTATATGTCGTTTTTTTTGAATCCAATAAAATATGAAAAAGTAGGAATAAAGTTGCGAGATGCCATTATGCAATTCGTAATAAATGAAAAAGAGGAGGGGAGAAAATTAAATGCTAACCTTGATAAGAGAATCAGTTATGGTAAATAGAAGAGAATTTTTGCAAAAAGCACTTTTTTCCGCAGGATTGTTCTCTGTGAACGAGTCTTTTGCTGAGGGCATGGTGGAACGCAAGGAAGCAATGAAAATTACAATTCTTCATACCAATGACGTACATAGTCACATTGAGCCATTTCCCGAAAACCACAGGAAATATCCAGGAAAAGGAGGTGTTCAAAACAGATATAACCTTATTAAAAAAATAAGAGAAGAGAATAAAAATACTTTGTTGTTTGATTGTGGAGATATTTTTCAAGGGACACCTTACTTTAATAAATACGGAGGAGAACTGGAGTTGAAGCTGATGAGTAAAATGGGGTATGACGCCTCCACAATGGGAAATCATGACTTTGATAACGGTATGGATGGCTTTCTAAAAGTAAATAAACACGCCAAATTTCCTTTTATTTGTTCCAATTACGATTTTAAAGACACAATCTTAAAAAATAAAACACTACCATTTAAAATTTTTAATAAAGGCGGAATAAAAGTAGGTGTGTTTGGTTTGGGGATAGAATTAGATGGATTGGTAGATAAAAAACTCTACGGAAACACCCGATATTTAGATCCAATCAAAACTGCCAATAAATATGCTCAACTTTTACGAAAAAAGCACAGGTGTAATCTTGTTATTTGTCTCTCTCATTTAGGCTTTGATTATGGTGAAAAAAAGTTGTCTGATAGTGTGTTAGCTACCAAAACTTCGGGTGTCGATTTAATACTTGGTGGGCATACTCATACTTTTTTGGAAAAGGCAAAAGAGTTTACTAATTTAGAAGGAGGAAAAGTGCTTGTAAACCAAGTAGGATGGGCAGGAGTCAATCTAGGGAAAGTTGATTATTACTTTACAAAAGGGCACAACAAAATGCTAAATTTTTCACAAGAAAAAGCATCATATTTGGAAATAAAATAATTTTTGCACCCGAAAAAAATAATTGCTGTGCAATAGTAAATTCATTTTGTTTTTAACTTTTTTTTGTCAATATTTGTTCTGTCGAAAGGGAAGGCTATATATTGCTATTATCTGGTAAGATATTTTGGTAGTTTTTAGATAAAATAAATCCCTGTAAGGCACGAATAATTTTTAAACTGTTTTTAATAGATACTTATGAAGAAAAATCATATCACTGTTTGGGAGAATTGTCTTAGTGTTATCAAAGACAATATCAGTCTACAAGGATATAAAACATGGTTTGAACCTATCGTACCTATTAAACTTAAAAATGATGTTCTTACTATCCAGGTACCTTCTCAGTTTTTCTACGAATGGCTAGAGGAGCACTATATTTCTTTGTTGAAAAAAACAATCAAAAGAGAAATAGGAGCTGAAGGAAGGCTTGAGTACAGTATTGTGATGGACACAAATCTGAGGAATTCAAAACCTTACACGGTTAAATTCCCAGCAAAAACAAATAATTCGCTAAAAAACAAATCCATTAATGTTCCTTTGAATGTGAATAAAAACACAATCAAGAACCCGTTTGTTATACCAGGGCTTAAGAAAATTAATGTGGATGCAAACTTAAACGCATCTTATACTTTTGAGAACTTTATTGAAGGGGAATGTAACAGATTGGCAAGATCTGCAGGATACGCAGTTGCCAGCAAGCCGGGAGGAACTTCATTCAATCCCTTACTGATTTACGGAGGAGTTGGTCTAGGTAAAACTCATTTAGCACACTCGATTGGGATTGAGATTAAGAATAACTCTCCCGAGAAAATTGTGTTGTACGTTTCGTCTGAAAGATTTACGCACCAGTTTATAGACTCTGTAAAAAACAATGAAACCAATGATTTTATTCATTTCTATCAAATGATAGATGTGCTAATCATTGACGATATCCAATTTTTAGCAGGAAAAGAGAAAACGCAAGACGTATTTTTCCATATCTTTAACCACCTGCACCAAACAGGAAAGCAAATTATCTTAACCTCTGATAAAGCACCAGTTGATATGCAAGGTGTTGAACAAAGGCTGTTGTCTCGATTCAAATGGGGATTATCCGCAGATTTGCAGTCTCCAGACTTGGAAACAAGAATTGCTATCCTCAAAAAGAAAATGTATCAAGATGGAATAGAGCTTCCGGAAGATGTGATAGAATACTTGGCTTACAGCATCACAACAAACGTGAGAGAGCTTGAAGGAGCTTTAATTTCTTTGATAGCGCAATCATCATTGAACAAAAAAGCTGTAAATCTAGATCTCGCAAAACAAATGATTGACAAATTTGTTAAGAATACTGCGAGAGAAGTATCTATTGATTACATACAAAAAGTAGTTTCAGATTACTTCAACATGCCAGTGGA
>JBDMYC010000063.1:0-4928 GCA_039770535.1 Flavobacteriales bacterium
TGTTTCCTACTAATTCCAACTCAATGAAAGATGTGGCGAACAGCACTTTTTTTGGTTACGAATTTCAGGCAGATAGATTGATACAGATGTTTCAGTCGCAAAGAATGAAAGAAACAATTGTAAAAAGATATGACTTAATAAATTATTATGAAATAGATACTAATACTAAAAACTGGAGGTATTATTTGAATAAATATTACAACCAAGACATTAGTTTGAAACGTACAAAATTTATTTCAGTAGAGCTTCAAGTAGAAATGAAATCTCCCGATTTGGCTTGTAATATTGCCAACACAATGATGTCCTACATTGATACGATTAGAAAAGAAATTTTGTATGAAAATGTGTATTCTTTGCAGGATGATTTGACCAATAAAGTGGATAAACATCAGTCTGTTGTCGACAGTCTCTTGTATTTACTTTCTAACGAGAAAAAAGGAGTAAAGCCTAATCAATTAGCTCAAAATATAGTGTCGCAATTAGAAGAAAACAATAAAAACGGCAACCTAGGACTTGGAGATGAAATAGTAATTGATGCAGCAAAGAATAATTATACATTTAAGACTGCAAAAGCTATAAATGAATATTACCATCAGCTTTCTGTTTTATCCAATCTTAAAAAAGAATTGGTACTTCTGAAAGAAAAAACAAGTATGCCCTTTCCACGAATTTATAGAGTACAAAATGCTATTGCAGATTATAAAAAGACATCACCCTCATTTTTAATGAATCTTATCTTGGGGTTTTTGCTAGGAGCAATTGGCGCCATCTTGTTTTTTTCATTGAAAATTCATTGGAATAATTTTTCAGAATCAGTATCTGATGATTAAAACCGGAAAGAATAGATTTTTTTTTCTACTTGCAATTGCTGCGCTTTTGTGTGCTGCGTTTTATTTTTTATACAAAGAAGATATAGAGAAAGTTGCTTTGATACTAGTTGGGATGCTGGCAGTTGTTGCATCTCCTTTTTTACTCAACTACACTTCTAATATACTGTTGGCCATAGTATTTCTTACTCCGCTTTCTGTTGATTTAGTGGTAGGAGGAGGGTTCAAATTGTATGCGCCTTCTGAGATTTTTATGTTGTTTGTTGTAGGAATTGTGATTCTGAAATCTATCGTAGGATTAAAATTTGATAGAAGTATCATTACTCATCCAATGAGCGTTATAATTTTAGTGTTATTGACAACACTTGTTTTTTCAACTGTAACCTCTCAAAACCCCATTATATCTATAAAGAGAGCTCTTTCTCAGATGATATTTTTTGTCGTTTTTTATTTTTTTGTAATCCAGTTTCTAACTCAAGAAAAGCAGATGAAAAAATTCTATTTTCTTTATACTCTTGGAATGGTTTTTCCCATTTTTTATGCTGTAAAATACCATTCGCAGTACGGATTTGTGCAGCCTGCTTCTGTTTATGCACCACTTCCTTTTTATGACGAACACACAATTTATGGAGCTTGTTTGGCATTTGTAATTCCGTTTCTTTTTTTCTTAGTTTTTAATAAAAAATCAACCTACAAAATAGGGTTGGTTTTGCTATTAATGGTATTTCTTTTAGCCTTATTTTTATCCTATTCTAGAGCTGCTTGGATAAGTGTAGTGATTGCTTTTTTGTTTTATATTTTCACAAAATTAAAGTTAAAATTTCGTCATTTCTCCCTCTTAATACTTCTAATTTCAAGTGTTTTATATGTTAATTTCAATACAATTTATGGAGCGCTAAAAGAAAACTCAGTGAAATACGGAGATAATTTTTCTACTCACATTGTGTCTGTTACAAATTTGCAAAATGATGCATCTAATAGGGAGCGAATAAATAGATGGGTGTGTGCTATGCGAATGTTTGAAGAGAAACCAGTGTTAGGATTTGGTCCAGGAACTTATCAATTCAACTACGGAAAATACCAAACCAATGAGTTCACCACAAGAATAAGCACTCACATGGGCGACAAGGGAAATGCTCATTCTGAGTATTTCACTTATTTGTCCGAAACGGGAATCGTGGGATTTCTCGTTTTTTTAGTACTAATTTTTTACTCAATTTATCTAGCCTTAAAACTCTTGGCTGCTGGATTAGATAAATCTACAAAACTTCTGGTTTACGCATCTATTTTGGGTTTAATTACGTTCTACACTCATGGATTGTTCAATTCGTTTAGCGATTCGCAAAAGTTATCAATTCTTTTTATTTCGAGTGTCGCAATATTGGTAAGGATTGATTTAAACCGAGTTACACAACAAAAATATTAGTATCTTGAATCATTAAATGAAAAAAAACAAAGAAATAGAATTATCTGCTGTACTGAAAGTGCTTGCATACTTTCAGGTATTTCAATATCCTTTATCGAAAGAGGAGATAGCTCACTATACGAAATTTGAGGAAGAAAAAATAGCAGTACAATTAAACTCTTTAGTACAAGAAGAAAAAATTTTTATAATAGATGGATATTATTCACTTCTTAATAATCCAAGTTTGGTAAGGGAGAGAATAAGCGGATCTTGGAGAGCTAAAACATTTGCTTCCAAAGCTTTGAAAAGAGCAAATTTTATTGGGAAATTTCCCTTTGTAAGAGGTGTTTATATTTCTGGGTCATTCTCTAAGGGTGTTGTGAATGAAGGAGGTGATGTAGATTATTTTGTTATCTCAAAGCACAATAGATTGTGGATTTCTCGGACAATTTTAATTTTGTACAAAAAAATATTCTTATTCAACTCAAGAAAATTCTTTTGCTTGAATTATTTTATAAGTGATCAAAATTTAGAAATAAGTCAAAAAAATATTTTTACTGCCACCGAGTTATTTACATTAATTCCAATGGTGAATACTACTTTGCATCAAAAATTATTAAAGGATAACAAATGGGCTGAGGATTTTTATGATTTTAAAAAAATAAAACCACTAAAGGTTAAGCCTTTTAAAATCAGCACTTTTCAAAGTTTTATTGAATTGTTTTTTAATGGGAAATTGGGAGAGCGACTGGACATTCATTTGATGAAAAAAACATTGATGAGATGGAAAAGGAAGTTTCCTGAGATGGAGAATTATGATTTTAAGATTGCCTTTAAATCCACAAGAAATGTATCTAAACATCATCCTAGCAATTTCCAGAAAAAGGTGTTGGAAAAATATGAAAACAACCTTAAATTGATAAAATTGAAAAATGTCTAACGTATTATTTAGCCATAGCTACTATTATAGAATGGACTCCAAGCAATGGGAGACAGGAATGCCTTATCCACCATTGGGGACAATCTATGCGGCAAGTTTTTTGCGTGAAAATGGATTTGAAGTTTCTCTGTTTGATGTAGGACTAAAAGAGTCGTCCAAGGAAATTAACGCAGTCTTTGAAACCACTAAGCCTAATTATTTTGTACTGTATGATGATGGGTTCAATTATTTGACAAAAATGTGCCTTACCAATATGCGTGAGGCAGCATTTGAGATGATTAAATATGCCAAATCAAAGGGATGTACAGTAATTGTTTCTAGTTCAGATTCTACAGATCACTTTGAAAAATACCTAGAAAAAGGGGCGGATATTGTTTTGTTAGGAGAAGGTGAAATCACTTTATTAGAAACTTTAAATCTGCTTGAAAAAGATCAAAATTTAGAGGATATAAAAGGGATCTGCTATTTCGATAAAGACAAGATAAAAAATAATGGGAGAAGACAAGTTCTGAAAGATTTAGATTTGTTGCCGCAAGCGGCCTGGGATTTGATTGACGTGGAGAGCTATAAAAAAGCTTGGACAAGCAAAACACAACCTTTTGCGCTTAATATTGCAACAACTCGAGGTTGTCCATACAAGTGCAACTGGTGTGCTAAGCCGATTTATGGAAACCGATACAACTCGCGTTCTCCAAGAAGAGTAGTGGAGGAGATCAACTATTTGTCAAATAATTTTGGAGTTACAAACTTTTGGATGTGTGATGATATTTTTGGTCTCAAACCAAATTGGGTGCAAGATTTCGACATTGAACTTAAGAAGAGTAGATTAAAAATATCATACAAAATACAAAGTAGAGCAGACTTATTACTGAAAGAAGATAATATAGATGCTTTGGTCAATTCTGGCTTGAAAGAAGTTTGGATTGGTGCCGAAAGTGGTTCTCAAGGAATTTTGGATGCCATGGACAAAGGAACTACTATCAGGCAAATAGAAGACTCTACCGAGTTACTTCAAGCCAAAGGTGTGCGAGTAGCTTTTTTCATTCAATACGGTTATTTGGGAGAGAAAAAAGAAGATATTGACAAAACTATAGATTTGATAAAACGTTTGAAACCAGATGATATTGGAATTTCAGTTTCATATCCATTGCCAGGAACTAAGTTTTATGAAACGGTAAAGAGCGAATTAGGAGGGAAACAAAACTGGACTGACTCAGATGAATTGGCCATGATGTTTAAAGGAACTTTTAACCAGAAATTCTATAAAAAATTGCACAGATATACTCACAAAGTATTTCAAGTTACCAAAGGCAAGGTAGCGTTAAGTAAATTGTTTAGAGCTCCATTTTCTGTTTCCAAAGCGCAGTTGAAACAGATTGCAAAAATGCCTGTTTATTATATTTGGAGTGCAAAAGAAGGAGCAGAATTAAAGAAAATGAGAAACCTACCTTAGGATAAAAGCGGATAATTCCATTCCCCAAGCTACCCCAAGGTGCACGATTATTCCGCCATAGATATTGCGAGATTTATAGGCTAAGATACCCAAGCCAAATCCTCCAAAAACAGATCCAATTGTTTCTACCATGGGTTTTCCGAAATGAAGGAATGCATAGCAAGCTACCATTGGTAAAATCGCATTTTTCCCAACAAAACGCGACAAGGCAACTACCATAAATCCTCTGAACATAAGTTCGACAGAGAGAAAGTCGAAACCGTAGCACAATTCAAAAATAGCGATTTTGGCTTTTTGAGGTAA
>JBDMYC010000064.1:0-5528 GCA_039770535.1 Flavobacteriales bacterium
CTGGAAAAGTAGTCACGGGATTTCACATTGTGCGCGCCTTGGCAATGGGAGCAGATTTTTGCCAAAGTGCAAGAGCTATGATGATGTCATTAGGTTGTATTCAGGCTTTGCTTTGTAATACAAACACTTGTCCTGTGGGAATTGCTACACAGGATAAAAAATTAATGAAAGGACTGGATGTGGAAAATAAGACAGTTCGTGTCGCGAATTACCACAAGAAAACTGTAGATAGTTTCAAAGAAATATTGTTAGCTGCTGGAATCACAGAAAAGGAAAAATTGACAAGGTCTCATATCAATCACAGGATTGAGAGCAATGTGATTAAGACATACGAAGAAATGTATCCTTCAATGGTAGTAGAAAAAATGGGAGTACTCAATTAATTGGTATTCTTTTTGCATGATACATATCAATCGGTTTAAATTCTGCGTTATTATTCCATTATGAAGTATATTCTTTCCATATTTTTGAGCATATTAATTGCTTTTTCTTCTTTATCGCTTGAAAATCAAGCGAAGAAAACTGTAGTTGAAATGGAAGTTAAATTAGACAGTTTGTTTCAATTGCTAAGAAAAAAAGGAAATTCAAATCAAGATTATTTAACGATCAATAAAGCTTTTAAACTTCAATTGAAAAAAGTATTGAAATTGGACGAAGCATTTATTCACGATTTCAAGTTTCTCAAGAAAAGTATGTCCACCATTACTTCTCCAGATGGAGCTTTCCGCTTGTTCAATTGGAACATTGAGATGGAAAGCGGAGTTAATAATTTTCATTGTTTTATTTTAACCAAAAAGGGGAAAATAATTGAGTTGAGAGATAACTACAGATTTATTGAAAACCCTGAATTTAAATCTCTCACACAAAGAAACTGGTATGGAGCTCTTTACTACAAAATTATTCCCATGAAAAAAGGGAAGTATACATTGCTAGGTTGGAATGGAAAAGATGAGATTACTACACAAAAAGTGATTGAAACTATGTCAATTAGTAGAAGATCAGCCAAGTTTGGCTTAGATATTTTTGAATATCCAGGAGAAAGAATTAATAAAAAAAGAGTCATTGTGGAATATGCAAATGATGCTTTTGTTGCTATGAAATTTTATAACAACAAAGATTCAAAGCAGATTGTGTTTTCGCATGTAGGACCTTCAACTCCCCAAGTGGAGGGGTTTTACCAATATTATTACCCAGATGGAACCGATTCTTTTGAATTGACTAACAAAGGAAATTGGCTGTTTAAGTTAGATTCCAAGTATTTAAATCCAAAATCTAAGGTTGATTCGCAATGGAAACTGCCTAAAGAGAATGCACCCAATTAGGAAATAGAAATCGATTCCAACAAGTGTTTTTCATTTTCCAATTCACATTAAAAGAGAATTTTGTATTTTTGATTCAAATCAAATCTTATGAAATTAATATTATCTCCAGCTAAGTCTTTAAACTTTGACAAACAAAGTGTTACCAAAGATTTTTCAAGTATTTCTTTTCCAGAAAAAACAGAAAAGATAATGAAGAAAATGAAAAAGTTATCAGCTAAACAGATAGGAGAATTAATGCATGTAAGCGCTAATATTAGTGATCTCAACTACGAAAGATTTCAGAACTTTTCCAATGAATTTACCACAGAGAATGCAAAGCAAGCAGTGTTGGCTTTTGATGGACCAGCCTTCAAATCTTTGGATGCATTGACTTTTGATGCAAAGGATTTTGCTTTCGCTCAAGAAAATCTGAGGATTCTTTCGGGATTGTATGGGATTCTTAAACCTCTGGATTTAATACAACCTTACCGATTAGAAATGAGTACTAGAATAGCTATTTCTCCCAAAGAAAAGAACTTGTACGAAGTTTGGAAAGAGACGAGTACAGCCAAGATGAATGAAGAATTGAATGGTTCTGTTTTGGTAAACTTGGCAAGCAATGAATATTTTAAATCCATAGATACAAAAAAACTAAACGGAGATTTATTGACGGTTGGTTTCAAAGATTTTAAAAACGGGCAATACAAAACTATCATGACTTACGCCAAGTCAGCAAGAGGATTGATGAGTCGCTACATCATCAAAAATAAAATAACAAGCAGAGATGATTTAAGAGGTTTTGATTATGAAAACTATGTTTTCAATAACGAACTATCTACTGAAGGTGAGTTTGTTTTTACTAGAGGGTAGGTTATACATTATTTCACTTACATTGACCGATTTCCATTAGCATTATTTGCCGTGTCACACAGAGCGGAGTCGAAGTGTATTTATAGAATATTTCCAATGAAAAGGACTTCGACTACGCTCAGTCTGACACGTGAAGTTGGCTTTGCTTTGTTTGTTGCGTGATGCTTCTTTTGTTAAATTTCATAAATTAAATTCGCATTAGCATTATTTTCCGTGTCACACAGAGCGGAGTCGAAGTGTATTCATAGAATATTTGCATTGAAAAAGACTTCGACTCCGCCCAGTCTGGCATGTGATGTTAGCTTTGTTATGTTCGCTTTGGTTAAATTTTTCTTTGTAACTTCCTGTAAGAACTATTTGCCGTGTCACACAGAGCGGAGTCGAAGTGTAGCACGAGAATCATAAATTTTCACTAACTTCAATACATGAAATTTTACTACGTTTATATTCTAAAATGTTCTGATAAAAGCTATTATTCAGGTTTTACAAATAATTTAGAATTACGTTTTAATCAGCATCAAGCAGGAATAAACCCAGAAAGCTACACACATTCTCGCAGACCGGTCGAGTTGGTTTATTGCATTAAATTTGATAATCCAAATGATGGAATTGCTTTTGAGAAGAAAATAAAAGGGTGGTCTAGAAAAAAGAAAGAGGCACTAATTAATGGTGATTGGGATAGATTAAAGTTTTTGGCAATTTGTAAAAATGACTCTCATTATTCTAATAATATGTCTAAAGAAAGGGACTTCGACTCCGCTTAGTCTGACGAAATTGTATAGTCACACTGAGTTATTGTACCGAAAATATTTAGTGTATCCGTCATTATTGGAAAATTATTTGAAAGATTAATAGGACTTCGACTCCGCTCAGTCTGACATGTGATGTTAGCTTTGTATTGATAGCTTTGGTTAAATTTTACAAATTAATTTCACATTAGCATTATTTGCCATGTCACACTGAGCGGAGTCGTAGTGTAAAACGAGAATTTTTATTTCATTGTGCACTAATTAATTCGATATTTTACTCTCAAAACTCCCTGTGTTGTATATCCATTGCCAAATATATCGATTCCCATTCCTGGCAAATAACTTTTTTTAGTAGCAAGATTATTAATTAGTAGAGTTCCAAATTGAAGTCCCAAATCAACATTTAGTCTTTTTGTAGCCGAGCTGGTAACGCCAATTACAGCCACTACTCCAAGGTTAAATTCGTTTGTTTTGTACAGAATAGTATTTCCTGTCCGTGTCGTTTTAGATTCTTCTATGGACAGAGAATTTAAAACTATGAATCCAATGAAAGGTCTAATCTTGTTTAGATCTTTTCTCAAAGTGATTTTTGTTTCAAGCTTTATGAATGCTCCTGAATTTTTTAAGTATTCAGTAATTTTTTGTGTTTGGCTGTAATTTTCGAAATTATAACTAAACGTATATCCTCCATAAATTGATAAAGATACTTGCGGTATGAAATTTTTTTCGTAACCAAGTTCTATTGTTGTTCCAATTGTTGGCAGAAGATTAACAGACAGGTATTTAGTTTGTTCTTCCGCTTTTTTTATTTCTTGTGAAAAACTATTAAAACTGAATAGTAGTAACAATGAAGTTGTGATTAGCCCATACATTAATTAATTCTATATTTCAGTCTCAATACTCCTTGAGTTTTTCCTAATAAACCCTCAGCACCCATTCCAGGCATATAACTATTGCAATCTACTAAATTATTAACAATTAATCCTCCAGCTTGAATTCCTAAATCAAAATTAAAACGACTTGTGGCTTTTATTGTAATTCCAATAACAGCACTTATTCCTAAATTATATTTTTTACTTATAATATCTTCAATATAAAGAGTAGGTAATCCATTTTCAAATCTTCCTGTTTGCTGTGTTGCCTTTTCTACAGAGATTGAATTCACCAGACTCACCCCTATGAAAGGAGATAAAATTTTTATTTTTTTTCTCCAATAATACCGAGCTCCAATTTTAAGAAATCCGCCAGATTTTTCTTGAATTTCCAACCCAGTATATTCTTTTGTACATAGCCCATTTAGTTTACTATCAAAAGTATATCCTCCATAAACATCAAAAGACCAATTTAGATTTTTATTTTTTTCATATCCTAATTCTATAGTGTTTCCTAATAACGGAGGAAGATTAATAGAAATATACTGAGTTTTTTCTTGTTCTATTTTCCCTTCTTGCGAAAAATAATTAAAACTAAATAGTAGTAGAAATGAAGTTGTTATTAGTTTATACATAGGTTAATTTATTCTATATTTCATTCGCAGAATTCCTTGAAAATTTATATTTCCAAAAGCAATACCCATTCCCGGCATATAGCTTTTGTAACTAATAAGATTGTTAATTATCAATGTGCCAATTTGAAACCCTAGATCAATTCTCACTTTTTTTATGTAAGGACTTGAAAGACCAATGATGCTATTAATTCCTAGATTGTCGCCAACCTTACTAAAACTTGAGTATCCTTGATTCCACTGTTCAATAGAATAACCGTAAACTATATTCCCGCCTATGAAGAACGCAAAATTATCTACGCTTTTTCTAAAATTATAATGACTTCCTAATTTTACAAAATAGCCCGATCTTGTTTCAAATCTTATTGCATCCTTTGTGTGATCGATTAGCCCTTTTCCTCTGCTATTTCTTGTTAGTCCCGAGTATAAATTGAAAGACCAGCCAGAAGAAGAATTAAATTCATAACCAATTTCATAAGTTGTTCCCAATAAAGGCGCAATATTTATTCCAACATTGTGTGATCGCTCTTGTTGAGAAAAGCAAGTTGTTCCAAGACTTAAAATCAAAAATAAAACAGTAATTATTCTAACCATGAAATGAATTTATTGAGCTTTACTCAGTTTATTGATAGTAAGATACAAATAAAAATCAACTTCATTATTTCACAGCAATCCCAGAAATTTCAACTCTCACATTTTTAGGTAGTTTACTTACTTCCACAGTTTCTCTTGCAGGGAAAGTTCCTTTTCCGAAATACGAAGAGTAAATAGAATCGACTACTCCAAAATTATCCATGTCATCCAAGAAAATTGAGCACTTTACTAAGTTCTCTATTCCCATTTCTGCAGCATCAAGCAAGGCGAGAATATTTTTCATTACTTGATGGGTTTCTGTTTCAATGCTTTCAGTGTTGAATTCTCCATCAAATGGATTGATAGCTATTTGTCCACTCAAATACAAAGTGTTGTCAACAAGAACAGCTTGACTGTATGAGCCGACTGGAGCAGGAGCATTTTTTATTGAAATAGATTTTCTCATGAGTTGGAAGTTAAAAAAGGTTAAATTCTGTTAATATTTTCTCAAAGATATAAGATTTTATTGTC
>JBDMYC010000065.1:0-11115 GCA_039770535.1 Flavobacteriales bacterium
GGAAAAGGCTTCTTGACCAGAATAGATTTACATTTTCTTAAGATTTTCTTTAGCATGGAATAAATGTAGGGGTATTTGATTGATTTATCAAATAGGATGATTTTGCGAGTCGGGTTTTCTAGACATAGGTTGACTGATTTTCAGTACCCATTTGTACACGAAAAAGTAATAAAACAATTGCAAGATTGACAACAAAATGAATCCTTTGATGATATCATTGAAGAAATACCCTCCAATAAAAATGGAAATAAAAATAATGAGGTTACCCACCAAAGCAAAACCAAAAATCTCTTTTTGTTTATCGAGAACTAGAGCAACTTGTAGAATAGGAGAAATCGCAAAATTCAAGAACAACCAGGGAGTTAAGTATTGTGCATATTGTCCTGCAATCTCCCATTTATCTCCTAATACAAATGAAAATAGTTGAGGGCCAAAAAATACGATAGGAATGAAAATTGGCAAAGCAATCAGAGCTAATTTCTTGACGGTTTTCTTTATCAATGGAACAAAATCTTGATTATGAGCATGCATTTCTGCTGCTTTTTGAAGAAAAACTTGCGAAAACGAATTGCCAATTACTGACAAAGGCGCTCGGAGTACTCTGAACGTCATGCTATAAAAACCTAGAATTACATCATTGAATAAATAAGAAATAACAAAAGTTACTCCGCTATTTTTTAATTCATCTGCAAGAGCATGCAGAGAATTAATTTTAGGAAATTTTTCATGTTTCTTGGCAAGGAATTTTATTCTATCTTTTTTTATTTCTTTCAAAAGTTCTCGATCATTCCTGAGAAAACCGACTAACAAATAGAAAAAAGAAAGTGAGAAGCCAATCACATAACTGAGAATAAAACTTCCAATTCCCAAGGGAGTTATTCCTGAGGAAACTACAAAATCTTTTTTGAAAATTGCTTTAAAAAACCCAGTTTTAGTCTCTGTTCCAGTGAAAAAATCATTTTTCATCAATCCCCCAAAAAACAGAACTGCTGATCTGGAAGTACTTTGAGTGACTATGGAAAGAGAGGTGTTTTTGAATCGTTTTTTCCTATTGCTCCAGTAAGTAAATATTTTATGTCCGCTTGTCACAAATACGCAAAGGGGAATGAGCAATAGCCAATCATTAAGCTCTGGCTTATCAATTATTTCTTGAATATTTTTTTCGAAAAAAAGTAGAGCCAAAAGAAGTATTAAGGATACTCCAACAAGAATAGAAAATGCTAAAGCCAGCACATTAATGGCGTCTTTGTCTTTTTTGGGGAGTAGTATTGCCATCTCATATCTTCCTGAGGAAATGACCAAGAAAAAAGAGACGAGAGAAAAATAAAATGCAAACAACCCAAACTCCTCGGGAGAAAACAACCTACTGATGACTGGCATCAGTAAAAGAGGAATTAACTGAGCAAAGGCAGAGCCGGTTAGCAATGTCATCACGTTTCTAGAAAACTCAGATTTTAGGATGTTTTTAAACATAATTGCCAATTTATATTTCTAATCTTTTGACCAAATAACGTACTGGAAAATAAGACGATAGCAATCCCACCGAAATTACAGTGAGTAAGATATAAATAATATCCATAAATTCTACTTCTATAGGGTACGACTCCATGATGGATTCTTGGATAGGAATCAATCCAAATCCTATTTGCAAATAACAAATTGCAAGGCCCAAAACCAAACCAATCACACCTCCTAACATGTTAATTAACAGTCCTTCATAAAAGAACAGGTTTCGAACGTCTTTTTTGGTGAATCCAATAGAATAAAGTGTAAAAACATCTTTTTTCTTCTCCAAAATCAGCATGGTGAGCGAAGCTATTAATGAAAATGCCGCAATCACCATCACAAAACAAAGGATAATGAAAACTGCTATTTTTTCACTTTTTGTGGCTGAAAATATCAAAGCATTTTGCTCCTCTCGAGTTTCAACTTTGAATTTGTTTCCTGCCAATTTTTTAATGTTGGACTTTAGCTTGTAAAGTTGTGAATTGGACAAATCTTTGGCATAAACCTCTAATCCAGTTATTTCATTTTGATATCCTAGTAGATTTTCTGCAAACTGCAGAGAGGAGAACACATACTTTCCATCATTGCTCATGAGGCCCGAACTAAAAATTCCTCCAACAGTCACTCTTTTTTGATTGAATGGCTGGCTCGTCATTGAGATTTTTTTGTCTCTCAACATTCCATTGATTGTGATTTGATTATCATAACGTGGGTCTGAAGTGAAACCCAATCTGCTTTGGAGCACAAATCCCGGAATGCAATAAGAAACCCCTTCGTATTCCAAATCTGGCAATCCTTCCGTAAGTAGAGTGTCAATTCCTCTTTTGAGGATATAATCTGCTCTTACACCCTTTATTTTACATGCTTCAAATCGATCTCCTTTTTCCAGAATCACAGTTTGTTCAATTACTTCACTACCATAAGAAACTGCATCAAGTTCAAGAATTTCTTGAGAATGTAGGTCTGTCCTTAGGAAAGTTTTTCCCTCTTTCAGGGTTATTTTTATGTCAGGATCGAATGTATTGTACAAATCCTCCACCACTTTTTCGATTCCATTAAATGCAGAAAGCACAATAATCATTGCCATTGTGCTGATAGCAATACCAATTACCGAAATCATACTCACCACATTGATAATGTTTTGCGATTTTTTTGCAAACAAATACCTCTTGGCTATTTTAAATGGTAAATTCAACTGGGTGAAATTTAATGACAGGAATTATTTCAATAACTCCTCAATTTTCATGGCATAATCTAATGAGTCGTCCACAAAAAATTGTAATTCGGGTGTTTTTCTCAATTGATTTCTGACAACACGGGCCAAATCATTTCTTATTTGGTTCTTGTGCTTATTTATTTCGTTAAAAGCGTCCTTGTCGTCTTTTGTTCCAAAAATACTTAGGTAAACCTTAGCAATAGACAAATCTTTTGTGGTTCGCACGATAGTGACAGTAACCATTGCGCCCTTGCAATAACTGCGAGCATTCTGCTGAAATATCATGCTCAATTCTCTCTTTATCAATTCAGATATTTTACTCTGTCTTACATTTGCCATCTACAATTCTATTAGGTTATCCCGTAAAATTAAAGAAATTATTACTTTTACATACTAAACGGCAAGTTATTCCTAAAAATTAGAAAGGAAAAACAACAATCTGCGATTAGTTTCGCTACTCAATTATGAAAAATTTTTTAAAAATAATTTCTTTAGCCAAAAATTACAGACCAAGCCTTTGGCTAAATGTGATTTTTAATATTCTCTCTATTATTTTCGGCTTATTTTCTTTTGTTTTGTTTTTGCCGTTTCTCAGTGTGCTAATGAACCCAGAAGAACTGCAAGAAATTGTGGCTAAAGGAAAACCAGAAGCCATTAATTTCAGTATGGATAGTATAAAAGACAGTGCATTTTACGCCATGTCCGAGTATTTGGTAGACCACACTAAAATGAGCTTGCTTATTATTCTTTGTGGAGTAATAGTTGGGATGATTTTATTGAAAAATGTATCGCGTTATTTTGCGCTCTTTTTCATGGCTGGCGTCCGAAATGGAATTATTCGCGATTACAGAAACAAGATTTACAATAAAATATTGGCTTTACCACTTTCTTATTTTTCTGACGAAAGAAAAGGGGACGTTATTAGTAAAATGACAAATGACGTGAAAGAAATAGAATGGTCAGTACTTCGATCTTTGGAAGCTACTTATAAAGATCCTATTGCTATTGTGATTACAATTGGATTCCTGATTTTTATGAGTCCAAGTATGTCCTTGTTTATCTTATTATTGGTTCCTGTGGTCGTATTAATTTCTCTCATTGCAAGAAAACTGCGAAAAGCTTCTGCCGAATCACAAAAATTGATCGGAGATATGATTTCCACGACCGAAGAAACACTCTCGGGACTGAAAATCATCAAGGGGTTTAACGGAGAGCAAATCAAAAAAGAAAAATTCGAGCGAGAAAATAAACTTTACACTTCTCAAATGATTAAAATGTTCCGAAGAATAGATTTAGCATCTCCTTTGAGCGAATTCTTGGGAGTTTCTGTGATTATATCCACTTTGCTTTACGGAGGTAATTTAGTCTTCAATAATGAACTAACCGGAGTAGAATTAATAACTTATTTGGGTATTTTTTACACTATTATTGCTCCAGCAAAATCATTTACTGAGGCAATTACAAGCGCACAAAGGGGAATTGCATCTATGGATAGAATTAATGAAATTTTAGATGCAGATAATTTGATTTATGAACCAGAAAATCCTGTTGCTCTCTCTAGTTTGGAGAAACAAATTGACTTCAAAAATTTAAATTTCAAATACGAAGACAACTACGTAATTAATCAGGTTAGTTTTTCTATCCCCAAAGGTAAATCTGTAGCTTTAGTAGGTCAATCTGGCTCGGGAAAAAGTACAATTGCCAATTTACTTCCTAGGTTTTATGATTTGCACGAAGGAGAAATTACTCTGGATGGAACAAACATCAAAGATATTGCCCTCAAAAATCTTAGAAATCTAATGGGAGTGGTAACTCAAGACGCTATTTTATTCAATGATACAATTGCAAATAATATTTCGTTTGGGATGAAAAACACCTCTCAAGAAAAAATAGAAGAAGCTGCAAAAATTGCTAATGCCCATGATTTTATTCTCACACTTCCGCAGGGCTATAAAACCAACATTGGAGATGGGGGAGGAAAACTATCAGGGGGACAAAAACAAAGGATTAGTATTGCACGAGCTGTGCTGAAAAATCCAGACATCTTAGTTCTTGATGAAGCTACATCTGCGCTTGATACCGAAAGTGAAAGATTGGTGCAAGACGCATTGAATAATTTGATGAAGAATAGAACTTCGTTAATAATTGCTCATAGATTATCTACCATTCAACATGCAGATGAAATTATCGTGATGGAAGAAGGTAAAATTAAAGAAAGAGGAACGCATGAAGAATTAATTGCACAGAACGGTACTTACACCAAACTGACTAAAATGCAGTCTTTTGGGTAGTAAACATCCCTTTCAACATTGTCATTCCTGCCTTTCGACTGCCGCTCAAGATATACTTTGGCAGGAATCTAAACACGAGAATCATTCAAATCGTAATATTCTCGTTTTAAGATTCCCGATCGGGGTCGGGAATGACAAAAAAAACGAGTTTTAAAACCCAGAATAAAAAAAATGAAACTTAACTTTAAAAAATTTGGAGAAGGAGAACCCGTTTTTATCCTGCATGGATTGTTTGGTTCGCTTGATAACTGGCAGACTTTGGGTAAAAAACTAGTAGAAAACTATACTGTTTATTTGGTAGATTTGAGAAATCATGGGAAATCTCCGCACAGTGAATCCTTCGATTATTACGAAATGGCAGCTGATATTGCAGAGCTCATCCAAGATGAAAATCTAGAAAATATATCACTCATTGGTCATTCTATGGGCGGAAAAACTGCCATGACCTTTGCTACAGAATTTCCTGAATATTTGGAGAGATTAATTGTGGTAGATATTGCTCCAAAACGCTATGCTCCGCATCACAATGAAATCATAGATGCTTTGTATTCTCTTGATTTAAAAACTATTAAATCGCGTAGAGAAGCAGATGAAATTATGAAAAACTCCATTGATAATGATGGAACTCGTTTGTTTTTATTAAAAAACCTAAACCGAAAAAAAGAAGGAGGTTATTCATGGAAAATGAACCTCGATTTATTAGCAAAAGAAATTGAAAAAGTAATCGACATTACAGAAATTCCTTTCCCAGTTCCGACACCAGCACTTTTTATTCGCGGAGGAGAATCGGGTTATATTTTAGATTCGGATTTTGATAAAATAGAATCCCTATTTCCAAATTCAGAAATTGAAACGATTGAGGGAGCAGGACATTGGGTGCATGCCGAAAAACCTCAAGAATTACTGGAAATGATTGAAGAGTTTTTGGAGTAATTTTACTTTTTTATTCATCTTTCTTTGTGGCATCTGCGTCTTTGCGGCAAAATTATTCTGAAATAACATTGATTTCCATTGCTTTATCTATATTTCAGCAACTTCTTGAAATTAATTTATGGAATTAATGTTCCTTTTGCATCTTATTACCAAAGACCGGCAAAACGAATATTAATTTTATAAATATAAACAAGATGAAAACAATTAAACACATACTAATTGGAGTTCTTTTAGCGAGCTTCGGATTAACAGGAATGAGTCAAGGAACTGGCGAAATAAAAGGACTAGTTTGGGATTTTGATGAGAAAGAACCTTTACCTTTTGCCACTGCAAGTGTTTCGTATGCAGGAAATACCATTGGAGATGCCTCTGATATGGATGGAAAATTCAATATTAAACCTCTGCAATCTGGAACTTACACTTTAACAGTTTCTTGTGTAGGAAAAGAAACAAGAACTTTCCCAATTGTTGTAAAGTCAGGTCAAATTGCTTTCAGAGATACTGTTTTTTTAGCTACTAAAGCCACAATTATAGATGGAGATTTCACTGTGACAGCAAATGAAATGAAACTAAACCCATACGAAGTAAACAAACCAACTATTGGTGCAGAAAAACTGAAAGAAATGGCGGTTTTAAGAAACTCTGGCGAGCTACTGAAAGTAATTGGCGAAGGTTCTTTCTCATTCAATGAGGGAACGGGAGAAGTGTACTTCAGAGGATCAAGAAGTAACGGAATCACAACCTACCTAGACGGAATGAAAGTTCCTGGTGCTGTGCCTTCTTATCCTGCGGCTGCCATCAAATCGTACTCTGTGTACACAGGTGGATTACCTGCAAAATATGGAGATACTTCTGGAGGAGTAATAGAAATTGAAACAAAAAATTTCTTTGACCTCTACAACCAAAAAGTAGCAGAAATGGGAATTACTTATAAATAAATCCTCCGGTAAGCTAACCCTGCAAGGGTGAAGAATGGAGAAAGAAAAAAGCTGACAAATAGTTAACTTAAATACAAATTACAATATTTGGGTTAACTTTATAAAACCAAAGAAAAAACTTGAGAATAACCAGAAAACATATCAAATCCCTATCGGATGAAAATATTGTTCTCCTTTACAAACAGTCTAATGACCAGAAATGTATCGGAGAACTTTATGTGCGTTATTCTACTTTGGTGATGGGTGTTAGCCTCAAATACTTGAAAAATGTAGCAGACGCTCAAGATAATTTGATGCAGGTTTTTGAAAAGCTAATGGCCGAATTGAAAAAAAGTGAAGTGAGAAACTTCAAACCTTGGCTGTATCAGATTACAAAAAACCAATGTTTGATGAGGCTGAGAAAAAATAAAAAAATACACAAAACTGCGCTAGACACACAACCTTTGGTGCAAGAAGAAGATACGACTGACTTTCACCAAAAAAAAGAAATATTATTGACAAAACTCGAGGAATTCATCCCCAATTTAAAAGAAAACCAAAGAGTTTGTATTGAGTTGTTTTATCTCCAAAACAAAAGTTACGTTCAAATTGCTGAGCAAACCAACTTGAGCTTGAAAGAGGTAAAAAGTAACATACAAAATGGAAAAAGAAACCTCGAGATAAAACTCAAGGAATAGCACTTCCCATTAAACAAGAAAAAGATGAGTACAAATACTAACATAGACGGTAAAGATCTCGGAGAGCTTCTCAAAAGCTATTACCAGGGCACATTGACCGGGAAAAAACTGGAAGACTTTGATGCCTTGCTCACCAAAGACGAATTTCTTGCGGATGCAGCTGAAGGTTTTGACGAATTTCCTGAAGCTATTGGAACTATTCCGCCTTTTGAGTCGAACAATTCTTCCAAGATGTTGATTTCATTGGCCGCATTTGCTGTTCTTTCTTTGGCAGTACTTTTCTTTTTCAATCTTCCAGATTCTCCAACTGAGAAAATTGAAATTGCACAGACAATTACCAAAGAAGATAAAACCATTGAAAATCAGGAAGAAGAAATTATAGAAGTAAAAAAATCTGAAGATGAAACCAAAGAGGTCATTGTTCCAATAACTGAAAGAAACACCAAGCAGAAAAAACCAGTAACAAAAGAAATTGAGCCAACAGAAACTGCAGAAAAAGATATCCCGAAAAGAGATTATTTTGAAATTCCTAAAATGGAATTAAATCCAATCGAAATCAAACAAAAAACAGATTACACAGTGAAGACTGCTAAAACAAAAGCTCTGATGTATTATGATTTTTTGGCTATTGATTATTCGGTAATTTACACCAATACAATTCCAGTGGAGCAAAAACTAAGCGGAACAAGTGCAAATCAAGCAAATGGGAAAGATATTGGAGTTGAAACTGGAAATGGATCTCAGCAACAAATTATCACCTACAAGCAGCAACTGAAAAAAAGTTTGTTTCAATTGAAAGAACAAAACTACTCTCTTGCTATTGAAAATTTTGAAATAATCCTCACCCATTTTCCTCAAGATGCAAATGCCGAGTTTTATATCGGATACTCTTTATTTTATCAAAAGAATTACGCGCAAGCCATTTCCTATTTTGACAAAGCTATGGCAAATGGATTTGATTTTTTCTACGAAGATGCAGAATGGTTCAAAGCAAATAGCCTTGAAAATATTGGGAAAGTGAAAGAAGCGCAAAAAATGTATCGAAAAATAAAAGAGAAAGGTGGTTACTATTCTTATCAAGTAGAATAAGGTTTTTATATTATTCGATTAAAATTTATTGTGGTCGATATTTTCATTAAATTTGCAGGCTAAAGAGAAAAAAAGCGCCTTATGATGATATTGATGACAATCTACAAAAAGCTACTAGAATTCCGTTTCTATATAGCTATCGCACTAATAATTTCGACTATTGCCTTGAGCTTTACAAAGCTAGATGGTTGGTGGTGGTTTTCATTCATTTTGATGTTCATTGCAGTCGGTTCTCACATTTTCTTTGGTCCTATCCGTTTTATTCAGGAAGGAATTCAATCTGGAAATATGGAAATGGCTCAAAAACATATCAAAACTGTTATTTTTCCAAGACTACTTTTCAAGCCAATACGACAAGGATTTTACATGTTACAGTCTAACATGGCCATGCAAAACAAGGATTTTGAAGGAGCAGAAAAGCTAATGAACAAAAGTATCAAAAGCTCTAGCAAAGTTTTGGGAGCAGGAAGCGAAGGAAGTTCGTATTTGCAATTGGGAATGATTGCCATGCAAAACGGAAAAAGAAACGAAGCCAAAAAGAACCTGAGACTTGCCCTAGACAAAGGATTGGCAGACAAAGACAGCAAAGCAACTGCTTATTTGCAACTAGCTGGAATTGAACTACAATCAAGAAGATTTGCTCAGGCAACTAACCTGTTCAAAAAAGCAAAAGCTTGCAAACCAACCAACCCAGAAATCAAATCTCAGTTGGCACAAATGGAAAAGCACATTCATAATAGAAGGTAAAACATAAACTCTCTGATAAGTTCTTGCCGAAAAGCAATGAAATTTAGAGGAATTTAATCCACAAAAAAAGCGATTCTCACGAATCGCTTTTTTTTATGTCTTATATTTTTAAGTTTAAAATACTTTCACCAATAAGGCTAGCTTTTCTTTCAATTGTCTTCTATCTACAATGAAATCTAGGAAACCATGTTCCAACAAGAACTCCGAAGTTTGGAATCCTTCTGGCAAGTCTTTTCCAATTGTTTCTTTTACAACTCTTGGTCCTGCAAATGCAATTAAAGCACCTGGCTCTGCGATATTCACATCTCCTAGCATTGCAAAAGAAGCGGTAACTCCACCTGTTGTAGGATCCGTTAATAATGAAATATAAGGTAATTTAGCTTTGGCTAATAAAGTCAACTTTGCAGATGTCTTTGCCATTTGCATTAAAGAAAATCCTGCTTCCATCATTCTTGCTCCTCCCGATTTTGAAATCATCATAAAAGGACATTTTTTCTTGATGGCGTGATCAATAGCTCTAGCTATCTTTTCTCCCACCACAGATCCCATTGAACCTCCAATAAAAGCAAAATCCATACAAGCCACTACAATCGGCTGCCCTGATGTTTTTCCGTAACCAGTTCTCACAGCATCTTTCAATCCCGATTTCTTTTTGGAAGCCTCCAATCTTTTGTCGTACGACTTGGTATCTGTAAATTTCAATGGATCTTTAGATACCATATCTTTATCCAGCTCTGTGAATTTATTATCATCAAAAATGATAGAAAAATACTCTTTGGAGCCAATTCTGAAATGGTGATGATCTTCTTCACTCACCCAATTATTACCCTCCAAATCATCTCTATCTACAATATTTCCGCTTGGCGTTTTGTGCCAGAATCCGTCAGGAGTATCTTTCTTCTGATCGGTTGGAGTTTGTATATTTTTACTTTTTCTAGAAAACCATCCCATAGTTATTTCTTTTTAAAAAATTGAAAACAAAAGTTTTACCTCAATCTACTTTCAATCTTGGTTTTATGCTATCGTAATTGCATCATCAAGATACACATCTTGAATGGAGTTTAATAATTTTACTCCTTCCGTCATGTCTTTCTGGAAAGCTTTTCTTCCCGAAATTAATCCATGACCTCCAGCTCTTTTATTGATCACTGCAGTAGTAATTGCATCACTCATATCAGTAGATTTACTTCCTGTAGAAGCTCCTCCAGAGTTAATCAATCCAATTTTACCCATGTAGCAATTTACTGCTTGGTAACGACACAAATCAATTGGGTTATCCGTACTCAATTCCGAATAAACCTTATCGTGAGTTTTTCCAAATCCAATGTTGGTGTATCCTCCGTTATTTGTTGGTAATTTTTGCTTAATAATGTCTGCTTGTATCGTTACTCCCAAGTGATTTGCTTGAGCTGTAATATCTGTTGCAGTATGATAATCTGTTCCGTCTTTTTTGAAACCTGAGTTTCTCAAGTAACACCACAGAATAGTTGCCATTCCTAATTCGTGCGCTCTTTCAAATGCTTGTGCTACCTCAATTATTTGTCTGTTGCTGTCTTCAGAGCCAAAATAGATTGTTGCCCCAACTGCGGCTGCTCCAAGATTCCACGCCTCATCCACAGAACCAAAAGATATTTGGCTAAATGTTTCTGGGTAAGTCAACATTTCATTGTGATTCAATTTCACAATAAATGGAATTTTGTGTGCGTATTTTCTTGAAC
>JBDMYC010000066.1:0-7562 GCA_039770535.1 Flavobacteriales bacterium
TAAAGATTAGTAAGTATATAAATAATTGATTAATAAACAAAGAGGACAGCTGGGCGATACCGCAGTATCTATTTTATCACTTGCCTTTGCTCCCAGCTTTCTCTCTTCACATTATATAACGCAAGGTTATGGATTGGTTACATGATTTGCACAACAAAAAAGATAGAATAGTAAACTTCTTCTGTTCTATTGACGTTATTTAATTCATTTTCAATTAGATAATAAACACAGGTGCTTTTTTTGAGTTGAAAATTAATTTGAGAAATCTCTTTTTTTGCTGGATATGACTAGCACATTTTATTTTAAAAATGACAAAAAAAGTATAAAAGGAATGTGATTTAACTTTTTATCTTTCCACCTCCCATTCCTTGCCAGTTCTATAAACTGTGCCTTTGAACAAAGCAACATTTACATTGGCTTGGTTGTAAATATGAATCGTATAAATTCCAATTTTAGAAGTCAAACTTTCTTCGGTAACTTTTGTTCTTAGTACATCTCCTTCTTTCACTGATTTTGTGTGAGAAATAGAGGTTTCTATCGACACAGATTGAATTCCGTAGCCATTTGCAGAAAAAGCCAAGGCACTATCTGCAAGGGAATAAGTAATTCCTCCGTGAGCAATTCCAAAACCGTTTAGCATTTCTTTTCTTACGGTAAGTTCTAAAACTACAGCACCTTCTTTTTCCTCAATTCTTTTTATTCCAAGCCATTGGCTAAAAGGATCGTTCAAAAACATTTTGTCTATTATTTTAGATGCTTTGCTCATCTCGTAACGGATTTATACATTTTCTTTTTCTAAAATAAAATCTTGAGTCTTTCTTCTACAAATTACTTGCTTCTGAGTTAGATTTTAGCACGGATTAAAGTGGCTATTTGATGTTTTACTTGTTTTTTGGTTTTATTTCGCTTTGTTGTCCCACCAAGTTCATTTCCTTAATTAAATGGCTTGCTCCAGCATATTTATCAATCACGAACAAAACGTATCTAATATCTACAGTTATGTTTCTGCATAAATCTTCGCTAAACATCACATCACTCATGGTACTTTCCCAGCTCCTGTCGAAATTTATTCCGATTAGTTCTCCTTTGCCATTAATGACAGGACTACCAGAGTTTCCGCCTGTAGTGTGGTTGCTGCCTGTAAAGCAAATTACCAATTCATCATCTTTTGAAGCATATTGTCCGTAATCTTTGTTTTCTATTAGATTAATTAATTTTGCTGGCACATCAAATTCGTCATTGTTAGGAATGTATTTTGCCATGATACCCTCAGCAGTTGTGAAGTGTGTGTATTGCATTCCATCTCTAGGTTTAGATCCTTCAATTTTACCGTAAGAAACCCTTAATGTACTGTTGGCGTCATACCAGTAGTTTTTGTCAGGAAATACAATTTGTATAGCTTTCGAATATTTTTTCATCAATGATTCTATTTTATCATCATTAGCGTAGTAGGTAGGAATTACTTTTCCTCGCAGTACGCTATAAAATTCTTTCACCATTTTATATCCTCTATCTTTCTTGATTTTATTTAGATTTTTTTCAGTGGGTTTATTCAATCTTTTCATGATTTTACCTTCCCCAAGAAGACAAGATTTTTCGAACATTTCATCAATAATAGATTCCATATTTCCTTGGTAGTTTCCAATTGACAATAAATTTTCCGGATGAAATTCAGTATCTACATTCTTGATTGCAATTGGGTACATGTTTTTCCACATTCTTTTCTCGTGTGCAATTTGCTGTGGATTGCTAACGAAACTAATGTAGCTTGTTTTTAGCTTTTCAATTTTTTCGTCCAGTTTTCCTGCCTCCTTTAGTTTTTCGTGATTTTCTATTACATCTACAAATCCATTGAGGTAACGTACAGAGGCTGGTCCAGAATAAATCATTTCTACGAAATAATCGTAGGCTTTTTGATATTTTTCATTGTTTTTATAGATTTGTTTTAACTCGGGAAGAAGTGCCCCATATTTTGATTTGAGCGTATCGGATAAGTTGATTCTTTTTGTAAAATCAGACTCATTTCGTTCTTTTTTCTCAAGACATTTTTCTTTGATCAGTCCAAAATTTTCGCCTTTCCATTTTTTCCAAGCGTTACTCACACGCGATTGGTAAGAAGCATATTTAATCCTCATTTCTTCGCTCTCTTTCATTGTGGCATTTATCACTTCAAGAGATTTGTCTCTCATCAAAATTCGAGCAGGATTACTGCGATTAATTTTCTGATCAACAGCATAAGATGTTAGGTATTGTTGTGTTCTCCCCGGAAAACCGTAAACCATAGAGAAATCTCCTTCTTCCACACCAGCCAATGAAATTGGAAAGTGGTGCTTTGGAGTGTAAGGAATATTATCGGCTGAATAATCAGCTGGCTTATTGTCTTTGTTGGCATAGATTCTGAAAACTGAAAAGTCTCCAGTGTGTCTTGGCCACACCCAATTGTCCGTGTCAAATCCAAATTTACCAATTGCAGAAGGGGGAGCGCCAACTAACCTGATGTCGGTAAATCTTTCGATTACAAAAGCAAAATATTTATTTCCGTAATTGAATGGTTTTACTTTTGCTAAGTATTTTGTTCCGTCCGTCAATTCTTTCATTACCGCTTCTGTTTTTCTTTTTACGAAAGCAGCATCTGTTTCTCCCTCTGTTTTTTCACCTCCGATCATTTTATCAGTAACATCCTCAATTCTTACAATGAAATCCACATAAAGATTTTTGTTCATTTTTTCTTCGCTTAAATTCATAGCCCAAAATCCATCTCTCAGGTAGTTGTTTTCTACTGAGCTATGACTTGCAATTTGTGAATATCCGCAGTGGTGATTGGTAAATAGTAGCCCTTTGTCAGAAACAACTTCAGATGTGCAGCCTCCATTAAAATGGGCTACTGCATCTTTCATACTACTTTGATTTACAGAGTATAATTCTTCAGCTGAAATCATCAATCCTTTGGATTGCATATCGCTATAGTTAAGAGCTTTTATTAAGTTGGGCAACCACATTCCTTCGGTGGCATGACCGAAAATTGAAGTGAAAACTAAAAGGGTAATTAACGTAAATCTGGTACTTTTCATAGTTTGAATTTTTGTAAAAACAAATATATTAAAATCTAAGAGAAACAATCGTTTTAAATTAAAAACGGTTGGTTTTTCAATCATTATAGAGTTTCTATTTTGTCATTTCGGCTGCAATATGTTTGTGCTTTATATTGACTCGGTAGTGCTGGTTTGAAATCTATTTTCAATAATCATTGAAAATCTAACATAGAAAAGGTAAATTTGAGCCAATTTAAAACACACCATGCTAAAGTTTGCCTTCCTTTTAGGAATCGTTTTTATTTCTTTCAACCTCATTTGGTTCTTGTTCAGAGCTTTGCTCAAGATGACAACAGGAGAAACTGGAAAAGTTGAAAAATACATCCTTCGAATTTCTCAGAGTTACTTCTTGGCATCTGTATCTGCTTTAGCAACAACTAATTATTGTGAAAGCTTGTCTTCCAACACAGTGCTTGTTATAACCGGTTCGGTTGTTCTTTTCCTTTATCTAATAAATAAAATAGAGCAAAGAAAGAGAAGGATGAAATTCAATATGCAACTAAATAGAGATTACGTTTCGTTTGATTCGTCCACTCTAAAATTCGATATTATTATTGCTTGCTCTACAGTTGCGTTTTATCTATTTGCTGTAAATAATCCATTTTTAGTTGATAATGCAATGAATAATTGGTTGTTTTCAAAAATAAACTGGTTAAGTAATGCTTTTTTCATTGGAGCAGTCATTAATATCGTGGGCGTGTTTTTTATCATTAGTATTTTCTTGCGTGGTTTAACCTCATTCCGAACGATTTATTCGCAGTTTTCTGAATTTATAAATGGAAAAAAAGAATTTTCCTATAACGAAAATGAAGGTTACACAGATTTCGAGATTGTGGAAGATGAGCCGCATGAATTTGTGCAAATTGAAGATAAAGACTAAATAAAAAATTAACTTTTTTGAAAAGAGAAAAATACATAGCGAAAACCCTGAAAGGTCTCGAGCAAGTTCTTAAGCAAGAGCTTATTGAATTGGGAATTCCAAAATGCAGAGTAACAAATCGAGCCATAGAGTTTCATGCAACTAAAGAGCAAATGTATGCATGCAACTATAGTTTTAGGACAGCAATTAGTATTCTTAAACCCATGTTTGCATTTACTGCTAAAGATGAAAATGAATTGTATGACAAAGTAAAAGAGCTAGAATGGGAAAACATTTTTGGTCTGGATAAAACCTTTGCCATTTCCCATTCTGTTCATTCAGACATTTTTACTCATTCGCAGTATATTTCGCTTAAAACAAAAGATGCAATTGTAGATAGGTTTAGAGACAAATTTAATGATAGGCCAAATGTAGACGCAAAGGAACCAGATATTAAGTTGAATTTATTTATTAGAGGAGAAAAATGTCAAATCTTATTGGATACCTCAGGAGATGCGTTATTCAAAAGAGGGTATAGAGTTGAAACAAACAATGCGCCACTCAATGAAGTAATGGCTGCGGGATTATTGTCACTTTCTGGATGGGACAAAAACTCGGCTCTGGTTGATCCAATGTGCGGATCTGGAACTATTGCGATTGAGGCGGGAATGATGCTTTGTAATATACCAGCAGGTTACTATCGCACAAGCTTTGGTTTTTTTAATTGGGAAGATTTCGACCAAGATCTATGGAAGAAAGTGCGGAACGAAGCTAATGCTAAAATTGATACCGATAAGGGAGTGAAAATACAAGCTTCTGATTTAGCAATGCGCTCAATTAGAGCCGCTCAGGCAAACTTGCGAAACACACCAGAATTGAACCGAATTATCAGATTTAAAGTAGAAGATGCTTTGGAGGTAAGAGCTAGTGGAAGTAAAGGAACTTTAATTATTAATCCACCCTATGGAGAAAGAATCTATAAAGATGAAGTAGCTATTTTATACCAAAGGTTTGGAGAACATATTAAAGAAGAATTTGAAGGATACAAAATGGGAGTGTTGAGCTCTAACACAGATGCCTTGAAGCTAATTCCACTCAAAAAAACTGAAGAGTTTGATTTAATGAATGGATCTATTGAATGCAAGTACCAGCTATTTCAGGCATAATTCAGTTGCATTCTCATCAATTATTTAGCAAATATTAACACAAGGAATTGAAATACTTTTGTTTCTTTGTAAACTAAGAATTTAACGTACAATAATGAAGAAAATATCTTTACTCGTATTAGGTCTGTTTTTACTAGTTGCAGCAAATGCACAAAAGGCAAAATTGATTGATGGTACGATAGGAACAATAGGAAGTAAATTGATTTTACACTCAGAGGTAGAAGCACAATTGTTACAAGCAAAGCAGGAAGGATTTGATTTGGGAGAGAATGCCAGGTGTTTGGTTTATGAAGAGATTATGTTTCAGTCTTTGTTGATGTATCAAGCAGATGTGGACAGTGTAATTGTAAGTCCAGAGCAAGTTAATGGAGAACTGAATAACAGGATTAGATATTTTGAAAATCAAATTGGAGGTAGAAAAAAGTTAGAAGAATACTACGGAAAATCAATTGACGATATTAAATCGGAATTCTACAGAACTATTGAAAATAGAATGAAGGCTGAGCGAATGAGGGGGAAAATTACTTCTGCTATAAATATCACACCCTCAGATGTAAAAAAGTACTATAAAGGTCTAGATAGAGATAGTATTCCTCTAGTAGAATCTAAAGTTGAAGTAGCGCACATTACTAAAGCCCCTAAAGTTTCGGAAGAGGTAAAGAAAGAAACCAAAGAAAAATTGGCAAAATGGAGGGAAGAAATTGTTAGTGGCGAGCGAACTTTTTCTACTACAGCAGTTTTGTATTCTAACGATCCAGGTTCGAGAGGACAAGGAGGAGAATTTGATTGGGTAACAAGAGGAACTTTTGTTCCAGAATTTGATAGAGTCGCTTTCAAAATTGATGAAGGCTCAGTTTCTCAAGTATTTGAAACGGATTATGGATTTCATATCTTGGAGTTGTTTGAAAGAAGGGGAGATCAATATAGAGGAAGACATATTTTGTTGATACCAAAAATCAGTGAGGCCGAAGTCTCTAAAGCAAAAGTGTTCTTAGATAGCATCAAATCATTGATTGATAATGGAACTTACACGTTCGAAGAAGCAGCAAAAAAATTCTCAGACGACAAAGAAACACGCTACAATGGAGGATTGATTTATAACCAGCAATCTGCCTCTTCAAAGTTTGAAATGAAGCAATTGGATAAGCAGGTGTTCCTTATCATAGACGATTTGAAAGAAAAAGAATATTCAAAACCGATTCTGTCAGAGTCTAAAGATGGGCAATTCTATCAAATGGTGAAATTGAAATCAATCTCGAAACCGCACAAGGCAAATTTAAAAGATGATTATCAATTTATTCTCCAAAATGCTACTAATGCAGCAAAAGCTGATGCGATAAAAAAATGGATAAAGAACAAATCGAAATCTACTTATATCAAAATTCACCCAGATTATGCAGCTTGTGAATTTGTGAGAGATTGGATTAAATAAAAATAGAATTGAGGTACTTCTTCATTTCTTTTTATATTTTTATCAAATATAATTTAATACATATATTACCATGACTCAATTTAGTTCTGATGCCGAAGCAATAGATAGTTTAAAGGTTAAATTTAACCAATTGAACTCTGAAATTAGTAAGGTAATAATTGGACAGGATGAGGTTATCAAAAAAGTGTTAATCGCAATTCTCAGTAATGGGCACAGTTTACTTGTTGGTGTTCCGGGATTGGCTAAAACGCTTTTAGTTAATACCATTTCTGAAGTTCTGGGGTTAAGTTTTAATAGGATTCAGTTCACACCAGATTTAATGCCATCAGATATTGTAGGGTCAGAAATATTGGATGAATCTAGATCATTTAAATTCTTGAAAGGTCCATTGTTTGCTAATATCGTCTTGGCAGATGAGATAAATAGAACTCCACCCAAAACTCAAGCAGCTTTGCTAGAAGCCATGCAAGAAAGAGCAGTTACAGCAGCTGGAACAACTTACAAATTGGATAAGCCATTTTTTGTATTGGCAACTCAAAACCCAATTGAGCAGGAGGGAACTTACCCTTTGCCAGAGGCACAATTGGATAGATTTATGTTCAATATTTGGGTAGATTATCCAACTTACGAAGAAGAATTAGCAATTGTGAAAGCAACAACAGCAGGTCATTCAGTTCAGCTTAATAATGTCTTGACAGGAGAAGAAATTCTGTTCTACCAGAACTTGGTCAGGAAAATTCCTGTTGCAGATAACGTGATGGAATATGCAGTGAAATTGGCTACCAAGACAAGGCCAAATACTCCGCAAGCAACAGACATGGTAAACAAGTATATTTCGTGGGGTGCTGGTCCAAGAGCTTCACAAAATCTTATAATTGCTGCCAAAACGAATGCAGCAATAAATGGAAAGTACTCACCAGATATTGAAGATGTTCAGGCAGTTGCAGAATCAATTCTTCGTCATAGAATTGTGAGAAATTATATTGCAGAAGCAGAAGGATACTCGATCGAAA
>JBDMYC010000067.1:0-6389 GCA_039770535.1 Flavobacteriales bacterium
CTGATTAATAAATTCAGAGCCAAAAAGAACAAAGCTGCTTTTGCTCAATCCCTGATCAAAAAGCTAGATAAGCTAGAAAAAGTAGAAGTAGATGAGCAAGATGGATCTAAATTAAAGTTTAGGTTTCAAACTCCACCACGGTCCGGAAAATTTGCAGTGAAATTCAATGAGTTAACTAAAGAATATCCTACCAAAACAATCCTTAAAAATGCCGATTTGATGATTAATGCACAAGATCGTATTTCGCTAATTGGGAAAAATGGTGTTGGAAAATCAACTATAATAAAATTAATTGTAGGTGACGAAAGTCACAATGAAGGCGACCTTGAATTAGGTCACAATATTTCTATCGGGTATTTTGCTCAGGACGAATCGGAAAAACTTGATGGAGACAAAACAATTTTTGAAACCATTGATGATATCGCAACTGGAGACATGAGAACGAAAGTTCGAAACATTTTAGGTTCTTTTCTTTTTAGCGGAGAAGACCAAGACAAAAAAGTGAAAGTACTTTCTGGTGGAGAGAAAACAAGACTTGCATTGTGCAAATTATTACTGGAGCCACATAATTTCTTGGTGTTAGATGAACCAACAAACCACCTTGATATTGCCTCCAAAAACGTACTAAAAGATGCTTTGATGAGTTACGAAGGAACTTTATTGGTTGTTTCTCACGATAGGGATTTCTTGGATATGCTGACGAATAGAATTTTTGAAATAAAAGACGAACGTGTGAGTGTGCACCATGAAGACGTGGGTAGTTTTTTGAAAAGAAAAAAGAAAGAATCGATTGCGCTTTTCGAGAATACTACAAAGAAGAAGAAAGAAACTGTGGCGAAAGTGGATGAATCAACAAACAAAGACACAAACGCTTTGTCGTATGAAGAGCAAAAGGCCAGAAAAAGACTGGAAAATAAAGTCAACAAACTGGAAAAAGACATTGAAAAACTAGAAGAAAAAATGAAAGAATACGACATCAAAATTGCTTCTCTTGATTACTCTGATGAAGCAAAAACAAATGCCGTTCTGGAACCTTACAAAGAAATGAAAGCTACTCTTAAAGTAAAAATGACTGCTTGGGAAGAAGGAATTATGGAACTTGGATAACTCACCATTGTAAATGTAATCACCTGTTATCCACCTTATTTTCCTTTTATCATTCCTGTAATATATTTTGAAGAATTAACTCTACTTTTAATCTTAAATACACCCATTTTATATGAAAAAACTACTGATTATTCCTTTTCTACTTGTTTGTTTTCAAGGAATTACGCAAAAATTTACTGTCAGTGGATCAATTAAAGATGCCGAAAACGGAGAGGATTTAATTGGAGCTACCATCAAGGTAAAAGAAATTCCTACTACGGGAGCAGTGACCAATGTTTATGGATTCTACTCTCTTACACTTGAAAAAGGAAGTTATACGCTCATTTTCAATTCTTTAGGATTCGACCCAATTGAGAAAAAAGTAGTGTTAGATGAAAACAAAAAATTTAATATGGAACTATCCTCAGCTTCAACAAAGCTGAAAGAGTTTGAGGTAACCGGAGAAATTGAAGACGAAAACGTATCGAGCACTTCCATGGGAATTGAGAAATTGGATCCCAAAAGTATCGAATCCATTCCCGTGCTTTTAGGTGAAAAAGACATTGTGAAAACATTTACTTTAATGCCAGGAATAAAAAGTGGCGGAGAAGGAAACGGAGGATTTTTTGTTCGTGGTGGTGGAGTTGATCAAAACTTAATTCTACTTGATGAAGCAGTGGTTTACAATGCCTCTCACCTTCTTGGATTTTTCTCTGTATTTAATTCTGATGCTATCAAAGATGTGTCACTTTATAAAGGAGGAATGCCTGCAGAATATGGTGGCAGAGGTTCTTCTGTTATGGATATTACCATGAAAGACGGGAATAGCAAAAAATTTGGTGCTTCCGGAGGTTTGGGAGTTATTTCTTCGCGGCTAACCCTTGAAGGTCCTATTGTGAAAGACAAAGGCTCATTTGTTGTATCTGGGAGAAGAAGTTACGCAGATATTTTTCTGAACTTCTCCAGTGATGAAAACTTGAGAGAAAGTACGCTTTATTTCTATGACCTGAACCTCAAAGCAAATTATAAAATTGACGATAAGAACAGAGTGTTTTTATCCGGTTATTTTGGGCGAGATGTATTTGGAGCAGGCGATAATTTTGGATTCAATTGGGGAAACGCAACTGGTACTTTGAGATGGAATCACCTATTTAGCGACAAGCTATTTTCCAACACTTCTCTTATTGCAAGTAACTACGATTATGAATTCAAAGTGGGTGCTGGCGAAGATGGTTTTGGTGTTAAAGCTTCTATCTTGGATTACAACTTAAAACAAGATTTTTCTTACTACTATAACGATAAAAACACCATCAAGTTTGGGGTGAATTTAATTTATCACACGTTTTCTCCTGGAGAGCTTGTGGCAGAAAACCCTAGTTTCAATGCCAATAAATTGACCAATAATTTAGCAACCGAAAGTGCTGTTTACATCCAAAACGAACAAAAATTTAGCGAAGTATTTAGTATTAGCTACGGATTGCGTTATTCATTTTTCAACTATTTAGGTAACAATGATTCTATCAAAACATTTGATACAGAGGGCAATCAGACAGCAATTGAATTTGTAGAGAAACACAAAACAAGCAAATTCTACGGTGGATTAGAGCCACGATTGGCACTGAAATACATGTTAGACGAAAGCTCTTCTTTCAAATTATCATACAACAGAAATTACCAATACATTCATTTATTATCCAACACGACTTCCTCTTCGCCTACCGATTCTTGGGTGCCAAGTTCGAACAATATAAAACCGCAGATTGTAGATCAAATTGCAATTGGATACTTCAAAAATTTCAAAGAAAATACGTACGAATTTTCTGTTGAGACCTACTACAAAAACCTACAAAACCAAATAGATTATAAAGATGGAGCTAACTTATTCTTGAATGGAGACGTGGAAAAAGAATTGGCCTACGGAAAAGGAATTGCTTATGGAGCAGAATTTTATTTCAAAAAAAGTAAAGGAGACTTCACAGGGTGGATAAGTTATACGTATTCTCGTTCCTTAAGAAAAGTGGATGGAGTGAACAATAACGAGTATTATCCTGCAAGGCAAGATTTAATTCACGACATTTCTCTTGTTGGGATATACAAGCTAAATGAAAAATGGACTGTTTCATCCAGCTGGGTTTACACAACAGGAATAGCAGTGACATTTCCCGAAGGAAGGTACGAAGTGGAAGGAAGAGTTATCCCTTACTATTCCGATAGAAATGCCTCTCGTTTTCCTGCTTACCACAGGCTCGATTTTGGTGTGACTTGGTACAATAAAAAAACCGACAAGTTTGAGTCAAACTGGAATTTCTCAATCTATAATGCTTATGCCAGAGAAAATGCTTTCTCTATAGATTTTATTGAAGACCCAGACAATCCTGGACAAACAGTAGCTCAACAAACGGCTCTTTTCAGAATAATCCCTTCTGTCACTTACAACTTCAAATTTTAATTTTTACACCTATTTTAATACTAAAAATAATGAAGAATATAATCCTTACCACTGCCATTTCCTTTGCTATATTGGGTTCATGCACCAAGATAATTGATGTGGAACTAGATGAAGCTGACAAGAGAACAACCATTGATGCTCAGATTGAATTAGGAACCAAATCGGTAACAAGTAAAATAACTACTTCTGGAAATTTTTTTGGTGCGAACTCAAACCCTGCAGTTACCAATGCAGCTGTTACACTGAATGACGGGACCACAGATTTTCCACTTATTAATATGGGAAATGGCAACTATGAATTGTCTAATTTTTCTGCAACTTCAGGAGCAAATTACACTATGAAAGTAACCGAAAACGGACAAACCTATGAAGCACAAACAACCATGCCCAATGTTGTAAAAATCGATACATTATTGGCAACATTTACTCCGCAATCTGCTTTTAGTGATTCTGGTTATTTGATCAATATTGTGTTCCGAGATCCAGGTGCCGAGGCAAATTACTACAGAATAGAGCTTGACATTGCTGGCGAACGATACGGAACAATTGAAGACATGATTCTATTAGATGATGATCTGACAAATGGAAACATTGTTAATTTTCCTCTGTTTGGTGCTGATGTGGCTCAACTTGGTGACACTGTAACTTGTTATTTACGTTCTTTGAATAAACAGTCGTTTGATTATTTTAATGCTGTAGATGAATTATTATTTGGAAATGCAGCTACTCCTGCCAATCCGAAAAGTAATTTTGATAACAATGCTCTTGGGAACTTCAGTTCTTTTGCGAACGACACACTAACAATTATTGTCACACAATAAATCCATTAACTTAAACTTGTTGGATATCAAGAATTCTATTTTGAGAAAATACAAACCATAAAAAAAGGTCGACTTGGTTAAGTCGACCTTTTTTTATTCTAATTAATTTAGATTTTACTGGTCTGTTGCACAGTTTACCCAAAAATATTTAGTTCCGTTCTTTCTCCAGATGATAACACCTACAGAAATGTTTTCTTTTACGTAAGTTGAAGGAATAGTAGCTTCAAATGTTTTTTCAAAAACTGCATCAGCCTCTTCTGTCCCATTGAATAATTCTTGACCCCAAGTATCAGTGTGCATAGATCCTCTCATCACGTAGTGGTGTTCTACACTTGCTCCTCCGTTTGGTCCAGACTGTGGTCCTTTCGCTTTGTTTTCAATTACGTAGGCACTCATGAAATAGTTTCCAATAAGTTGCTTGTGCAATTTTGCTTGTGTCTCTACTTTCAGTTTGTCTCCCTCCCAGCTTGTAACAAAAGCAGCTGTTGCATCAATATCGGAATCTGCATTGATAGCAGCTACATCAGCAGTAATTCCATTAATTGCGTCCTGAATTGTTGCTCCTGTTAATGTAATTTTATTTCCGTTCATAACAAAGGAAGGTTTACCTCCCATTGCAGCAGAATTATTCTGAAAATCTTCATTAGTTGAAAAGCTAGTGCTAAGCTCCTGTCCTCTGAAAGTTCCGTCTGAAAAACCAGTCCCATAATTTCCCCAAGCTAGGGCATTTCCTACATTATCGTCTGCAGCTCCAATCCAAAGAGGCCATCCCCAATCTCCACAATAGTAACAAGTCTCTCCTGTATGCTTGTAGATGTAAGGAATTTTTTTCATTTGGTGAGTAAAAGTAGGTCCAGATGGAGTTTCATCTTCTTTTTCGTCTTCTTTTTTACAGCTACTAAGAGTCATTCCTATCGCTAAAAAAGAAAGTAACAAATACTTTCCTAGGTTAATTGTTGTTGTTTTCATAGTGTTATTTGAGTTTATTAGAATGTTAAATTAAGAATAAAATCTCTGTGTTTTTAGATTTGGCAGAAAAAAAGACCAAAAAAAATGCCTTCCCGGCAATCGGAAAGGCATTTCTAAAAATGTTAATTTTTAATATTATAAGTTAGTTGCAGCATTTACATACTCGTAGTTAGCTCCATTTTTCTTCCAAATAATAACTCCTACATTTACGTCAGCAGTTTTGTAAGAAGATGGTAACGATACTGTAAATTCTTTTTCTACAGTTTCATCAGCAGATGCAGATGCAGCTACGATTTGCTCTCCCCATGCAGATGAAGACATTGAACCTCTCATTACTAAGTGGTGGTCTACTGGTCCGCTTGCTCCAATTGGTCCAGACTGTGGTCCATTTACATTGTTTTCAATGATGTAAGCTCCCATGTAATATTCTCCTGTTGCAGTAGAATAAAATTTAGCTTGAGCATTAACTGTTACTGAACTACCTTCCATTTCACTTACAAATGCTGCAGAAGCAACAACTGAAGATGCAGGAGTAGCGATAGAAGCAGCCACAGCAGCATTAGCAGCAGAAGCAGAAGTTCCATAACTTGTTCCATTTACATACCAATTTGGTTTTCCTCCAGAACCAAAGTTTTGTTTGATTGCTTCCATAGTTGGTTCAGAACTATTAAGTTCTTGTCCTCTAAAAATACCGTTAGAGAACCCTGTGCTGTAGTTGGCCCACGTTAGAGCAGTTCCCTCATAGTCATTAGATAAATCTATCCATGCTTGCCATCCCCAGTCTCCACAATAGTAGCATGTTTCTCCTGTTGACTTGTATACAATTGGAACTTGTTTTTGGGAGTGAGAGTAGTTGATTTCATCATCTTCCTCATCTTTTTTACAGCTACTTACTGTAATTCCCAATGCTAAAAAAGAAAGCATTAAATACTTCCCAAATTTCATAGTACTTGTTTTCATTATTTTGTTTTTTTGATTATTGATTGCCTAAGTTACAAATAAAAATTTAATAGGTTGTTTTTTTCTTAACAATTTTTTAAGATTAGTTGTCATTTTTAACCAGC
>JBDMYC010000068.1:0-6800 GCA_039770535.1 Flavobacteriales bacterium
ATGAGTTAGTTAGTTTATTACACAATGAAGCAAAAGTTATTTAATTATGTCAGTATTAGTATATATAGATTCAAAAGATGGGATTGCTAAAAACGCCCATGAAGCAGTATTCTACGGAAGTAAAATAGCAGCTCAAACTGGAGGAAACACAGTAGTTGTTACTTCTGGAAATTTAGACAATGATGCATTGAGTGCATTAGGAAAATACGGAGCAAGCAAAGTTATTGCTCACAACAACATAGAATTGGACAGCCAACAACTAACAAAATTAGTTGCTGATGTTGCTCATGCAAACGGAAGTAAAACAGTTATTTTCTCTCAAGATTTGACAGGAAAGGCTGTTGCACCAAGAGTTGCAGTGAGACTAAACGCAGGAATCGTTTCAGGAGCAATCGCATTGCCTTCTGATGATTTTGTTGTGAAAGTGAATGCGTTCTCAGGAAAAGCATTTAGCCATGTGAAAATAAACACAGAAGTTAAAGTAATTTCTATTCTCCCAAATTCTCTTCAGCCAGAAGCAGGAGAAGGAAGTGCAGAAGTTGTTGCAGATTCAAGTGATTTGGGAACTTCAAAAGTAACCGTAAAAAGTAAAGTTACACCTTCTGGCGAAATTGACTTACCAGAAGCAGAATTAGTAGTTTCGGCAGGAAGAGGACTGAAAGGTCCTGAAAACTGGGGAATTGTGGAAGATTTGGCAAAAGCCTTAGGAGCGGCAACTGCCTGTTCAAGACCAGTTTCAGATTCTGATTGGAGACCTCATCACGAACACGTGGGACAAACAGGAGTAGCAATTAGACCAAATTTATACATTGCTGCGGGAATATCTGGAGCCATCCAACACCTTGCTGGTGTGAACGGAAGTAAGGTAATTGTGGTGATTAACACAGATCCAGAAGCACCTTTCTTCAAAGCTGCTGATTACGGAATTGTAGGTGACGCTTTTGAAGTATTACCAAGATTGACTGCGGCAGTTCAAGCTGCTAATTTGTAAGGATTATAATTTAATTTTGATAAACACTCTCAGGAAACTGAGGGTGTTTTTTTTTGCAATATAGTTTTCTTAATCTGTCATTCTACATTTATTTCAGAATCTTAATTAATTGAAATATTACCCCTGTATAAAATGTGAAATATGCTCTGTGAGATACTGAATCAAGTTCAGCATGACAAACGTTTTAGTGAATTTGAAAAATCCCTATATCCAATCCTTATTACTATTGCAAGCCTCTTCCAAAATTAAAGTCATCAATTCTTGAGCTTCTTCTTTATGTAGGTTTGGCATCTTAATAGTTCCAGAGGCAGTTTGTAAATGAACAGAAGCAACTCCTCTCCTTTTCTGGATGAAAGACTGGACTAATTTTATGTTTTGCGTTTTGTAAAATTCCATCACGGTTGTGATTGTTGCAATTCCTCCAGCACCCACAATGAGTCTTTTGTCTTCAATATGGAAATAAGCTTTCTTGTATTTCAAAATATTAATTACCAATGTATAACAAATTAATCCTACTGTTACAAACAACTGAAATTTGAATGTAAACGCAGCAAAAAACATCACAACATTTACTATCAAAATACCATAAAAAGAGAACAAGAATAATTTGAATAAATAATAAGGAGCAGGTTTGTAAGTAGCAGATTTTGCTTGGTTTTCTTCTTTAAAAAAAAGAGAACGTAAAGTTTTTAGCACCTCATTTTTCACACCTACAATCTCAATTCTTTTCTTAGCTTTTGTCCTTGCACTTCCAGCCTGGTTTACTTTTACACTTTGAATACCTAATTGCCTTTTCAAAGGATTTGTCACCACAACAATGTACTGTATTTTTTTAATTTTCAGTACATCATCTCGTTTAGTAAATAACCCTTGACTGAGCTGAATTCCATCATTCAATACTGACACTTTTTGATCAAAATGTTTCAGAACTACTTTCACAAATGAAATTAGGATTGAGATTAAGATAACCAGCACTGACATTAAAAACATTAATTTAATGCTTCCTCTGATTACCATTTCATTTTCATGATAAAACCTCACGAGCTTTGGAAAACTAACATAACCTTCAAAGTAATCTTTGAATTGCCAATACAAAGAACTAATAATTGCAAAAATTGCCAAGAAACTCTTGATGTGGTTTTCTGAAACACTGACCTTCAGCAATTCCAAAAACGATAGTTTAAATAATACTTTACTTTTTGGCACAGGAATTTCCTGATTTTCATCTTTTACAACTTGGTGATCACTTTCCTGCAATCTCGCTTTCAAAGCCTCTGCCTTCTCTCGAGAAATTGCCTTTATAGAAACTTCAACATCTTTGGCTCCAGCAGTTTGAATCTCTACTTGTGTGATATTGATAATCTGATGAATGATATTTTGCTTGAAATTTACATTCTGGATCCTATCAAAAGGAATGGAAGTTTTCTTTTTGAAAAACACACCTTGATTGAGAATGAAATGTCCGTTTTCTATTTTGAATTTAAAAAATAAGAACTGAAGAATAGAAATAATGAGTAACACAATCCCAAGAACTATCAATCCAGGAACAACATAGTCGATAATCAATTCTTTACTTTTGGTAAAAAAAATAGGAATTAATACCCAAAACGATTTCAGTACTTTGTAAACCAACAAAGAATAATTAATAACAATCCCCTTAGGGTTTTGTCTTTCCAGCTCAGAAAAATCTGTTCTATTCATCTTTAATGTAGGCCGTGATTAATTCTTTTATTTCTTGTGATTTTTCTTTAGTTAAGCCACTTATTTTTAAATCTTTTCCGCTATCTCCTGCCGTATAAATACTCAAAGTTGCCAGATTAAAAAAACGCTCCAAAGGACCTTCGTCAATCTCTATGTGCTGGATTCTTGAAAACGGGACTACGGTCAAATGGCTCACTAGCCACCCTTTTTTGTAGGCCAAATTGGTATCGTGAAGCGAATACATTTTTCTCTTAAAAAAAACCTTTGCCAACAAAAGGTTTCCAATTACTATCAATAGAACTCCCAAACCGATTCCCAAAAAAACAACTCCTGACACTTCTTTATCCCGATTGGTAAGAAAGAATACACAAAACGCCACAATCAAGACAAGCGAAAAAAGTGCTCTTCTAATAAGCATCAGCCGATAGTATTTTTTTTCTAAAGGATTAAATTCAGTGGATGTAAACATTCAGGTTATTTAAAAATTAATGGGTTGCAGATCAAATATACCAAATTAAAAATGCTTTTGAAATGGAAAAGGATTATTGTAACTTTACAAACTTTAAGAAGGCAAAATAAACAAAGCCACGAATGAAAAAAGTAGAATTGGAAATAGCAGGATTGTCCTACAGCCACACTCAAAGTGGTGCTTATGCGCTTGTTTTTAATGAGGCAAAAGGAACAAGACGACTCCCGATAATAATCGGAGGGACTGAAGCACAAGCTATTGCGATAGAGCTAGAAGGAATGACACCCAGTCGACCTCTCACTCATGACCTGTTTAAATCATTTGCCGAAGAATTTCAATTTACCGTAGAAGAAATTATCATTTACAACCTGATTGAGGGAATCTTTTTCTCCAAGTTGATTTGCAAAAACAAAGACGGAAATTCTGTAGAAATTGATTCAAGAACTTCAGACGCAGTGGCACTTGCAGTGCGTTTCAAATGCCCTATTTTCACCTATGAATTTATTTTGAGCTCAGCAGGAATAATTCTTGATGAGGAGGAAATAGAAGACGGACAAGAAAAAGAAGAAACCGACAAAGCAGTTGAATTACCTATTGAAATTGAAGATACGCCAGCAGAAGCCAAAATGACTATGGCTCAACTGGAAGAGGAATTGAATAATGCAATCGAAAATGAGGAATACGAAAAAGCCTCGAAATTGCGTGACATTATCAACAAAAGAAACTCAAACTAATCCTTTTTATGAGAAATAAACTACCTTATCTAGTTGTCCTATTTATCCTATTTCTCTCTCAGTCTTGCACTCAAAAACAAGCTCCTTCTGTTGAAGATCAGCTAATAAGGGTCTGGAATTTCGATAAGGAAGTAGGAAATACTTCAATTGATTCTACAACCACTCTTGTTCTCTCCAAAAAAGAGGAAGAAAGGACATTTGTGTGGTCAATGAACGGGCGAAAAGATGTGGGAACTTGGCTGGTAGAAGACAGTAATGAACTCGTATTAATGTCTCCACTTCAAAATACCGAAACCGGAGTTGATTCTATTTTCCAAACTTTTGACAACCAAGGAAACGCAACTGTGCATTACTTAAAAGATAATGAAACGGTAGCCACTTTCAATAACGGAAAATTTTACCCTAAGCAATTTACTCAAAAATTCAACATCAATACACTTAATGAAAGACAACTGCACTTAGTATTTGATGCCGGGTCTGGTGCTGCAGGTCTTACCGTTTTTCCATTCATCTATAAATCAAAAGTATTGCCAACCAGTATTTCTTTTTATTCTGTAACGAGAGGATTACTAGGCATTTTGGGGTTAATCTTTATTACTTTTCTGTTCAGTGCAAATAAAAAAGCCATAAACTGGAGCCTAGTAGCAAAAGGATTGATCTTGCAGATTGTGTTAGCAGTTGCAGTTCTTTATGTCCCTTTTGTTGCTGCTATTTTTGATAATATGAGTGCTTTTTTCATGAAAATAATTGGTTACACCAATGCAGGTTCTGATTTTGTTTTTGGACAATTCGGAACAGGAACGATTCAAGGTCCTCTTCAAAACTTTGCCTTTAAAATTTTACCCACCATTGTTTTCTTTTCTGCGATAATGAGCATGCTCTACTACTTGGGAATTTTGCAATTAATCGTCTATGCTTTTGCCTGGATGATGAAACGATTTATGCGTCTTTCTGGAGCCGAAAGTCTAGCAGCTGCAGGAAATATCTTCTTGGGCCAAACTGAATCACCTTTTTTGGTTCGTCCCTATTTAGAAAAAATGACCAAATCGGAGTTAATGTGTCTTATGACAGGAGGAATGGCAACAATTGCTGGAGGAGTTTTAGCTGCATACATTGGTTTTCTTGGAGGAGATGATCCCGAACAAAGTATGTTCTTTGCCAAACATTTATTAACTGCGTCAATCATGTCTGCTCCTGCTGCTGTAGTTGCTGCAAAAATCCTAGTGCCAGAAACCGAAGAGTTCAATAATGAAATGAAAATCCCGAAAGATAAGTTGGGTTCTAACATCTTGGAAGCTATCACAAACGGATCTACAGATGGACTAAAACTAGCTGTTAATGTCGGAGTTATGCTATTGGTTTTCACTGCTGTGGTTTACATGGCAAATGATATTTTAGATGGAATAGGAAGTATCACTGGACTCAATGATGTTATTGCAACACATACAGATTACAAAGAGTTGTCTTTTCAATTTCTTCTAGGTTATGCATTTGCTCCGCTTGCTGGACTTATGGGAATCGACAATTGGGGAGATATGGTATTAACTGGGCAGTTATTAGGGGAAAAAACCATCCTAAATGAATTTTATGCTTATGCTACTTTCGGAGATTTGAAAGCAAAATTTGTATCACAAAAATCAGTGGTTATGGCAACATACATGCTGTGTGGATTTGCCAATTTTGCATCTATAGGAATACAAATTGGTGGAATTGGAGCCTTAATTCCATCACGAAAAGGGACTTTATCTAAACTGGGAGTAAAAGCACTTATTGGCGGAACAGTTGCTAGTTTACTTACTGCTGTTGTGGTTGGGATGTTTTTGTAATTAACACTTCTTCTCAATTCTTGGCGGTAAAAACTGCTCAATAGACGACCTCTTTCTTTTACTAGTTAATTGGTAAAATCTCTTGCCCACGATAAATCTATCCTCTTTTTCGTTTGCTGATTGAATAGATTATCTCAGAACATAATGGTGAAAATCAAGATAAATATTGTTAAATCGCCTTTATTTATCTTTTTTTTTAGGAAATTAGGGTTTTAAACCCAAAAACCAATTATGAAAATACTATTCACGTCATTTCTTTCCTTAGTTCTTATTCTAGGAAACTCAACAGAGGCAAACTCTCAATTCTGGAAAAGGAAGAAAAACAAAACGGAAGAAAAAAAGAAACCAGCTAAGAAAAAATCTAGTTTCAAGTCGATAAAAAGCGTCACTGCAAAATGCAAAAAATTTGACGGATTATTCCCAATTTACCAAGACACCACAAACGGAAGCCTTTTTATAGAAATAGACAAAAGCCAATTGGGCGAAGAGTTTATCTACTTTAGTTATGTAGAAAATGGATTAATGGATGTAGGTTCTTTCAAAGGATCTTACAGAGGTTCTAAGATTTTTAAAATAAACCAATACTATGGAAATATTGAGTTTCAATTAGAAAATACAAACTATTATTTTAATCCTGATAATGAAATAAGCAAATCGGCAAGCACTAACATCAATAAGCCAATTATTATTTCTGAAAAAATTAAAGGTAAAACAGGAGATAAGATGCTAATTTCTGCTAGTTCTATTTTCTTGGCCGAAAACTTTGCCAAAATAAAGCCAAAATACCCTCCAGGATACAGAGGTGCAAGATTGGGAGGAATGAGCAAATCAAAATCTAAGCCTTTACAAATTAAAAACTACCCAAACAATACGGATGTCCGTTCTTTGTATGTCTATGACAATGGATCTGGAAGAGGATCGGCCGCTATGACAAGCAGCAAAAGTATTTCTATTGAATACCACCACAGTATTATTGAAATGCCAAAAAATGATTTCAAACCAAGAAGAGACGACCCAAGAGTTGGGTATTTTATGACTCAAGTTACGGATCAAACGAGCGCTTCAGTAACTCCATACCG
>JBDMYC010000069.1:0-7554 GCA_039770535.1 Flavobacteriales bacterium
AAGAAAAATACAAGGTCTTAATGACATTATGAGCGAAACTCAATCGTCAGCAAATTCTGATACTAAAAGTTCGGCAGGAGATAAACATGAGACCTCCAGGGCAATGGCTCATCTGGAGAACGAAAGATTGGGAAGACAATTGGAAGTACTAAACTTACAATTAGAAACGATATATACCATCAAGCCGGAGACAATTAACTCCAACATTACAATTGGCACTATTATCGAATGTGAGGATTTTAATTTCTTTATCTCCACTGGATTAGGAAAATTAAAACTAACAGATAAAAGTCTGTTTTTTGCGATAGCTCCTGATTCTCCGATTGGTATTCAACTGAAAAACAAGAAAATTGGCGAATCTATAACTGTTGGAACCAAGAAGCAGACTTTGGTAAATATTATGTAAATTAGCGGTATGAAAAGCTTGTCGCTCATTTTTTTATTTACCTATTTTGCAGTCAATGGATTCGCACAAGTAGAAGACATTCAATACTATTTTGGTATAGAAACTTCCCTCATGATTAGCCCAGATAGAGTTACGAGAGTTCCTGCAGAAGTTTATGAAAGTAATTTTTACCAAACAGAATTTTCAGGTCTCAACATCAATGATGTGGAACAAATTGAGAATGTTCAAATTGGCTTATTCGCAGGGAACTTTGCAATAAACTTGCCGATAGAAGAAAATGTATTTGAAAATGAAATATTATTTTCTGTCGGTTTTCAAAATGGATCACATTTAACTAATAATAATCTTTTAAAAAGAATCACAACTACCGATACCACTTACACTCAAGCTAACATCAATATTAACTATAAATTCAGGGATGTATTTGGCTCTATGGCATATTTGCTAAAATCAGCTAGCATGAGAAGAAGATATTTAAAATATGTAATAGGTGGCGGAATAAAAGCAGCCAGAGCATATAATCGTATGGATATTACCGAAGTATTGGAAGGAAATAAGGTCGGCAGTTACTCACTCTCTTCAAGCTCTTATTCTCGGTTAGGTTTGTTCATTCCCTTCGGAACTGAATGGTCAGGAAAGATTTTTAGTTTCAAACTATTAGGAGCATACAATTACGACCTTGGCAACAGAATAGAGCAAGCAAATCGTTTTTTTTCTTTCAATCTTAGCATGCAATTCACTATTACTTATGATTAAAAAATTAACCCTATTACTTGGACTGCTGGTGCTGCTTTTTGCTATTGGGCAAAGTTGTAGTTCCGAGCCTTGCGCGCGACCAGAGCAAAGAAGAATTGACTCTATTGACTTGGAAATAGCAGAATCTTTTGATAGCAGCTACAAGGTTATTTTACTAAAGTTTAGCTATGCGAGCTATTTTGTCAACAATTTTTCATTCAACTTGTTCCCAACTGCTTATGCTTCCAATAACGGAGATCCGTGTTTTGATTCCTTCCAAACCCCGATTAATTCTATTTCCTTGATTTCTAATAAACCATTTGACGGAGTTGCTGCGGGTGGAGAATTAAATACCAGATTTATTGCTTTTAGTACTAGATTAAACAATTTTCAGTATGATGTATCTGCCTCTTCCAATGAGGGATACTCACCAGAGTTCCTAACAACTCTCGCAATAGAAGGAACCACAAGAACCAACTTAGATTCCATTCATGATTTGTTTATTCAAGTAAATTGTGACAATGGTTATGTTTTCTCGGATTCTATCCAAAATGTGAACGTCAACACACTACTGAGGTAACTCTTATCTTTTTTTTATTCAAAAACTACTTATCTTCGCATCATGTCAGAGATAAACAAAAAAATCACACACGAGAGAAGAGATTTTGAATACGGAACTTTGGAAGAATCACAGGTTCCCAAAACTCCCAAAGAATTATTTGAATCTTGGTTCAAAGAAGCGCTAGACAAAATGGTAATGGAACCGTATGCTTTTCATATTGCAACTGTTTCTAAAGACAATACACCCTCAACAAGAGTAGTTTATCTTCGAAGTATTGAAGAAGATGGTTTTGTGTTTTTCACCAATTACAATGGAAAAAAAGGACAAGATATTGCTCACAATCCTAATGTTTGTGCCAATTTTTTCTGGGCAGAAAAAGAAAGACAAATAAGAATTTATGGGGTTGCAGTAAAAATAGATGCCGAATTTTCTGATGCATATTTTGCTGCCAGACCTCGAGAAAGTCAGCTCGGAGCATGGGCATCTCACCAAAGCGAAGAACTGAACAATCACAATCAATTGGCTGACAGATTGGAAGAAATGAAACTCAAATTTGCAGATAAAGAAGTGCCAAGACCACCACATTGGGGAGGATTTATTATCAAACCTACTTATTATGAATTTTGGCAAGGACGAGCAAAGCGCCTTCACGATCGAATTACCTACAAGCAAAATGGAGTGAACTGGGAAATAAAAAGAATTAATCCGTGAGAAATATTTATATAGTTCGTTTTTGTTTGCCGCTAGCTTTTTTGATTTTTATTTTGAGCAATTGTGGCGTTAGCACTTCAAACTCCACCCCTATTAATTTCGAGGAATTAGTGGAATTCAACTATGCAAAAGGACTCAAAATATACAAAACTAACGAAGGACATGTGGTTACTATTTTGAATCCTAGTTCGGGTGAAATTGTAGATCATTTTTTGGTGTCAGAAAAAAAAAGAAGTGAGCTCACGAATATCAAGTTTATTCAAACCCCGATAAATAATGTATTGGCTTATTCTTCCACCTACATTTCGTTTATTGACGCTTTGGGCGAAATCGAAAAAATAAAAGGAGTTACTTATTCGCAAGGTCTTTTTAACGAAAAAATAAAAAAGCAACTCGCTTCAGCACAGACTATTGATGTGGGAAGCGACCAAGAACCGGACAAAGAATTAATTGTTTCTTTGAACCCAGATTTAGCCTTGATATACCCTAGCAATGGAAATCACGATTGGTTTTCAGATTTTGACATTCCTACAATCGCCAATGTAGAATACCTCGAAACTCATCCATTGGCTCAGGCAGAGTGGATAAAATTGTATGGTATTTTATTTCAAAAACAACAAGAAGCAGATTCGATTTTTAGTTCTATTGAAAAACAATACAAAACTGAAATTGTTGGAGAAAACGATTCGCAAAAACCAACTTTATTGTGTGGAGAATTATATGATAATGTTTGGACTTTACCAGGTGGAAAAAGCTTGACAGCACAATTAATAAATGATGCTGGAGGAGATTATTTTTACACCAATGACACGACCACAGGTTCCAAAAAACTGGATTTTGAATACATTTTGAAAAATGACAAAGGCTGGAACTACTGGTTATTGCTAACCTACGATCAAAAAGAAATAAATTTGACACGACTTGAAAACAAAAACGAGCGATACAAGTATCTTTCTGTGTTTGATGTCAATAAGATTGGAGTTTGCAACACTGCCAAAACTCCTTATTTTGAGAGAGGATTGATGGAACCTCATATTTTACTGAGGGAAATAAAAAGTTTACTAAAAACTGGGAACCATCTTGATTCTTGTCAATATATAAAACCTATTGCACCTTGAAAAAAGTTATTCTATTCTTTTTCATCTTACTCACTCCTATTTTTCTTTTTTCTCAAAAAGAAAAGCCTTCGCTTACTATTCACAAAACAACCGAGAAAATAGAAATAGACGGAAATTTATCGGAATCAGTATGGAAGAAATCAGAAATTGCAGACAATTTCTACATCAGCACTCCAGTTGATTCCGGGTATGCAAAATCCAAAACTGAAGTAAAAATTTGCTACGACAAAAAAAACATCTATGTTTCGGCAATCTGCTATGACGAAATTGAGGGCGATTACATCATTGAATCCCTAAAAAGAGATTTTGACTATTCAAGAAGTGATGCATTTAGCTTTATCCTGGAGCCTTTTGATGATTATACTAATGGATTTAGTTTTGCAGTAAATCCTTTTGGAGTGCAAAGGGAAGGGTTGATTCAAGGTGGCGGAAATTTTGGAGTTTCCACTACTTGGGATAATATTTGGTTCAGTGAAACTAGTCGACACAAAGATTACTGGATAGTGGAAATGGCTATTCCTTTCACCTCTATTCGTTTTGCTGAGGGTAATACAAAATGGAACGTAAACTTTACCAGAAATGATCTAAAAAGGAATGAAAGCTCTAGTTGGTCGGCAGTTCCAAGAAACTTTAACATCTCTGCACTAAACTTCTGCGGAGTAATGAATTGGGATTCTCCAACCAAGAAAGCTGGAAAAAACATTGCAGTAATTCCCTATGTGAGCGGAGCTGTGGACACAGATTATGAAAATAATTCGCAGACTGATGCAAGTTACAATGGCGGATTAGATGCTAAAATTGGAGTGAGTACTTCCCTGCAATTAGATTTAACGATAAATCCTGATTTCTCGCAGGTAGAGGTTGATAGGCAGGTTACAAACTTGAGTAGGTTTAGTATTTTCTTTCCCGAAAGACGAAATTTCTTTCTCGAAAACAGTGATTTGTTTGGCAGTTTTGGTTTTAGCCAAATTCGTCCTTTCTTTTCTCGAAGAATAGGATTGGATAATGGTAAAATAATTCCAATTATTGCAGGAGCCAGATTAAGCGGAAAAATAGGGAAAGAATGGCGAATTGGAGTCATGAATATCCAGACGGAAGGGCAACAAAATACAGCACCTCAAAATTATACAGTTGCTGCAGTTCAAAGAAATGTGATGAAAAACTCGAATATTGGAATCATTGTAATGAACCGGCAAGGTTTTAACGATACAAAGATCAATTTTGGAGATTTCAATCGCCTTGTTGGTCTTGATTTTAATTACGTTTCGCCCAAAGCTGATTGGATTGGAAAAGCATTTCAACATCATTCTTTTTCCCCCGACCAAGGAAAAAACAGTTTTACCAATGCGACTTTTTTGCGTTACAGTGATGAAAAATTAACCTTCATGTGGAATCATGAATATGTGAGTAAAAACTACACAGCCACAGAGGGTTTTGTACCCAGACAAACTCGCTACAATCCAGATTTAGGTATTTTTGAGAAAAATACATTCTGGAGACTTGAGCCCGAAATCAAGTATAGGTTTTATTCCGATAAAACCACCTCAAAGTTAATCTACCACCAATCTACTTTGTATCTCGATCATTACATGGACGAAAACTTTGACAACACAGATTATTTGCTGGTTTACAATCATGATTTTATTTTAAGAAACACAAGTCAATTGAAACTCAGTGTGAGGCAAAACTACACCAAATTACTATTTGACACGGACGTTACTTTTACGGATCAAAATGCATTAGAAACAGGAGATTACCACTATACAATGGGCAGAGTTGATTTCACGACCGACCAAAGAAAAAAAATGGTGGTAGATAGCTACGTGCTTTATGGAGAATACTACACAGGAAATAGATTGAACTACGGAACCGAAATAAGTTACCGAATTCAGCCTTACGGTAAGTTATCTCTTAGTTTCAACCAAAATCACTTCTATTTGCCTCATCTCAAAGCTCCTGTAGATTTGACTCTCATTGGCGCAGAAGCCGAATTATCATTTACAAAAAGTATATTTTTCACTACTTTTTTTCAATACAATACGCAAATCAAGAACTTCAATATCAACAGCAGACTCCAATGGAGATTCAAACCTATGTCTGATTTGTTCTTGGTTTATTCAGAAAACTACCTAACAGATAATCTTTCGATAAAAAACCGAGGGCTTGTTCTTAAGTTTGTTTACTGGTTTCAATAAGTGAGCATTATAATAATAAATCTTAGAAAATGTTTAAATCCTATTCAAAAGTTCTTCTTCTAGTTATTCTTAGCATCTTCATTAGCATTAGTTATTTCGGTCAAATTAGATCTCCTTTTGATAATTCTAATTATTACCAAGACTCAACTTTGACTATTGAAGAGAAAATTAGAAAAGTATTCCTGAAGAAAAATAGATTTTTTGTAGACACTACAAGTATAATTATTAGTGACATTGATACACTTACGAAAAGTCAGTTTTACCTTTATCTTGCAAAAAAGTACAAACCGAGCCAACAAAGGTATGCAACAAATAGTAACGTTAGGTTAATAAAGACTGAGGCTACCGAAGAAAAATTATTAAGTGAAGTGAATGCATTAATTGATTCTAGCCGTTACCCAGATCAAGTGGATTTTTGCACGAAAATGAAAAACAGAGCTTTAAGTACCGAAAACTCTGGGAATATCTATTCTATTTCATGTTTGATAACGTACTATTCGACTTACACAAAAACGACAAGAAAAGAAGAAATGTATTATGACACTTATTTGCATTTGCTTGGAACTAGAAGAAAACAACAATAAAAAAGCGAATCAACCTTTCAGTCGATTCGCTTTTTATAATTTTTATCAGCAACATAAGTCTTCCAACTTCGTGCTTCTGGCTTTCTCTTACTTTATCCCCAATTTCTTTCTCAAAGACTTTGGCAAAGCATCTTTGTGTATTTGGATGTTCATTGTCTTGTATCTTACGTAAGGAAATGAAGCATAAAAATAACCATCACATTGGTTGTAATCTCCCCAAGAGTTTTTTACAACAAAATACTTAGTTCCCTTTTGATCTTTTACAATTCCTGTAATGTGCATTCCGTGATCATCTGTCGTAGTTTGCTCATCAAAAGCTGCTTGCCTTTCTGCTTGCGTTACCTTTCTCTCTTTCACAGGAACCATAAATGCATTACTGATTTTCTCAGCTCCAGCATCACTAAAGTGCTTGTTGTTTTTTCCTTTTACTCTTATTGTTGATTCATCTTCAGGCAATATTGCTAAGGCATCTCTTGCAGAGAATCCTTTTTCAGAAATATCTGCTCCCCAAGCAAATGTGTATCCATCCATAATTGCATTTTCCATTACCTCCATGAATTCATCCAAAGGTAAGTTGTAACAAGACTGCAATGCCCAGTTATCTTGCACTTCAATCACGAAATCATCATAAAATGGGTGGTGTGTGTAAGAAGTTAACGATACGTAATCATCCATGTCCAAATCCAATGACTTAGCGTAAGATTGTGGCGTGTAACTTGCTCCTTTATAAGTAAAAGTAAAGTCTTCCATGTTATCAGGTAAATCTCCTAAATAAGCATCAGTTACTCCAGTAAAAGCTTTTTTCCAAGACTTAGTCAATTTTCCTCCTTGAGGTTTTTTTGCCAATACTTCTACCATTCCTTTCAACATCCCTTCCATTTCTGAGTGGTTGTGTGTTTCAGATCCATAGTTCAATCCTTTGTAAGCTGATTCTGGAACAATTCCAAATCTTCTGATTACCCAAGGGATATCATGAAATGCTCCTCCAGGTCCAAAATTGAAAGTTCCGTAATATCTCAAATAATTTTCTGCTTTTCCTATGTAAGCATTTCTTACGATAAACATTTCAGACAAATCGTGCTTTCCTTTTCCTTTTCTTATTAATTCTGACTCTAAGAATGAAAGTGCAGAAAAACTCCAACAAGTTCCCGTCCTGTTTTGGTTCTGAACCGAAGTTTCGTCCAAATTTTTCACTTCCGTGAACAAGTATTCACTTCCCTTTTTGTTTGTAATTGTGTCTTGA
>JBDMYC010000070.1:0-7048 GCA_039770535.1 Flavobacteriales bacterium
TATTTCATGCTTCGCCACAAATGATAATTGCAAAAAATGGAAAATCAGTGTTAGATGCTTCACACAATTCTATAAATACTAGAATTATTGGAGAGGTTTTATAAAGGACATAGGACTTTTTTGATTTAAGACATAGGAGTTGTTGTTTGGATAAACGATTAACCGCAAAGTCGCAAAGGACTTAAAAACAATGAATAATCTTAGTGGTTTTTTTTATCACGTAATTAAAATGGGACTCCAAAAACCTCTAACCAGCAACTAACTTTACCCGAGACTACCAACTTGGATCTCCTAACTTCATTCATCTTATTTCTTCCCAATAAAAACAGTCAGTCTACCAGTAGATACTAATTTGTTTTCCTCGTTAGTAATGTCAACTTGCCATACGTGAGTAGTTTTCCCTTTGTGAACTAATACAGCTTTTCCTGTCACAATTCCAGAGCGGACAGCTCTAATGTGATTGATGTTCAAATCCAATCCTGAAGAGAATTGCGTGTTGCTATCTATAAAAATATGCGAACCGATACTTCCCAAAGTCTCTATCAAGGCAGCAGAAGCACCTCCGTGCATAATTCCCATGGGCTGATGAGTTCTTTTGTCAACTGGCATTGTGCCACAAATGTAATCTTCGCCAACATCTGTGTATTTGATGCCTAGCACTTCCATCATAGTGTTTTGTGAGGAGGCGTTTGCTTGTTCTAAGATTTCTGTTTTATTCATGGTTATAGAAGGTTATAATGAGTTGCTGCAACAATTCCTGCTGTTTCCGTTCTTAGTCGGGATTCGCCCAAAGATAATTCTTTGAAATTCTTGGTTTTTGCTAGCTCTATTTCTTTGCTAGTAAAATCCCCTTCGGGGCCAATGAGAATTGTAATTATTGAGTTTTTTTCTAAGTTTCGGGAAAACAAATCTGTCTTAGTGTCTTCGTCTTCGCAGTGAGCAATGAAATTATGCGCACTTTTGTTTTCTTTCAAAAATTGTGAAAGAGAAATCATCTCATTTAAAATTGGAACATAAAAACTATTGGATTGTTTCGCAGCCGAGAGAATGATTTTCGCCATTCTTTCGTTTTTAATTACTTTTCTTTCAGACCTATCGCAAAGGATAGGGGTGATTTTAGAAATTCCAATTTCAGTTGCCTTTTCAAGAAAAAACTCTATTCGGTTATTATTTTTTGTAGGTGCAATAGCAATGTGTAAGTTGTTCGTTTTCTGGAAAATCTTTTTGTCTGTTATGGAAATGAGTGTCTTTTTCGAGCTTATTTCCTCAATCTTGCACTGAAATAAATCGCCTTTTCCATTCATTACAAAAATAGAATCTCCGTTCTTTTTTCTTAATACTTTGGAGGCATGAACGTGCTCCTCTTTCTCAAGGAAAAGATCTGTTTCTATAGTTGGGTTGTAGAATAATTGCATGTTATTACGAAGATGGGAATTATTACGAAATAAAATAAATTTCTAGAACCTAAAAAACAATTCTGCACTAATTTGGCTTGGATTAATTTCGGTTAGTAAATTATCATCAGAATTATAGGGAGAGTAGTGGTAGTTTATCCCCAATCCCAGGTAGTTTCGGTTAAAAACTGGAGTCATTGCAGAAAATCCTATTGATAAGTGCAGAGTCTCAATGCTGTGATAGCTATTGTTGTCAGAGTTTTCTTGCTCGTCAGGAATTTTTGTTTGTACCGCTTCAAGTCCTATTCCTACTTTTGGGAAAAGCATCAATTTTTCGCTCTCGTATATTTTGTAGCTGAACAATGCTCCTACAAAAAATGTTGCTTCTGAATTCACGCTATTCGTATCTTCGTTAGCATAGTAATCAAAAGATTGGTCGTTTGTATTTATTCTAAATTTCATTGCTACTTCTGCCATAAATTTGTTTCGCAAGGGCGAGCTAAAAGAAAAACCAAACATTGGACTTGCTCCAAAAACACTGGGACTACTGATGGGCGAGTGTATTCCTGTATAAAATGTAGTTGCTATCCAGCTATTCGTTCGAGTACGAATTTTTTTAACCAAATCTTGTTTAATGTAACTATCCTTGTATTTATTTCTGCGAATGTCCTTTTCAAATTTGTCGGTTTCGCCCATGAACAGGGTGCAGATTAATCTTTCGTCAAGAGTTAAATCCGCTTTAAGTAGTAGTTTTCGGGCTTCCTCTTGCACAACCGAATCAATTTTATGTCTCAAAGGAATAAAACCAAAATAGGATTTACTGTCGTTATAAATGTAACCATGATTTAATTTTTTAGCATCATTTATTCTGTATTTCAGTACAATATGAAATTTATTGTCAAAATACTCCCTGATTTCAGTTATGGTCTCTCTTTTCTGCAGTATGTTGTTGAGGATAATAATCCTCTGAGTGCACTCTGAAACACTGCAGATATTTGTCCATTCATTGATAACTTCATCCGCAGAATCTAGTCTTTTACTTCTTATTTTGTCGGCCAAGTTGTTCGCAGCCGAGAGACTCAATATTTCACAATCGTTCTTTTTTTCGAGCACAGAAACTTGACTTAAACATGCTGAAAAACAAAGTAAAAATAGGCTTGAAACAATTACTTTCATTAGGTCGAGTTTTTTATTTTAGAGTTTTTCTTTAATCTATTTTTTCTTTCTTTTTCTCCATTTGTAATTTCTATTATTAATAAAAACGACACGCAGAGAAACGAAAAATAGATTGGTGTTCTCAAAGTTATTTGATTTGCTCAAAATATTTGCGCCCACTTGCAAATGAGCAATCGATAATTTGAATCCTAATGTAGGTGCAATTCCAAACTTGGTGTTGTCGAAATCTGTTTTGTACACTAAGTTTGCCCCGTAAGTTAAATTGAGTCTTCCTTTTTTCTGCCAATAACCTACCGAGAATCCTAGCACATTTTCGAACAGGTTATAGTCAAAACCTGCATTGAGTGCATGGGTAGTCGGTTTTATTAATTTTACGCCTTTCCTCTGTAATTCATATCCAATTTCTAGGTTGGTGAATTTCCCTCTTTGCAATCCCAAATAAGGTCCAGATTTGAAAATTCTGACAAGAGGTTTTTTCGTTGGAAAATCCAAGTCGCCTCCTGCAAAGGAATTTATGCCTGAAAACAGGGTGATTGATATAAATAGATAAAGAAACTTTTTCATTGTATTAATTTCGATTGTAATGTACAGTAAATTATTTATTTGAGAAGCAAATAAATAATTCTTCTGCTAACAATCAATTATTGATTAATAAAACTATATATCTTTTTCTCCTTTCGGTATACAAGGACAAGCTGTATGGTTTTGATGTCAAGGCAATTCAGATTTAACTTGAATAAATAAGTTGAAATTATAGGTAATTGCTATCTCTGAAAAAGTCCAAAAATTGATTTTATTTGTCTGCTTAATATTTATGTTGGCTTATTTTTGGACTATAATTTTAAATTTCCCTCAAATAATTTTACTTTAAAATTTAGTTGTGTTTTTGGTAATTACTGTTGGTCAGGTGCTTAAATATTCTATTTTATTGCATTTAAACCTAGTTTATGTGCATTTTAATCAAAAATAGTCAATTTTTTTGCTTATATTAGATCAATACCACTCTTAAAAAGATGTTCTTTAATTTTTTTGTAAGATTTATATATTGGAATTAATCTGAACCACACTATGTAGATTTTTTAGTCAATTGTGAACAGTTTTTTAAGGATGAAAAAACCAACACATTATGAAAAAACTATTACTTTTTACAACCCTTTTAGTGTCTCAATTTTCTTTTTGTCAGTTCTCAAGTCTGAAAGAAAAGCCAGGAAAAAACCTAATACACAGCTCGATAGCCCAGTCAAAAGAAGCTTCAGGATTTTATGTTGTTGCATCTACTATCAAGGACGGTAGCAACTACGATATAAATATAGCTAAAGTAGATATTTTGGGTACAACAATATGGGAGAGGGTCATAGACATGAGAGAAGACGATCGAGTACTTGATGTTCTTGTTGATGACAATGATGATATCGTAATTGCAGGATATAGTGGAGATCAATATATTAAAGATTTGTACGTAGCAAAATTTAATTCTAGCGGTTTGTTATTAGCAGATTTTAAACTAAAATCAGAATCAAGCACTGTTGGAGCTAAAATTTTAAAGTCTGAGTTTACAAATGAATATTTTATCGGTGGTTACACTTATGACACGGAACTACCTTTTAATATGATGGGGAAAGCTCTTTTAATTGCAGTTGATGGAAAGCTGAAAAGATTGAAATGGGAAGCTGAATACAAACTTTCTGATGTAAATAACACGATTACTGATATTGTAGAATTACCAAATAAAAATTTGTTTATTACAGGGAGCTTGGGTCAGAATGAGACAGGTCAAATTATTTTAGCTGCAATTGTTAATCCACGAAAAAATGGCGATATCGTCCAGAATGGAAATATGAGTTTCGGCATACTTGATGAATACGCTCTTGGCGCATCCGCAGTCTATGATACTGCTCTGGATAGAATTTGGTTACTTTTCAATTCGGGTGAGGATGGCAGACCCCACTTCATTGGTATTGAAAATGCTACTGTAGGAGGGGCCAGCCTTTCTGGATTTGGTTTCGTAATTGAAATAAATAACACACCTAATGATAAATATGCCGGTTTTAAGATAATGCTTACCCCTCACAACTCAAAAAAGCTAACAATTTTCGGTTACAAAGACAATACTGCTTTATATGGATCAGGATTTGGTCTATGGGCTCTAGAAATTGGTAAATTTACAGGAAGCATACAAACTGGGTTAAAAATTTGGAGTCCTAGTGGACCAACAACAGGTTTGGAGCATCAGGGAGGAGATATCCTTAGTCTTTTTTCACCAAGTTTAGGCACAGGTATGCCATATTTTCATACGCCAGATATTGCAGTTCCTGCCCACACAGAAGAAAAATTTGTAGCGATCACTATGGACGACATAAGCGGTTTTACAGAGGTAGGTTTGCTTTCATTTTCAAATAATCTGTGGTTTTTGTCATCTCCTTGTTTTAATCAAATAGATCCCACTCCAAACCTCTTTTGGACTATCCCTAAAGGGATTTTCAAAAATAATAACATCCATGGGATCGAAACTAACAATGCAATCGAAACAATTGATAATCCTTCAAGTCAGCCATATTGTTTTATCCAGTCCATCACGGTTGGTAGAAGATCAAAAGTCAGCAAAAAAGTTGTAGACGAGGTAATAAAAAAATCTCAAATATCGGTTTTTCCGAATCCTGCAAGTAAAGAATTAACTATATCTATTTCAGAACAAGACATTTTGAAAGAGTTAAAACTAATAAATGAAATTGGCCAAGTGGTTTACATGAAGTCTTTTCCTGAAACTAAAAAAAGAGTAAGAATTGATTTGTCAGATTTTTCGAGAGGAGTGTACATTCTGGTCTCATCTTGGGGTGATGGTTCTGTGCAAAAAGAAAGGGTCGTTAAAATATAGCTATCCATACTGCTACTGATTTCCTGAATCCACTGGGTTCTTTTAAAGCGGATCATAAAAGGCTTTTTGCATTTAATTCCCTAACTTTGCGTCATGCGCATAGATATTCTCACCATTTTACCACAGTTATTGGAAGGTCCTTTTTCTGATTCAATCTTGAAACGAGCACAAACCAAAGGGTTGGTGGAAGTTCATATACACGATATTCGTAGTTTTTCTATCAATAAGCACAACAAAGTAGACGACACTCCTTATGGAGGTGGTGCTGGAATGGTAATGACGATTCAGCCTATTGCAGATTGCATTGAAAGTTTGCAAAGTGAAAGAGCATATGATGAAATCATTTTCATGACTCCTGATGGAGAATTGCTGGATCAACCAATGGCAAATACTTTGTCTTTGAAAAAAAATATCATGATGCTATGCGGACATTATAAGGGTATTGACGAGAGACTTCGAGAGAAGTACATTACCAAAGAGGTTTCAATAGGGGATTATGTACTTTCAGGAGGTGAATTGGCTGCTGCTGTGCTTTCAGATTCTATCATTAGGTTATTGCCTGGAGTATTGAATGATGAAACTTCTGCACTTACAGATTCCTTTCAAGATGATTTGTTAGCGCCACCAGTTTATACAAGACCGGCTAATTATGAGGGGATGGAAGTGCCACCAGTTTTACTATCTGGGAATTTCAAAGAAATAGATAAATGGCGCCATGAAAAAGCGATAGAAAGAACAAAAGCTAGAAGGCCTGAGTTGCTTAATGCTAAAAAGAATGGTGCTGACAAATAAAAAAAGGAAAAAAAGAACAACATTTTGTTAGTTTACAAAATAATATTCGTAATATTGCAGTCCGAAAATTGAGGAGATTTAAACACAAACAGAGATGAATTTAGTAAAAGAAATACACGCAGAATTAGGATCAGCACACTCATTACCAGACTTTGGAGCTGGAGATACAATTGCTGTAACATACAAAATTAAAGAAGGAGACAAAGAGAGACTTCAGGTTTTTCAAGGAATCGTAATCCAGAAAAGAGGTGGAAACAATACTGCTACAGAGACTTTTACAGTAAGAAAAATGTCTGGAACTGTTGGTGTAGAAAGAATTTTCCCAATGGCTTCCCCTTTCATTGAAGACTTGAAAGTATTGAAACAAGGAAAAGTGAGAAGAGCTAGAATCTTTTACCAAAGAGAAAGAACTGGTAAATCTGCAAGAATTAAAGATAAAAGAAGATTCTAAGACAGAGCTTTCTTTTGAGAAATATATAGAAAACCTCATTTGCGCTTAGCAAATGAGGTTTTTTTTGTGGTTTATATTTTGCTGGATTCTTCTTTATTGATTACTGTGATGTGTCAGCTAATGAATGTACAATTAGAATAGTTTCTCAATGTTTTCATTGTTGCTCGTTAGGTTATATTGCCATGCTGGTCGAGCTATCGAAATAAAAAATCACTAAGAAGATTTTCTCCTTAATTTGTCTTAAATTTGTAAAGTAAAACCCAAAGAAATGAAATTAGCATTAATTGCCATCTTGTTGTTAGGATTAGGAATTGCCGGTATGGCTATCAAAATGTTTTTTGGTAAAGGTTACCTAGAAAA
>JBDMYC010000071.1:0-8979 GCA_039770535.1 Flavobacteriales bacterium
AATGGTTACAATACAATGATTGATTTGCAAGGAAAACAGTTTTCTAAAGGGGTAATCGACAAATTATTATTGGCTAGAAGTATCGCAGATAAACCTAAAGTGTTACTTATAAAAGATTCCTTTGGTTCTTTCTTGCCAAAAAACAAGCGAGCTATCATTGATTTTATTACTTGTCAGCCATGGACTTTGTTTATTGCTTCCCAAGATGAGTACATTGAAGGAAAAGTAGATAGAGTTATTGAGATTGATAACAAGACATTAAGGACTAAAAAATAGAGAAATGCTAAATATTTCAACCAATGACATAAAGGAAAATATAGACGTCTCGAAATATGAGACGCTCAGCAGAGTTGATAAAAAAGCGAGCTCCAGAGTACTTGCCAAAATACTCACTGTAGGATCTTTCATTTTTTTTGTCACTTTATTTCTTCCGTGGACTCAAAATATCAGATCTGCGGGTAATGTAGCAACTCTATTACCAAATCAAAAACCTCAGACGATCAATTCTTTCATCTCTGGAAGGATAGAAAAATGGTTTGTTCAGGAAGGAGAAATGATTAGAAAAGGAGACACGATTGCTTTGCTTTCTGAGATCAAAGCTGAATACCTCGATCCTGAGTTATTGAGCAATACCAGAGAACAAATGGATTTAAATATTAGTAAATCCAAATCATATAAAGATAAAATCCTGTCACAAAATTCTCAATTAGCGGCTTTGAAAAGGCAAAGAGATTTGAAACTCGAGCAAAATGCAATAAAACTACAACAATATGGACTAAAAATTGAGATTGACAGTATGACCTATGTTGCAGCACAATTGGATTATACAACTGCTTTCAATCAGTTTGTCCGAACGGATACTTTGTACAGGTTGGGATTGAAAACTGTTACTGACCTCGAAATAAAGAGACTGAAAAAGCAAGCAACAAATGCATATTTGATCTCAGCAAAAAATAAATGGATTAACACTAAAAATGATTATCTGAATCTTAAAATAGATAATGCGGGGATCAGAACCAAGTATCAAAATGATGCATCAAAAATAAATGCCGAGATTTTTACCTCTTTGAGTAATCAATTGGAGGCAGAGACCTCTGTGAGCAAACTGAAAAATAAATATTCTAATGTCTCTGCTAGGCAAGGAATGTACTATGTTCTCTCTCCTCAAGACTGTTATGTAACAAAAACCTATTATTCTGGTATTGGAGAAACAGTGAAGGAGGGAAGTGCTATGGTGAGTATAATGCCAAGAGATTACGAACTTGCTATTCAATTGTACATTGATCCTATTGATTTGCCATTAATTGAACTTGGGCGAAAAGTTAGAATTCAATTTGACGGATGGCCTGCAATTGTTTTCTCTGGATGGCCACAAGCCAGCTACGGTACTTACGAAGGAACTGTATATGCAATAGACCAATTCATTAGTGAAAATGGGAAATATAGAATTTTAGTAAGTGAAGATGATTCCGAATATCCTTGGCCTAAAGCCCTGAGGTTTGGTGGAGGTACAAACAACCTTATTATGTTAAAAGATGTACCAATTTGGTATGAATTATGGCGAAATATCAATGGCTTTCCACCTGATTTTTATGCTGAGGGGAAAAAAGCAAAAAGCAAAAAATAATTAGAACAATAACCAAATTGGAAGCAAATCATGCCAAGTTACTGCTTTATTGAAAATGGCTATGAAATCTAACATCATTCAGAGTATGAAATATATATTAATTGGACTTATACTGATTCCATTTGCTATCTTTTCCCAAAAAGAGGATGTTTTTACTTATGCTGAATTTATTGACATTGTTAAAAAACATCATCCAATTGCTTACCAATCTAATTTGCAGGTAGAGAAAGGTCAAGCTTATTTGCTAAAGGCCAAAGGAGGTTTTGATCCCAAACTAGATGCAGCCATTGATCAAAAGTATTTTAAAGATAAGCAATATTACAGTCACATCAATTCCAAGTTGAAAGTGCCGACTTGGTTTGGTATAACTGCCCAAGCAGGTTACGAAACAAACGAAGGTGTTTTTCTTAATCCGGAATTTAACTCACCCAATAATGGGCTTTTCAATGCCGGATTATCTATTACACTTGGAAAAGGATTGTTTATTGACGAAAGAAGAGCTGAATTAAAGCAGGGAAAAATATATTTGAACAGTAGTGAGTTAGAACAGAAGGTAATCTTGAATCGATTGATTTACAATGCCTCTTTAACTTATTGGAAGTGGAAAACTTCTTACCTGAAATTACAGATTTACAAAAACGCCATTACCAATGCCGAGATAAGATTGAAAGGGGTAAAGGGAAGTGTTACTTTTGGCGATAAGCCAGCAATAGATACTGTGGAGGCAAAAATAATACTCCAAAATAGACAACTTAATTACTACCAAGCTAAGTTCATGATGGATAATGTGAGGCAAAAACTAAATGTGTATTTATGGCAAGCAGGTTTTATTCCATTGGAATTAGACTCGAATGCATTACCAGTAAATGATATGGATTATGAGGATAATTTGGGGTTTTTCAATGATTCCTTAATTGATAAACATCCAGAAGTACTGTTGTATCAGAACAAAATTGAGATTCAGAAAATTGAAAATAGACTGCAAAGAGAAGGACTGAAACCTACGTTTAATTTGAGTTACGATTTTATCAATGAGCCTATAGGAAATAATCCTTTTACGGATGCAAACATGAATAATTACAAATGGGGAGCTACTTTTTCTTATCCCTTATTCATCAGAAAAGAAAGGGCCAATGTACGGTTATCCGAAATTATGCTGAAAGAAACACGTGCCAATACCGAGTTGAAAAAAGCATCTATTACCTACAAAGTGAGAGGAATTGATGGGAATATAGTCAACTTGGGACAACAACTAGAAATTGCAAATGAAACTATCATTAACTATGAAAGGCTTTTTACTTCAGAAAACACGCTTTTTGGAATTGGTGAGAGTTCAGTATTTTTAATTAATTACAGAGAAAGTGCCCTCATTAAATCGCAATTAAAAGCTGTAGAGATTTATGAGCAGCTGCTTAACAATACTCAAGAATATAAATATCAATTGTTTGTAGATTGATAAGAAACTAATTCATTGTCTATCTGCCATTTTTGTATTAGTTTTGTACAAATTTTGGGAAAAGCATAGAGTTTTTTCTGCACTCACAACTCACACGGCAATATTTTGTTTTCCTATGAAAAAGATAATCTCAGTACTCGTTTTTAGTGTCGCTTTTTCAGGCTTTGCTCAAGACATCAAAAAAACACAAGACCTGGGGTTGTGGATGGGAGTGAATGCAAACTATGTTTTCAAAAAAGATTACACCTTGACTCTTTCACAAGATTTGAGATTGAACGAGAGTATCACAGATTTGGATAGATATATCACAGATTTGGCAATTGCGTACAAAATAAACAAACAATTTAAACTTGCTGCAACGGTTCGTTACTATCTTGAGAAAGATGCTGAAAAAGAGTATTCGCAGGATTTTAGATACAGTTTGGATTTTCAGTTCAAGAAGAAAATAAATTCACGTTTTAAAATGAAATACAGATTTCGTTACCAAAATGTATATGAAGAATTGTTCTCAGGTATTCCTGATGGGTCCAAAGCTAACCTCAGAAACAAAATCGAAGTAGGATATAAATTAAATAAGAAGCATGCTGCATACTTCGCTTCTGAGATCTTTAGGAAAATAGTGAATTATCGAGCTCCCTTTTTCAATAAATTGCGATTAGTTGTAGGGGATGAGTTCGAATCAAGATTTGGAGAGTTTGATTTCTCTCTTGGATACGAGCGAGAATTAAATTCCGCACGCCCGCTCAATTATTATTTCGCCAGAGTTTATTACACTTTTGATTTCAAAAAATGAAATATAGAATTGTAATATTACTTGTACTTACTATTTTGACTGTGACTTGCACCAAAAGAGAGGCCGTGTTTGAAAGTGATATTTCTGCTGATTATGAGCTGACACTGATTCTTCGTTTTAATGGTAAAGATTGTTTGTTGGATGCAGAAAAAAATCTATTAAAATACAGTCTAGCAGAAAATGAAGTAACAAATTTTTCGCCAACTGTTGAATTTCAAAATTATTCAGAGGTGAGGTTTGGTAGTAGATTATTAGACAATAATACGACAAATCCTCTAGGAGATATTATTTTGCATAAAAAGTATGAAGTAGAAATTACTACGAACGGAGAAGTAAAAAAGTTCAAGTTAATTTTCACTGAAACTCCTCTCATTCAGATAATCTCTCATGACAAGATTCGCAATGAGCCTAAGATTCTTGCCAGAATAAAGCTCAATTATCCTGAAATAGGTAAACCTACTGCAGATAGCTATGTTGGCATTGAGATTCGTGGAAAGTCTAGTGCACGATTGCCGAAGAAATCTTATGGACTAAGACCTCTCTCAGATAAGAATATGGGAGAGTTTAAGTCTTTGCCTTTTTTTGATTTTGCAAAAAATGATAAATGGAGCCTTGATGCTATGGAGATTGAGAAATCAAAAGTGAGAAATAAAACCTCATTTGAGGTTTGGAAATCAATTAACCCCATCAGCATAGAGTCGGAGTATGTTGAGGTTTTCATCAACAACAACTCAGAGGGATTATACCGATTTAGCCAAAATTACACAGATGAGTTACTTGGAATGGGTTCAGGAGCTTCGCTTTTTGTGGGGATAGACAATAGCAAGTATACAAAATTTAGGGAGATGCCAGATGAGAAGCCGTTAAGCATGTTCTGGGAAGATTGGGAGCAGGAATTTCCTGATCCAAAACAAAATCTTGAGTGGGATGATTTTTATGACTTTGTTAAAGTTGCTACTTCTGAAGATGATCAGGTTTTTGAAACTCAAATAGAGAATCATCTTAATCTAGATAAAGTGATTGATTACTATTTATTTGTATGCCTTATTTATGGCGCAGATAATGCGGGTAAAAACTGGTTTTTCATGAAAAAGAATGCGTTAAGTAAATTCGAAATTCTTCCATGGGATTTGGATGGAACATGGGGTAGAAGTGCCTCTGGAAATGAACAAACTCCAGACAGGCAAGTTGTCAATCAATTGTTTGAGAGATTGGTCTCAGTAAATCCGAACCAGTATGTTTCCAAGTTGAAAGCGAGATGGATTGCGCTTCGTGCCAATCAATTTAGTGAAACTGAAATCATCAATAAGTTTTCCGCAAACTTTGCAGAAGTGATTAGCATCAGTACAGAATTATCGAAATTAGAAGCTGAAAATCAATATACAGTTATCCAGAACGAACAAGTTTATGTGAACAATTGGGTGAACGCAAGGCTTACTTACTTGGACAACTACATCCGTAATCGATAAGAAAAATATCTTCTTTTATCTTACAACCAGTTTTTTAGTCACTGTTCCTTCTTGTTTGGTCACTACTACCGAATATATTCCTGCAGCTAATTCCGAAGAATTTATCAGTATTGATTCTTTCTTGTAAATCGCATTTATAGGAATCTCTTGACCCAAGTTGTTTATCAGTCTCACTTGTGATTTGTCCAAGTTGTTTCCTTCAATGACAAAAGCTCCTTCAGTTGGGTTTGGATAAATGGTCAGTTTCATTTCGTTACTTAGTTCAGAAACTGAAAGAGGCGAATCAATCGTGAAATTGTAGGTGTATTCTGCTCCAAAATCTGGTTGGATGCTCATCATTGCTTGTCCTGTCATTTTGTGAAAACGCAAATAGCCATTCCCATCATTATTTGCCCAAAATCCAATTCCATCTCCATCAGTATCTTTTATTACTAGTCTGTAACAGCCTAAACCTAACTCAAGAGTGTCTCTTTTCAAAGTATTGTTAGCTTGACCTGAGTTGCTGTAGATTTCAGCCCCCATTTCATTAAAAATCTTGAATGATGTCTCGTTTGCAGCACTGTTTGATCTGTAATCAATTCTAAATTTAGCAGTGATAAAATCGGGAGAATCAAATTCATTACTGTATGTATTATTATAAGAATATTCGTCAGTTCCGCCATTAGGTTTACTAATTTCCACATGGAAAACATCATTATTTCCAGTGACGTTATCCCACAATGTTCCTGAAGAGCTCATTTCAACTACTTCTTGTTCAGAGGATTCTAATGACCCTACCCAATTGTAAACTTTTTTGTTTAGATTATTATTTACCCAATACTCAATTTTTAATGAGGTTAATGTGGTTGCTCCAGCATTTCTAATTGTGATAGTCGGGTAGCTGCATATTGCATTTTTACGAGCATATTCCACTCTTCTTGAAGGTGCTACAATATCAACAATAGCTGCATCTAACGTATGATTATACTCTCCGTAGGTAACCAGTTTGTTCGACACCAAATAATTGGAGGTTCCTGAGGCAGTGGTAACTCCGTAATCAAATTCCACAGAATCGCCCGGGTTTACTTCAGAAGTAAAATCCGAATTTTGAATGTCGGTAGCCATTCCTGGACACCATCCTGCTCGGTCATAAATCCATGTTCCACCTTGAGGATATACTGGATTTTCTCCGCAATCTTTCCATGCGCTCCAAGTAAATTGTTTTGTTGGTCCCACTTTCACAAAGTGATTCCTTGGGATAAATTCCCCCTCTTGCCCGTGCCCGGTAATAGTAGTCTTTACATTAAAATATTTTCCGGTAGTTTCCAATGGTAATTTCCTCGGAGCAAAAAACTTGTTCGCAATAATATCCGTATAGCTTCTATAACCATTTGGCCAAATTTCTTTAATGTCAATAACATCTCTTTCAGGAGTTCCCACAATAAATAAGAATTTAATGTCCATTTCTTCTTGAAATTGCCCACCTCTTTCCATGGTCATTCTCTGTGTTCCTCTCAAAAATGGAGTGTAATCTGTGATGTCAAACACCCACGTTTTTCCATCTACACCTAAGTCCAATCCTATTCCGTAAGGCGTGACAAAAGACATGATTTCAAATTTCATTGGGAATCTATTCCAGTAAGGTAAATCAACAAGTGTAATCGTTCCGTCAGGGATGTTCGTTAATGAATCATACAAGACCCCATTTTCATCATAGAAATAGGATTTTTTAGCGGCATTGTAGTACACATTACTTGATATTGTAGCAATACTGTCGTTCTTTTTCTCACCCGTTTTGGAGAATACTTGCCTTTGTTGAGTTAGGTGCGAAGTGTGAGCAATAGAATCTATAATTGTATCATTGACAGTTGAAAGCACGTATATTCCTTGCGCAAAATGAATATTAGGTCTTACATTTAGTTCTTTTATCTCTTTAAATAAATTTTCTCCTTTGAAAGATATTCTATTTTGAGCTCCAGTTATTGTCCCATCATTTCCTTTGCCAGAACTATCCGCTACTAAAGAAGTTGCTACTTGGTTCAATTCATAATTAACCTCAAGATTTGCGTAATTAGGATGAGATGGGTCTATTTTCCTTCTTTTCCATTCGTTCAAATCTGCTACCGAAACATCTGTGCTCCAGATTCTGAATCCATCTACTTCTCCGGGTAAATACCTGTTGTGAATCCCTTTGTTAGCTTGCACATTTATGCCCGCACTAGTAGTTGTATTAATAACAGCAGAAGAAGTTGCAGTCTTTGCATCTAAAATTCCATCCACATAAAATTCAATTCCTGCCATTGTATTTCCGTTTAATACAGCTGCAACATGATGCCAATTTCCGTCTGCTACATTGGTACTTCCAACTACTCCGGCTCCAGCAATTTCTATTCTTAGGTAACCTCCATTGGTTGTTCTCCAATTCCATTTTTCACCCGTAGCATTTGCTCCCCAAGATAGAATTTCTCCATTAAATTTTCCTGTTTTAATCCAAGCCTCCATGGTTCTATTTGTGTTTCCACTTACTCCTTTATAGCTGTTTGCATCAATGTAATTTGAGTTGTCAAAAACTAAGCTGTAATCACCTCCTGCATTCAGTCCGCCATTTGTGTAGCTGTTGCAAAGAACACTGTTGTTTGTACCTGTAGAGATTCCGTTAAATGTAAATTCAATAATAATATTTGAAGTTCCATTCCACGCGAATGGAGTATGAAATTGAAATCTATTTATCCCTGCAGTCATGCTACTGGAAGTATAAAAAACCTCTGTAAACCCTGTCAAGTCTATTGAGTCTGCTTTTAGGATTGATTTGGGTGTTGCTTTTATTTTTATTTTTAATTGATTTACATTACTTCCTACTCCTGCAATATCTAAAAGGAGAGCATCAATATTTCCTGCAGTTATTCCTGCGGCAAGTAGTTCGCTTGCAGTGTAAATAAATTGAGATTTTCCTGTATTTTTTTCTGTTCCAAAAACATAAGACGAAGAAATGGTGCCATTTCCAACAGTATCAATGTCTTCACTTGTTATCGAAATAACTGTTGTCTTTTTTTCTATTTTTTTGTAAAAATCAAACAAAGTAGAAATCGAGTACCTAAAGGTGGTGTCAGAAAAATCCGAAATTGAATAATTGGGAATTGTGTTTTTTGTAGAATCATATCTTGATTCATCATGAATATAGGTATTACAAGAATAATCCCATTCTCCACAACCTAGGTTTCTATCAGTCCCCGTAGAAATTCTGGCACCTTTGCATCTCATGTTATACAACATTAATACTTTTTCGTATTTGATGCTGGTGTCAGTAGGAAAATTTACTGTAGTATCTCTCGTTTGGCTGTTATAATCAAATGATTGAACAGTTATTGTATCGCCAATATTCTGTGCATTACTTGAAAAAGAAAGAACAGTTAGTAGAACGAAAGGTAAAAATGCGTTTTTCATAATGGTATTTTGTGTCATAAATATAAGGAATAGTTACAAATAAAAAGGTATAAAAAAAACCTGTTACAACTTGCAACAGGTTTTTTTATATCAATAATCAATCGATTGTGGATTTTTAACTTCCACACATTTCACAATCGTCTGGGTTGTCGATTGAGCATTGTAATTTTGCAGCTTGATACACTGCATCATTTTGATCCATAAACATAGG
>JBDMYC010000072.1:0-32798 GCA_039770535.1 Flavobacteriales bacterium
CTTTTGGCAACAAAAATTGAATTATTAGATACAACAGAAAAAAATTATCCTCTTGTTTCTTTAGATTCTGTAAGGAGCAGATCAATTTCTGAAGACGTAACTTTTCAAGGAAGTGTAAATGCGGATAAAACAATTATGCTTGGACCAGAAGCTCAAGGAATAATCAAAGCCATTTATGTAAAAGAAGGACAATATGTATCTAGAGGAAAAACAATTGCAGTTTTGGATTCCGAAATATTGAGAAAAAATGTACAAGAAATAGAAAAATCTCTTGAATTAGCTGAATATTTGCTTCAAAAGCAACAAAATTTGAAAGACCAAGGGTTGGGAGCAGAAGCAAGCTTTGTACAAGCCAAAAATCAGGTAGAATCATTGAAAACAAGGCTTGCTACATTGAAAACTCAAGCTGCAAAATCTACAGTGACTGCGCCATTTAGCGGATATGTAGATGAAATCTTTACTAAACTTGGTGAAATGGGCTCTCCGGCAATGCCAATATTAAGGTTAGTGAATTTAGATGTAGTTGTTGTAAAAGCAGAAGTTTCTGAAGCTTATTTAATGGATATTGAAAAGGGTGACAAAGTATCATTAAATTTTCCTTCGATTGAGAAAAAAATTGAAAATGCAAGAATTACAAGCATTGGGAAATTTATAAATCCAACAAACAGAACTTTTCCAATTCAAGTAGAATTGAGAAATAGAGATAAGTCAATTATACCCAATTTGATTGCCGAAGTAACGGTAGAAAAAGACTTTACGAAAGATGCAATTCTTGTTCCTTCGTCAAGTGTATTGACTGATAGTGAAGGAAATAAATATGCTTACGTATATGAAAACGGAATGGTAGCAAAAAGAAAAGTAGTTGTTGTTTTTGTGAAAGGAGATTACACACAAATAAGTTCAGCATCCGAAGTTAAATCTGGAGATGTTATTGTAACAAAGGGAGCAAATGGAATTGCGGACGGACAGAAAGTAACGGAATTGAAATAAGATTTTACAGCAAAAGATTATGAACGAGATTAACGAAAAAAAGTCAGGTAAACTGAAGCAGTTTGGACTGACAACTTTATCTGTAAATAACAGAAAAACAGTCTTTTTGATTGCATTTTTGATATTAGTTGCAGGACTTTCTGCGTATCAAAATATGCCAAAGGAAAGTTTCCCGGAATTGACAATTCCAGAGATTTATGTGGGGACACCCTATCCTGGAGGTTCTCCAGAGTTTGTGGAAGATAAAATAACGGCTCCTTTCGAGAAAGAATTTAACTCCATAAAGGGTGTGAAAGAAATTTCTTCTACTTCTATTTACGGGTATTCTTCAGTAAAAATAGAGTTTGAGTTTGACGTTTCGATTCCAGAGGGAAGGAGAAAAGTGCAAGATGCTATTGCAGATGCACGAGCAAAACCAGAGTTTCCAGCTCTTGATTTTGAGCCTACTATTCGTGAGGTTGATTTTGCAGAAATGCCAGTCATGAACGTTAATGTTTCTGGTAATTACACTTCAGATGATTTGAAAAAATATGCTGAAATACTGGAAGACCAAATTGAAGCTTTATCCGAAATTAATGCAGTTGATATCAGAGGAATTCAGGAAAAAAAGATAAAAATTGAATTGAAGAAATACGAAGCGGAAGCTATGCAAGTTTCGTTTCAAGATGTGCAAAACTCAATCAGAGCTGAGAACGTAACAATGCCAGGAGGAGAAATTCTACTAGGTGGAAAAAATCGTTCTGTAAGAATTGAAGGAGAGTTCAAAGATGTGGAAGAAATAAAAAACATCATTGTTAAAAGTGAAGGTGGAGCTAATGAAATTTACATGCACGAAATTGCGGATGTAACTTTTGGTGATGCCGATATGACTTCTTATGCAAGACAGTTCCAAGAACCAGTTGTGATCCTCGATATTAAGAAAAGATCGGGAGAAAACTTAATTGCAGCAGCTGCAAAAATCAAAGAAATTGTAAACGCAAGAAAAGGACTTCCAGAAGCATTGGAAGTAAGTATCACAAATGATCAATCTTCTGCTACCAAAGGAATGGTGAGTAACTTGGAGAACTCAATTATCTTAGGAATAATCTTAGTTGTATTGGTGTTGTTGTTCTTTTTAGGACTTAAAAATGCTTTGTTTGTTGGGGTTGCAATTCCACTTTCTATGTTTATGTCATTTATGATATTGGACTCAATGGGAATTACATTAAATACAATGGTATTGTTCTCCTTGGTACTTGCATTAGGAATGTTAGTTGATAACGGAATTGTAGTAGTAGAAAACGTCTATCGATTGATGGATGAAGGGTACAATAGCATAAACGCAGCAAAATATGGAGTAGGGGAAGTGGCACTGCCAATTATTGCTTCTACCGCAACAACACTTGCAGCCTTTGTTCCTTTAGCTATTTGGCCAGGATTGATTGGTGAGTTTATGAAATATTTACCACTTACCTTAATGATAGTATTAGGATCTTCTTTGTTTATTGCTTTAGTCATAAACCCAGTATTTGCTGCGGTTTGGATGAGTATAGAGCAAAAAAATCCAAACAAAAAAAGGTTGATACTGTTTGCAATTATCGCTATTGGATTAGGATTATTATTAGCAATTGGTGGAGTTACCGTATTAAGTAACTTATTGATAGTAGGTGGTGTTCTTACATTTGTGAATATGTATTTATTTACGCCAGGAACTAAAAAGTTCCAAGAAAATGCTCTTCCCAAAATGGAGAATTGGTACGAGAGGTTTCTTAAAAAGTCTATGAATTCTCCAAGGATAATCTTGATAGGAACGATTGGATTATTGTTCTTTTCTATCTTTTTGACGGTTGCATTTCCGCCAAAAGTATTATTCTTTCCAGAAAACGAACCTTTGTATGCCAATGTTTACATAGAAACTCCAATTGGAACGGATATAAAAGTAACGGATGCAATTACAAAAGATGTAGAGGCAATAATTGATTCTACAGTGTATCAAAAATACAAAGACTGTATTTATTTGGCAGAGGAGGATTCTGCAGGAGTAAGTGTTGAGGTAGAAAAACCCTTTATTTCGTCAATTTTGGCACAAGTAGGAGAGGGAACTTCCGATCCAGCTTCTGGGCAAATGGGAGGAGGAAGTACTCCGCACAAAGCCAGAGTTGCTGTTCAGTTTGCCGATTTTGAGCATAGATTTCACCCAAAAACCGGTAAAATTTTAAGTTCTCAGAAAGTGCTAGACGAATTGAGAGAAGCACTTAAAGGAAAATTCACGGCTGATGTGAGTATCGTAATTACAAAAAATCAAAACGGTCCACCACAAGACCCACCAATTAATATCGAGGTCTGGGGTCCCGGAGATTACGACCAAACGATTGCTAATTCTCAAAAAATACTAAGAAGCTTAACTGACGGTAATGTAAGAGGAATAGAAAAGCTTAGGTTGGATGTTGAAACTGGAAAGCCAGAATTATTGCTGGAAGTTGACAGAAACAAAGCAATTCGTTTTGGATTATCTACTCAGCAAATTGGTTCTACAATCCGTACTGCGATTTTTGGAAGTGATGTTTCTACGTTCAAAAAAGAGGACGAAACTTATGACATTAACATTAGGTTGAACGAAGCAAAAAGAAATGATATCGATCAAATATTGGATCAAAAAATCGCATTTAGAAATAACAAAGGTGCTTTGCTAAATATTCCAATAAGATCAGTAATCAAGAACACAAAAGAAAGATCTACATACGGTTCTGTGATAAGAAAAGACTTAGATCAAGTAGTTACCATATTTTCGGATGTAACCTCTGAAGCCAATGGAAATGAAGTAGTCTCGATTCTTAAAAAGAACCTAGAGAAATGGAAAAAGAGTGACGAAGGGAAGAAATTTACTGCAGATGGATACGAATTCAAATTTACGGGTGGACAAGAGCAACAAGCCGAAGAAATGAGTTTCTTGGGAGGAGCACTAATGTTTGCTTTGTTTTTGATATTCTTCATAATCGTGATGCAATTTAATTCATTTTCTGCACCAGTTGTTATTTTATCAGCAGTAGTGTTGAGTTTGATTGGTGTATTTTTAGGTTTATTCATTGCAGGTAGTGATTTCATTATTATCATGACAATGATTGGAATTATATCCCTTGCAGGAGTTGTAGTAAACAATGCAATTGTATTGCTTGATTACACGAACCTGATTAGAGACCGAAAGAAAGAAGAGTTAGGAATTGCAGAAGATGAATGGTTACCAGATAATTTGGTTCTGGAGTCCATAATCGAAGGAGGAAAAACAAGGTTGCGTCCAGTATTGTTAACAGCAATTACTACAGTTCTTGGTTTATTGCCAATGGCAATTGGATTAAATATTGATTTCATAGGATTATTATCTAAATATGACCCAAATATTTATTTTGGTGGAGATAATGCTATGTTTTTTGGTCCATTAAGTCAGACTATTATATATGGATTAACCTTTGCGACTTTCCTTACTTTAGTTCTTGTTCCTATTATGTACTATTTATTGTACAGGATGAAAAGAGGAATCTATGACAAGTCGGATTGGAAAGGCGAAGGAACTATAATAGAAGAAGGAGAATCTGATTTATTGGTGGAAGATTAAATCTAGGTACAAAGTAATAAAAACCATCTCGGTTTCCGAGGTGGTTTTTTTTTGTGTTTTATAATTTTTTAGGGATTAAAAAGTCCTTATCATTGTCGCTTGAAAAAGAAAAACTATGAAAAAATTATTATTTGCTTTCGTTTTATTGTCATTTTCTACAATGGCTCAGGATACAATTAAACCTGTAGTTAAAATTGACCCATCTACCGTCACTATTAAAGAGTATAAAGTTTCTGGAGAAAGAATCAAGAATACTTACGAAGAAGAGGGGAAATCTGTGCTAGTAATTAGCAAAGAACAAATTAAAAATACGCCAGCTGTTAGTGTGGCAGAAATCTTGGTGCAACACGCAGGAGTTGACATTAGGCAAAGAGGAGCAAATGGAGTGCAAGCTGATATTGGAATAAGAGGTAGTACTTTTGACCAAGTTCTTATTTTGCTAAACGGAGTGAGAATGAGTGATCCACAAACGGGTCACAACTCATTGAATATTCCAGTGGATGTTTCGGCAATTGAGAGAATTGAGGTAATAAAAGGAGCAGGGGCAAGAGTTTACGGACAAAATTCTTTGGCTGGAGTGGTTAATATTATCACCAAGAATCCTGACAATACTTTTATTTCATCTAGGCTTACGGCTGGAGATTTTAATTTGCAAGATTACGCAGTTTCTGCAGGGCTTAAGTTAAAAAAAACAAGCCATCTTCTTTCCATGAATAGGAATAGTGCTGATGGTTATAAATACAACACGGATTATTCTATTGCAAATTATTACTACTCAGGAGAATGGAAAGTTAACTGCCGTAGTTGTAAAGTTGGAAAGTCTGAGAGAAGAGAAATGTATAAAACAAAACTATCTTGGCAAGCAGGATTTACTGAGAAGAAATTTGGAGCCAATGGATTTTATTCCTCTCCTGATTTCAGAGACCAGTATGAAGAAACTCAAACCAGCTTAATTTCGGCTCAATTAAATGGAAATATTACTAAGAACATTGCTTATTCTGTGCGTGCAAATTGGAGAAGAGCGCAAGATAAGTATGTATTTCTGCGTGATGACCCTTCTTTTTTTAGAAATCACCACATCAATAATATTGGAGGAATCGCTTTTAACTCAACCAGCAGAAATAAATTTGGAGTTACTGGTTTCGGATTCGATTTCAGTAAGATTTGGATTGTGAGTAATAACCTTGGGAAAAGACAGAGAAGGATCCAAACCTTCTTTCTAGAGCATAAGCTTAGTTTATTAAAAAACAGACTAAATATTACTCCAGGAATTCAAGCTAGTTATTATTCAGATGTGGATGGGGTGGTATTACCAGGAATTGATGCTAATTTCAAACTAAACAAAAGATTTAATTTCTTTGCGACAGCCGGATATACTTACCGTGTTCCGACCTACACAGATTTATATTATGTGAGTAGAACCAACATTGGAAACCCAGATTTGAATCCTGAGATTGCTCTGTCTTACGAAGCAGGATTCAGACATTCTCACAAAGGAATTACTGGACAAGTCAGTTATTTTGTTCGTGATGGAAATAACATTATTGACTGGACAAGAGCTTCGGAAACAGAACCTTGGCAGCCAAATAATTTGATTAAATTAAATACATCTGGATTGGATGTAGATGTGAATATAAACTTCCAAACTGCGTTCAATAATAAAATCCCTGTGCTTACAAGCATGAATTTAGGATATGTAAATTTAGATCAATCTACTTCTGTGGATAATGGTTTGTTATCACGATATGCACTAGAAAACTTGAAACATCAATTTACTTCAAGTCTAACTTTGACATATATGAAAGGATTAACTCACACAATTCTTTACAGGTATAGCGACAGAGTGAATCTAGACGATTATTCAATAGTTGATACGAAAATAGCTTATGACAATGGTAAATTTCTAGTATTTGGTGAAATTTCAAATTTATTAAACCAAAAATACCAAGAAACAAACCTAGTCGTGATGCCAGGAAGATGGTTTAGAATAGGAGTTGGGTATACTCTTGGTAAAGGTTTGTAAACCTAGCAACAAGTTACTTTCAGTCTTTGCTTTTGCCACATATTTCTTCCTGCAGGAAAAGCGAGTGTCACATGCAATAGCCCCATAATAACAGCTCCAGGAATTGCCTGAATTGCTACAAAATCAAAAACAGCCTTTGCAGTACTTTCTGCAAAGACTGTTTTGAATTCTAATCCAGTTTCGGTTAGGGTTAATTTTACTCCTAAAACCATAACAATTGCCGCAAAATGAAATCCATTTGCAAATAGATGAATAATGTATTCCCACCTTGGCAAACCGCCAATGTTTTTTCGAGAATCTTTTTCTGAAAATGCATCAATACTTAGAGTTAAAAAATCAACAACAACCAGAGCTATTCCGATCCAAAAACTGAGCGGATCATTATTAACAAATAAAAACCAAACAATGAGCGGAAAAAGAATTGCTCTTACCGTGTGTGTTTTGTGCTCGAAGTAGCTTTCTTCTCTGGTGTGTAATTGATATTTCCATAGATGAAGGTAGATACCGTCATAGACTGCAATAGCCATGAAAAAGATGACACAAATAGCGATTAAATAATATAAGATTTCCATTTTATATTTTTGTTTAAATTGATTTAAACAAAAGTGCGAGAATGGAATGAGATAAAAATTGACAAATGTCAATAAAAGTCTAAAGCTTAATTTTTGCTCTTATTCTGCTCAAAGTCTCTTTGGTAATTCCCAAATAGGAAGCAATGTGATAATTGGAAACTCTTTGAATGATTTGCGGTTCGTTTTCAATCAGATTTTGATATTTTCCAAGAGCGGTTTCAAAACTCATTTCATTTGCTCTGTTTGAAAGCCTCAAGCATTCCTGTTCAGTTAGTTTTGATCTCAATTTTGCCCAGGCATTACTTTCTTCGCTTAGTTTCTTCACGTTAGCAATAGAAAGTGTTATAAGTATTGAATCCTCCAGAGCTTGAATGTTTTCATGAGTTGGAATATCATTCACAAAACTATCAAAAGAAGAAATGATACTATTCTCAAAACAAAAGCAGGTGTTTAGTTCCTCTCCGTTTTTTCTCAGATAAATTCTGAAAAGACCTTGGTTAATAAAACCAATATGTTTGCAATAATTGCCTTCTGTTATAAAATGTTCTCCTTTTTTAATTTCTCTTTTTTCTAAATAGGGGAGAACTAATTCCAAGTCTGCTTGTTCGATTCCTGAAAGGCTAGAAAACTGCTTGTAAAAGGATGAAAATTCAAAATCCATTGAAATTCAGTGATTATTTTGTTTTCAAAACTGCAATCAATTCCTCCGTAGAATTAATTTCGTTCAGTTCATCAGGAGAGATAAGTTGATTCAAATTATCATTAACTAGTTCAAATACAGCTGGATAGTTCTTTCTGTCGTGAATCCTTTCGAATTCATCAATGTGTAAAAACTCTAAATCATGTTTGCTGGTTTCTCTGAAATCAATCCACTCTTTCTTTTCGCTAAAATTATTGTGCGTCAACTTACATAAATTACAATTGTATGTGGCAGGACTAATTATTTTGTGCGCAAAATCAAAGGCTGAATTCAAAATGTCTGACTTTGCATTGTAGACGAAAAGGAGTTTGCTCATTTTTTAATTTCTTTTTTAAAGTATTCTGTGTACGGTTTTTCAACTGGTAACGAACCTCTTACGACAAAGTTATTGTCAAACTCAAAATAGCGAGCTTCTTTTTGTCCTTTCAACTCATACTCCACAAAAAGATGAGAGCCAATTTTTTCTCCTTCATCTTTTATCAGTTCTATTTTTGAGTAAGCAAGAACTTTAATTTCTTTACTAATGTTTCTTCTTAGCCAGTTTTGGGAAATAATTCTTCGTACAACTACAGTGTCCAAAAATCCATACCTTGCAATTGTCGCATGAGTAGCTAAGGCGGTTTCCATGGAAGCGATTCTATCTAAAGTATCAGTTAGGATTAGGTTATCTAGGTAAGCATAGCAGTTGTCATTTTCTTCTACATCATCAATAAGTAGAGTACTTCTGCGGTAATAATTGTAGAACCAATCGTATTCATTTCCCACAAATTCAAACTTCATGATTTGTTCGATATCTTTTATTTTTCCATCAGGAAACAATTCAAAATTGTAGAAATTGAGCGTGTTTTCTTGTCCATCTTCAATCACAAAAGAGTGTTTGATGTCGTAAGTAGAAAATAATTTCTTTGCTTTTACTGCCGCTACTTTTAAACTTGTGAGCGAATCGTAATGAGATAATGAGCTGTCAGTGAGCAAATTGTTTTTTCTCAACACATTAACTTTATATTTTAGCTGATCAATTTCTAAGATTTGTGGAGGAGTGGTTTTGTATAAATCCTCAAACCCAAAAGATTTATATTTCTCTTTGGTATAAATTTTTACTAGGTACTCTTTAACCATTTTTTCAGCTCTATCTTGTGCTGTGTATTGCCCATAGCTTAACCCAAAGTTGAGTGCTAGAATAAGTGTGACTATTTTTTTCATTGTTTTTCTTAACTTTATTTCACAAATGAGGGAGCAAAAAGTGTTCCAATGTTACCCAAACAAGGCATTAAATTTAAAAGTTTCATCCAGTCTCACGCCTCTGTCAGTATTCTTTAGGGTGCAACATTCATGGTGAAAATCGTGTTCCAAAAATAACACATAATTTTCGGCTACGGCCGTATTCAAAAACTTTTCTTTTTCTGTCAAAGTTACCAAAGGTCTTGTGTCATATCCCATCACATAAGGCAAAGGAATATGGCCAACAGAAGGCAAAAGATCTGCCGTGAAAACAATTTTTTTACCTTTATAGTTAATGAGCGGTAACATTTGACTTTCCGTATGTCCATCCATGTATAAGAGGTCAATATTTGGAAAAGCGTTTTTTGTTATGTCTCCATCTCTAGTGAAAAATTTCAGCTGTCCACTTTCTTGAATTGGTAAGATGTTTTCTGACAAGAAAGAAGCTTTTTCTCTAGCATTTGGTTTTGTTGCCCAGTTCCAGTGTTTTTCGTTACTCCAGTATGTTGCATTTGGGAAGAAAGTCTCATAGCGTTCCTTGGTTCCGTTCATTTTTATTGCTCCTCCGCAGTGGTCAAAGTGCAAATGAGTAAGCACAACATCTGTAATTTCATCCAATCCAAAACCAAGAGCTTCGATAGATCTTTGTAGCGAATCATCTCCAAATAAATAGAAATAATTAAAAAACTTCTCACTTTGTTTATCGCCTATTCCTGTATCAATTAATATTAATCTATCTCCATCTTCTATAAGCATGCACCTCATTGACCAACTGCACATGTTATTTGCATCTGGTTCATTAAAACGGGACCAAATAGATTTTGGTACAACTCCAAACATTGCTCCTCCGTCTAGTTTAAAATTTCCAGTATTAATAGGGTAAATTTTCATTTTTGAACTTTTTTTAGTTTAATTTTAAAGGTAAGATTTATCTGTAATTAAACCTAACTTAATTCGTTCTTCAAACAAGTCAGAAGAAATCAAAAAAGAGAAACAATGAAATTAATTTACTTCACATTATTGCTACCATTAGTCTTTAGTTGTTCACAAAGTATTTCGCAAGTAAATCCGGAATCAGAGCAAGAGCCAGCAGAAAAAATGTCAGTTATACCAGATGAAATAGAGTTGCACAAAGCTATTTTTCAAGATTCGATAAAAGATTACAGCAACTTGTCGGAACAGGAATGGAAAAAAATATTGACAGCAGCAGAGTTCAATATTTTGAGAGAAAAAGGAACCGAAAGAGCTTTTACAGGAAAATACAACACCAATAAAAAGTCTGGAATGTATCATTGTAAAGGTTGTAATACCGCTTTGTTTGATTCTGACACAAAATTTGATTCAGGAACGGGTTGGCCTTCTTTTTATGAAATAGTGGGAGAAAATGTGGAGAATGTAGCTGACAATTCATATGGAATGCAAAGAGTGGAAGTGGTTTGTGCTACTTGCAAGGGGCATTTGGGTCACGTTTTCGAAGATGGTCCAAAACCAACTGGATTAAGGTATTGCATTAATTCATTGTCACTAACGTTTGAAGCTACTAAAAAAAAATAAGTATCCCTTTGAGTTCATCACACAACCTAATTCAAAATATAAAAGCAGCTCTCGCGCAAGGCTTACCAGGAATGGATGCTCATTTGGAAATGACTCCCTATAGAAAACTGACTAAAACTATTCCTGAGAATAGGAGAGAAAGTGCAGTGCTCGTCATGTTGTATTGGAAAAATAACGAATTGTATTTTCCGCTCATTCAAAGACAGACATACAAAGGAGTTCATAGCGGACAGGTTAGTTTTCCGGGTGGAAAAGTGGAAGAAAGTGATGCTACTACACAACAAACTGCTTTGAGAGAAACAGAGGAGGAAATTGGAATAGCAACTCGAAAAATTGAAGTAATTGGTGAATTGACAGAAGTGTACATTCCCCCAAGTAATTTTTTGGTCTCTGTTTATTTATCAGTGCATGAATCCGAACCAGAATTTGTGAAAGAAGAAAAGGAAGTACATGAAATTTTGGAGATTCCATTGAGCCAAGTTTTAGATGAATCCAATATTAAAACCACAGCAGTAGAAGTGGGTAATGGCATGAGGTTGGAAACGCCTTATTTTAATCTGGAAAATAAAATAGTCTGGGGTGCAACTGCAGCTATTCTATCTGAATTGAAAGCAATTATCAAGGGCTTGTCAAAGGTTTAATTTTGATAGAATTACGAAGAAAGGAAAAAGTGTAATTTTCTTGAAAATTCAGTCTAAAAAAACAAGCATTTTGCTGTACTTTTTTTTATATTCGCAAAGCAAAATAAAAAAGCCATTTTTCGTTTTGCAAAAATTGATTTAGAAACCTTAAAAACAACTATGAGCAAAACAGCAAAATTAATTCTGGATGGTGAAACTTACGAGTTTCCAGTTACTACAGGAACCGAAAATGAAAATGGAATTGATATCTCTAAACTGAGAGGACAGACGGGATATGTAACTCTTGATCCAGGATACAAAAATACTGGAGCTACCGAGAGTGCTATTACATTCCTTGATGGAGAAAAAGGAATATTGAGCTACAGAGGATACTCAATCGAAGAATTGGCAGAGAAATCTACTTTTTTGGAGGTTGCCTATTTATTGATTGAAGGAGAATTGCCAAATAAAGCTCAATTAGAAGAGTTTTCTGGAAATATCAGAAAGCATACTTTGGTAGCAGAAGATATGAGGAAATTTTACCAAGCTTTCCCTCATCATGCACATCCAATGGGAGTTTTGGGGTCTCTTATTAATTCACTGTCTTCATTTTATCCAGAATCTCAGGATCCAAACAGAAGCGAAGATGCAGTAGATTTAACAATCCACAGGTTGATTGCTAAAATACCAACATTGGCTGCTTGGTCGCACAAAAACGCACAAAGGCATCCAGTTGTTTACCCGAAAAATGAATTGAACTACAGTGAGAATTTCTTGCAAATGATGTTCTCTGTGCCAGCAGAAGACTACAAAATTGATCCGGTTGTTGCAAAAGCTTTGGATTTACTGTTCATCTTACATGCAGATCACGAGCAAAACTGTTCAGCATCTACTGTAAGAATAGTAGGTTCTTCTCACGCAAACTTATACACATCAATATCTGCAGGTATTTCTGCACTTTGGGGGCCACTTCATGGTGGGGCAAACCAAGCTGTTATCGAAATGTTGGAAGACATTAAAAATGACGGAGGTGATGTTTCTAAATATTTAGACAAAGCAAAAGATAAGAACGATCCTTTCAGATTGATGGGGTTCGGACACAGAGTTTACAAAAACTTTGATCCAAGAGCTAGAATCATCAAGAAAGCATGTGATGATGTATTAGACGCTTTGGGAATTGATGATCCAGTATTAGATATTGCCAAAAAACTTGAAGCAGCAGCACTAGAAGATCCATACTTCGTAGATAGAAAATTATATCCTAACGTAGATTTCTACTCAGGAATTATTTACAGAGCAATAGGAATCCCAACAGAAATGTTTACAGTGATGTTTGCAATTGGAAGATTGCCAGGATGGATTGCTCAGTGGAAAGAAATGATTGAAACAAAGCAACCAATTGGAAGACCAAGACAAATTTACACAGGAGAGAACGCTCGTCCATACGTAAGCATGGAAAACAGATAAGAAAATGAAGTCAATTTTTGTTTTTATAGCAGCTCTTTCTTTTGTGGCGGCATCTTGTAATTCTGGGAAAGTTGAGCAAACCATCCAGCAAGATGGAACAGTAACCTCTCAACTAACATTTGAGGACACTGTTAAGTTTCATACGCAGAAATACTGTGATTGTTCTGGACCTTTGAATGATTTCGTAGCCAATACAAATGAAGCGACTATGGATTCTGTTGATTTTGCAGACTATAAACGACTTCAAGAAGAATTTCTTGATTGTTTTGATCCTCAAGGAGCAATTAGAGCGTTTGGGCAATCTTTAGATCCCGCAAAAAGAACAAAACAAAAAGAATTGTTTAACACCTACAGGCAAGAACTATGCCCTAACGTGGTGCCAAAAAGCTAACATAAATTTTCAAAAGCACAAAAGCCCTCTAGACTTCTAGAGGGCTTTTTTTATGAGTTAATTTATTGGAAGTTTCCTGTTTCAAGGCAGAGATTTGCGCAGTTCTAATTATTTACCTCCGATATTAAAAGTGTTTTTCTTGGTGTGTTTTTTCTTTATTTCGAAGAAAGTCTTGTCAATAGAAACATAGTTTCCGTCAGGTGAAGGTTTAGCAGCAGGAGAGGAGATGATTTTTCCTTCTCGATCTAGCAACACATAATGCGGAATGTTGTAGACTTGGTATTGATCTAATAAGTTTGAATTCCCCCAAAAATGCAGCATAGTCCAATCGTGCTTAGGATGAGAAGCAATAAAATTATCAAATTTTGATTTTTTACTATCAATATTGATACTCACAAAAGAGATAAGATCTCCATAGTCCGCTTTCATTTTTCTAAATAAATCCATTTCTGCTAGGCTATTCTTATTCCAAACAGCCCAAAAATTTATATAAACATACTTTCCCTTAAATGATTCAAGGGTTATTGGTTTCTTGTTTTTATCCATAAGCTGAAAAGGAAAAGCTTTGGTTCCCTTCTGATTACGCATAATTCTGTCGATAATATTTTGTGACATGTTGTGTATATCCGGATTTTCGGAAGCTAATCCGCCAGTGGTAATCAGATCGATAATCACATTAGGATTATAATGCAAGTCGTCATAGTAAATAGTGTATAAGTTTTCGATAATAACTAATTCTCTGACGGTTCTCATCTTGAAAAAATAATCAGTACTCAATGCTTTTGAAATAGACAAATAGCTTGGTTTGTTTGTCAGGGCTTGGTTAATAGCCTGACCGATTTTTCCTTGTTGATTTTTCAAGGATTTTTCATAAAAATTGAGCAAGAATCGCATTTGAGTAGGATGATTCAAATCTACAGCTTGATTAATTATGTATGTGTTATAAATAGATAGTTTGTTTACCTTTTGATAAGCTGCAGGAGAAAGTAACTCTAAATTTCCTACTGAAAATTTAGCATATTTTGCAAAAAACTCGTTATTCACTCTGTCAAAAACTTTCTTTATTTTTAATTTAAAACTATCAAGTTTTGAGTGGAAAATTGGCATCCCGAAGTTCCTTTTGTTGTCTAAAACAAACTGGTCGTAATATCTGTCAAACTCAAGAATAAGTCCATTAACGTCATTTTCAGGAATAGTTTTGAATACTATGTTTACGTTATTTCTTGTCAGTTTATAGGTTCCGTCTTCTGATTTTGGCGGAAAATAAATCGTGTATTCTTGGTTTGGGTCTAAGTAAATGATTCCAATCAAATATTCTACTTGAATTATTGCTTCTTGGGTTTTTTGAAGCTCTACATCAAATTTAAATTTCCCTTCTTTATCGATTGTCGCAGAAGAAATTATATCATATTCTTTAGTAACGTAATCTTTATATTGAATGAGATTCACAGTTTTTCCAGAGAAAGGTTTGAAAGTTTCTCCATTGATAACTGTATTTGCTTTAGAGGCAAAACTAATAGCAATCAATACAAGTGTTATGAGAATTTTATTTATCATGTATCTAAAGTGAAATATTGTTGGGAAGGAACTGAGAAGCATCTCCATCATTAATCAGTATATCACGAACAATAGACGAACTTATTGCAGAAAGTTCAGCAGAAGTGATTAAGAGCACGGTTTCCAAATCTGGATGCATGTCTTTGTTTATTTGGCCAATAGCTCTTTCAAATTCAAAATCTGCAGAGGTTCTTAATCCTCTAAGCATAAATTTCGCACCTTTCTTTTTGCAATATTCTGTAGTCAACCCTTGGTAGGCTTCTACTTTTACTTTGGGTTCGTTTTCAAATGTTTTTTTTATAAAACTGATTCGTTCTTCAATAGAAAACATATACTTTTTGTTGGAGTTAGATCCAATCGCAATAATGATTTCGTCAAATAGTTCTAAACCTCTCAAAACGAGAGCTTCGTGACCTTTTGTGATGGGATCGAAAGACCCTGGAAAAATAGCTTTTTTCATACAAAAAATGTTTGTTGTTCAATGGTATGCAATAGTCAAGCCAAACTTACGAAAAAAAGCAGATATGGGCTGCAGTTGGTTAATTATAGTTAAATATGAGTCAAAAGTTTACATTTTTCTGGCTCAAAATTGCAGGCTTATTATATTGTATTAAATTTGTTGCAACTATTAAAAAATAAAACAGAATGAAGAATTTTTCGAGCGTGCTCAATGTTATCTTGTTAGTGGCTGTTGCCGTATTATTTTACTTGCATTTTTCTAGTTCAAAAGCGAGCACAATTGTTTCAAAAGAAGCAAAGAAAGAGGTAGTTGAAAACATAGACGATTCCTTGACTCAGTTTATGAATTTAGATTCTAACATTTCTGCTAAACCAATTAAGATTGCATACGTTAATAATGATTCATTGACTGTTCACTTGGATATGTTGAGAGATGTGGAAGCGAGAATTGAAGCAAAAGAAAAAATGTTGCAAGCAAAAATTCAAGGAAAACAAAAATCATTTGACAGACAGTACAAAAAGAAAGTGGAAGATTATAAGGCAGCTGAAACCAAATTAATGTTGGCATTGCCTAAGCTTACAGATGCAGAAGCAGATCAAGAAAAAGCCAAATTAATGGGATTGCAGGAGAGTATCATGAAGTTGGAGCAAACAGCACAGCAAAGTTTGTATGAATTGAATGAAACTCAAAAAAGAGATTTTTTAGTAATGAAATCAAAAGAGATGTCTGGGTATTATGTAAAGCTTCAGAATTTCTGCCAATCTTTTGCCAAAACTTTAGGTTTCGATTATATCATGATTTACCAAGAAGGAGGTGCTTTTTTATATTCAAATCCTGATTATGACGTTTCAAACTACGTGATTGACGCGATTAATAAAGAATATGCTCAGAACAACAAAACAACTTCTACAAAGTAATAAATGTTAATAGCTAATCAAAAAAAGAAAGAAAACATTGCTGAATATGTGTTGTACATGTTCCAGGTAGAGACTGTTGTAAGAAGTTTTAATCTTGATATCGAAGATGTTTTTGAGTTGTACATTTGCCAAATGACCTCAATTCCAGAGGCAAGGGAAGATGTGAAAGCATGGTATATTGATATTATTGAAGAAATGAAGAAAAATGGACTTCAAGAAAAAGGGCACATTGCTAGAGTTCATGAAACTATGGATGAAATGAATTTTCTTCACAATACCTTATTGACCTCTCTGGAGGATACAGAATATCAGGAAGTTCAGACAGAAGTTGGTCCTTACATTCAGGAATTGAGAGATAAATCTGGGAGTCAAGGAATGAGTGATATAGAAATATGTCTTACCGGTTTGTATGGCAAGCTTACTTTGAAAATGCAGAAGAAAGAAATCTCGGAAGAAACCGCTATTGCTTTTGATGGATTCACAAAGCTTTTGATCGTATTGTCAGCTCGTTACAAGGATTTTAAATCTGGAAACCTTAAGTTTCAGTTAAATAATTAATTGTAGCTTCCAATCATTCTTATTCCTTTTCTGATGATTTTAATGTCTGTGAAAATAGAATAGTCTTTTGCGTAAACGGTATTTAATTTGTCTTTGTCCACAAACTCCATATTCAAATTTAAAGAATCCTTCAAGGATAAAACACCCGATTTGATAACCGGTAAATTCTCGACATTCCCGCTATAACCTACCATAGATTTTTTGCCAAAAAGCACTGCAAAAACATTGCTGAAATAATGAGATTTTTCTTTTTGAAACCAAAATAAAATAGGGGAGAAAAGAATGCATTTGAGGCTTGTTATTACATCAAGTAAACGTTTGATTTTTCTATTTTCTGCACTTTCTATTCCTTTTACTTTTATGGTATGGAGTTCTCCAGAAGTATTTAAATCAGTGCTGCCAAGAACAAACATATCTTGAGTGTGTGCCAATTTAAATTGAATTTCTGCTTCCTGAAATTCTACTAAAGTATCAATTACGAGATCGTAGTTTACGTTTTCCGAGCAGAAAATAGCTTCATTGATTCGGTATTTATTTTGTAATTCTTGCAATTGATTGATGTTACCTAAAAACTCTTCATCTTGCGATTGCTTGGGAGAAATAGTACCCACAATTGAGGAATATAATTGTGTGTGTTCTACCAATACTTTTACTTTTTCACTCTCTTGTTTTTCTCCAATAATTGCAATTTTTTTTCTAAAGAAATTGATTTTATATTTCTTGATTTTGAAGAAATGAAGAATCCACCTCACGAACGTAAGACCAAACATAATAATGGTAATTCCAAGTAGAGCTTTCGGAATAGTGAAATAATAATAATCTGACACGAAAGCATAGACAATGCTATTGAGAATGGCTCCAACAAAAACTCCTTTGGCAACTTTTTGTAGTTTCACGGGTCTTTCGTATCCTCCGGAGAAGTGCAATGCAATGAGTATTAATAAGGAAAATACAGCAAATGAAATGTTGATAAGTGGAGGTTGGTCAAATAAACCAGTATCGGATTGGTATAATACTTTTAGCACATGAAGACCAAAGAAAACTGTGCAAAAATCTATCACAGGTAAGAAAAAAAGTTCAAAGAATCGCTTCACCAAGGCTAAAGCTGCACTGAAAAAAATAGCAACTTTAATCAGTTTAGAAAATAGACTAGCTTTAGAGGTTTCGAAATGCTTTTTTGCAAAAATTGCCATAGCTTTGTAAAACACAAATACGTAGTTTACAGAGCTTTTCTTTGTGCTTTCTCCTTTGTAATGTATAATTGTTGTGTCGGGAAAATAGTAATTGTTGTAGCCTCCTTGTGTGATTCTGTAAGAGAGATCAATGTCTTCGCCATACATAAAGAAATCTTCATCAAGCAATCCTACTTTATTGAGAGTTTCCATTCTCATCATCATAAATGCACCCGAAAGGACTTCTATTTGATGGGTTTTATTCTTGTCTAAATATCCCAAATGGTACCTTCCGTATTTTTTAGATTTTGGAAAAAGACGAGAAAGACCAAAAATCTTATAAAAAGCAACATCAGGAGTGGGCAAACCTCTTTTGGATTCTGGAAGAAATTTTCCATTTCCATCAATCATTTTTACACCTAATCCTCCGCAGTCTGGAGTGTTGTCCATAAATGCGATTGTTTTCTCAAAAGTATCACTTTTTACTAAAGTATCAGGATTCAGTAAAACGACATAGTCTGTAAGAGTATCTTTAATCGCTTGATTGTTAGCAGTAGAAAAACCGACATTAACTTTATTGGCGATAACTTTTACTTCGGGAAATGATTCTCGCACCATTTCCACCGAGCCATCTTTGGAGTCATTATCTACTACATAAACATCCAATTCATTAAGCACAGTAGAATTGTATACTGACTCCAAGCACTGCTTGAGAAAGTACTTTACGTTATAGTTGACTATGATTACGGCTAATTTCACCTTCAAATTTAAAAAGATTACTCCGTAAAACGAATAAAATTAATCTCGATTGTAAAAACCAACCTATATATGTTAATTATGAAGAAAATATTGGTTTCTACATTCGAGAAAAATTAAAGTAAATCTACCTGTGAAACAGACAAAAGCAGAATCCTGAATTACAGATTGGTTTGATAAAAAAAAGTTTAATGTTTAAGTAGTTTCTTCAGTACAATTTGATTTTTAGCATTCGTTACACGAACCAGATAAATTCCTGAAGTCAAGCGAGAAATATCAATGTCGTTATTTGAGCTAATCTCAAATTCTGAAACGACTAGTTTTCCATCTATAGAAAGTATACTTCCTGTTAAGATTTCGTTAGTTTCGTTTTCTATTTTAAAAGAGTGAGTAGCAGGATTTGGATACAAGGCCACATCATTTTGTGACAGTGTTAATTCTTTTTGAGATAACACAAATGACCCGCAAAATGCTGGAATAGAATCTGTATAGAATTGCTGAACCGTTTGAATATCTCTATATAATTTATCTACACTTTCTAGATTTCCAGAATCATTTCTTGAGAAAACGTAGGCAATGTCTACTTCATGAACTTGGCCCGGAGTCAATGTTATTGGTGCTACAGAACCTAACATTCTTCTATCTCCAGCTGGGTTTGAGGCAGAAACTTCATTCCAAGGAGCTCTTCCGCTTGGAGGTAAATACGGAAACATATATTTTGTAATGTTTGTCGGCACAGGTGGAGCAGAGGATGGTGCACCATAATAGATGGGTGTTCCATCTCTGTTGCGTCCATTCATGGAATTATAGGCTTTTTCTATTTCATTCAATTGGCTAGGGGCAGCAGTATTATTATAATAAACAGAAGCGTTAATGGATTTATTTAAAAATGTAACTCCTTGAGCTGGAGGATTTATCCCGTAAGGATTTGAATTTCCGGAGCAATTATCATCAGTCTGATCTGCGTTATAGCCAAAGTAAGAATTTAAACTTGGCATTGATCCTATGTAATCATCTTGGGCGCATCCAATGTCAAAATCAGTTTGTTGAGCTACAATAAAATCAGTATAAGTTGCACTGCTTCTGTTAATTATGTCTCTTCCTACAAAAATTGTGTTACTCAAAGGATTTGAAGAATCTCTTTTGAATGAATAAACCTCTGTGTGTATTTCTAATCCTAATTCTGTCCTTGTTGTGTCGTCTCCTCTATCGTTAATGACAAACCAGCAGTATTGATCTCCTTTAATGCAAGGGTAATCTCCTTGAGAAGGGCTGTAAATTCCGTCCGAATCATAATCAAAAAACGGAGCTAAGTAAAAATCTTGTCCCAAAGAAACAACTCCATGTGCTGGCCAATTTATTATTGAGTTAGGAATCGTATATCCAGGAAAACTAATTGAAACATCACATGACGGATCTTGGAAGCAGTTAAAAAACCTTACAAATATTTCAATTTCCCATTTTTCAACACAGAATACTTTTTCCCATTTTGCTTTTTCAGTTTCAGAAATAGTTGCAGCACCATAATCTCTATAAAAAGGGGGGATTGTTCCAGTTCCTATTGTAGCAGAAAGTGGTCCTGTAGAAAAAGTATTTACGATAGAATTGAATTTATAAGCTTGCTGAGAACCGCACAATGCTGTATCAGAGCTTCTTATTCCTCCCACCCAAAGAGCAGAAGAAAATAGAGTTGACAGCCCAGAGCCTTTAATAGCTTCAAAATATAGATTCGTATCTGGCGCTAAAGTTTGAAACATCACATTGGACGGGTTGATTGTAACACTAATGTTATTTACGGCAAGTTGTCCGGTTTGAGAAAAAGTTGGGTTAATACAAAGTAAGAAGGAGGTTAGTGTGATTAGAGTTTTCATAAGGCACTGTTTTTTATTCGTGTATTCAATTATACGTAGAATAATTTAAGATGCATTCAGCTAATTATTTAAGGGTAGGTTCCATTTTTTTAACGGTATTAGAAGATAATTAATCGGTTTTACACCATTTTGGTGTTTATAGGTGAAATAAAATTAGAATAGCATATAAAAATAGGGGGTGTGTTAATAAAAATGAGAGTAATTTTGATTCAGACCCCTAAATAAAAGATATATTTGTAATATAATTTAAAAAACAACTCCTAAAATGGCGCAAACTAGATTCAAAGCATTAGAAACTATTGATAGTAGAAAAGCAAAACATATAGAAATCACACCCGGAAAAATATCTGATATTTTTGCAAAAGATGTGTTCACGGACAATAAAATGAGAGATCATGTATCGGGAGAGGTTTTTAAAAGCGTACAAAAATCTATTCATGATGGAACTAGAATAGACAGAGAAGTTGCAAATCAAGTTGCTAACGCTATGAAAGAGTGGGCTTTGAAAAGAGGCGTAACTCATTACACACACTGGTTTCAGCCGCTAACAGGAAGTACTGCAGAAAAACATGATGCGTTTTTTGAGACTTCAGAAAATGGAGCCATAGAAAAATTTAGAGGAGAATTACTGGTACAACAAGAGCCAGATGCATCCAGTTTTCCTAACGGAGGAATAAGAAATACATTTGAAGCAAGAGGATACACAGCTTGGGATCCTTCTTCGCCTGCATTCATTATGGGAACTACTTTATGTATTCCTACTATTTTTATTGCATACACAGGAGAAGCTTTGGATAATAAAATGCCTTTATTGAAAGCATTGAACAAAGTGGACGAAGCTGCAACTGCAGTTTGTAAATATTTTGACAAAAACGTGAACAAAGTACAAGCAACTTTGGGTTGGGAGCAAGAATATTTTTTGATTGATGCAGCTTTATACAATGCCCGTCCAGATATCATGATGACTGGAAGAGCGCTTTTTGGACACAAACCTGCCAAAGGACAACAACTTGATGATCATTATTTTGGAACTATTTCGGAGCGTGTTACTTCTTTTATGAGAGATTTTGAAAAGCAATCTTTGAGATTAGGAATACCAGTAAAAACTAGGCACAATGAAGTAGCACCAAATCAATTTGAATGCGCTCCAATTTTTGAGGAAACCAACCTAGCGGTGGATCACAATTTATTATTAATGGATGTGATGGACAAAGTTGCAGAGGAGCATAATTTCAGAGTATTATTGCATGAAAAACCTTTCGCAGGTCTCAATGGATCTGGGAAACACAATAATTGGTCACTATCTACCAACACGGGTGTAAACTTATTACAGCCAGGTAAAAACCCAAAAGAAAACATCAGATTCCTTACTTTCTTTGTCAATACAATCAAAGCTATTCACGATTATTCTGATATTTTGAGATCAAGTATTGCAACAGCAAGTAACGACCACAGATTGGGAGCAAACGAAGCGCCACCTGCAATTATTTCTGTATTCATTGGTCAGCAATTAACAAAAATGTTAGATGATCTGGAGAAAAACGTAAAGTCAGGTACCATGACTCCAGATGAAAAAACAGCATTGAAACTGAACATTGGAAAAATTCCTGAGTTGATGCTTGATAATACGGACAGAAACAGAACTTCTCCTTTTGCATTTACTGGTAATAAATTCGAGTTTAGGGCAGTAGGTTCTACGGCAAACTGCGCAACTCCAATGATTGCTCTCAATACAATTATAGCTCGCCAATTAGAAGAATTCAAAGTGGAGGTAGACAAGAGAATTGAAAAAGGAGAAAAGAAAGACATGGCTATTCTCAAAGTGCTACAAAAACAAATTAAAGAGTCTAAGAAAATCAGATTTGAAGGAAATGGTTACGGAGACGAATGGGTGAAAGAGGCTGAGAAAAGAGGACTTTCTAACTTGAAAGATACGCCAAGAGCAGTGAATAAAGTTTCTGATAAAAAATATGTAGATTTATTCAGAGATATGGGTATTTTCTCGGAAGTGGAATACCATGCAAGGCAAGAAATTCAGCTTGAAATGTATCAAATGCAGATTCAGATTGAAGGAAGAATGTTGGGCGATTTGGCACAAAATCATATCATTCCTGCAGCTGTTAAATACCAAAACTTGTTACTTCAAAATGTAACAGGAATGCAATCAGTTTTTGGAGATAAACAAGCTAAAACAATGTCTTATACGCAATTGAGTATTCTAGAAGAGTTGTCGACTCATTTGACTGAGGTGAAAAAGAAACTAGAAAAAATGTTGAATAATAGAAAAAAGGCAAATAAAATGGACGATCCTTATAAAAAAGCTTGTGCCTATTGTGACACTGTAAAAATACATTTTGACGACATTGCTTACCACCTAAATAAATTAGAGATTTTGGTAGATGATGAATTATGGCCAATGCCAAAATTGAGAGAGTTGCTTTTCACTAAGTAACTAGAATTTAACAAATAGCAAGGAGGAAATTATCACATAGTTTCCTCCTTTTTTTTGTAATTTTATAAAAAAAAACATTCAATTTAATTCTTGTGATAAAAAAAATAGGCCTACTTGTCATTTTTAGTTGCTTCTCTTTGTTTGGTATTGGTCAAAAAAGTACCATCAGTGGAACCGTAAAAGACGCTCAATCGGGTGAAGATTTAATTAGCGCAACTATTTATGTTGAAGAATTAAAAACTGGAGTAACAACCAATGTATATGGATTCTATTCATTAACAATTCCTAATGGAAAGTACAAGATAAAGTTTTCATTTATAGGCTATAAAGATGTTTATAAAACAATTGATATAAAGCAAAGCACCAAAATTAATGTAGAGTTGAATCCTTCAGACGTATTTATAGAAGAATTCAAAGTCGAGGCCGAACAAGGAGATGCTAATGTGCAGGGAACACAGATGGGAACAGTAGAATTGGATGTGGAGCAATTGAAAACAATTCCTGCATTCATGGGAGAAGTTGATATTTTGAAATCTATTCAATTGTTACCAGGAATTCAATCTGCTGGTGAGGGAAGCACAGGGTTTTACGTAAGAGGAGGAGGGCCTGACCAAAATTTAATTCTGTTAGACGAAGCGGTCGTTTACAATGCAGCCCATTTATTTGGTTTTTTCTCGGTCTTTAATGCAGACGCCATCAAAAATGTGAATGTGGTGAAGGGAGGGATGCCAGCAAATTATGGAGGAAGATTGTCTTCTGTGCTTGATATTACCATGAAAGAAGGCAATAGCAAAAAGTTTGAAGCTGATGGAGGAATAGGAGTAATTGCATCTCGACTTACTTTACAAGGACCAATTCAAAAAAACAAAAGCTCTTTTTTGATCTCAGGACGAAGAACTTATATATCTGAATTAGCAACTCCATTTGTTAAAGAGTCAAGTCCATTCAAAGGCTCAGGATACTATTTTTATGATTTGAACGCTAAATTGAATTACCAAATATCAGACAAGGATAGGCTGTATCTGAGCGGATATTTTGGGAAAGACGTTTTTAATTACAATCAATCTGAATCAGGTTTTTCTGTAGAAATTCCTTGGGGAAATGCAACAGCATCTATGAGGTGGAACCATTTATTTTCAGATAAATTGTTCATGAATACCACAGCTATTTTTAGTAAATATGATTTCACATTTAAAGGAGGTCAAGACGATTTTCAGTTTGGTTTATTCTCTGGAATCCGAGATTGGAATTTGAAATCTGATTTTAGCTATTATCCCAACCCAAAACACACGGTAAAATTTGGGGCTAATTATACCTATCATACTTTTATTCCTAATAACGTGACTGCTGTGCAGGGAGAAACAGAGTTTGATTTGGGAGGAGCAGTAAGATTATACGCCAATGAAGGAGCATTGTACATTCAAGACGATTGGGAAATTACTGAATTGTTTAAAATGAATATTGGGGTTAGAGCTTCAATTTTTCAGCACATTGGACCATTCACAAGATATATCAAAGACAGTGAAGGAAATACAATTGAAGAAATAAACTACGACAATAACGAACCACTCAAAACCTACATTAGACCAGAGCCAAGAATTACAGGAAGGTATACCTTGGATGAATTTTCGTCCTTGAAATTTGGCGCAACTCTCAATTATCAATACATGCATTTGGTTTCGGTAGGTGGAAATTCTTTACCTACAGATTTATGGATTCCGAGCACGGATATTGTAAAGCCGCAACAAGCAAGTCAAATAAATTTGGGTTATTTCAGGAATTTCAAGAAAAACATGTATGAAACGTCTTTAGAAGTTTATTACAAAGATTTACGAAATTTAGTAGAGTTTAAAGATGGTGCAGATCCAAGTGATGGTGTTAATGATAATGTAGATAATCTGTTGACTTTTGGAAAAGGTTATTCTTATGGAGCAGAGTTGTTTTTGAAAAAAAGTTTGGGAGATTTAACGGGATGGATTGGCTACACTTGGTCTAGAACCAACCGTCAATTTGATGAATTGAATAATGGCGAAGAGTACCCAGCAAAATTTGACCGAAGACATGATTTGTCCATCACGGCAAGTTATAAACTGAATGAGAGATGGACTTTTGGAGCTTTGTTCGTTTATGCTACGGGTAATTCTATTACTTTGCCAGCAACCAAATATTTTGTAGAGGGAGATTTATTGGTTCAATATGCTGATCGAAATAGTTTCAGAATGGCTCCCTATCACAGAGCAGATTTATCAGCAACCTATTATTGCAAAGACTACAAAGAATACAAAGACGTGGAAACAGGTGAAATGAAAAGAAAGAAAAAGAGGTTTACTTCCAATTGGAATTTCTCAGTTTTTAATGTTTACAACCGCATGAATCCCTACTTTATTTATTTTGATGCAACAGGGAATATTGGAGCAGGATCACTTGATGTAGCTGCAATTCAAGTATCGTTATTTCCAGTATTACCTTCAGTAACTTGGAATTTTAAATTTTAGTACAATGAGAATATTAATCACACTTTTTACAGTTTTGGTCATGAGTTTATTAAGCTCCTGCGAAAAAGAAATAGATGTAGAATTACCACAAGGTGGTGAAAAATTAATTGTAGAAGGAATGATAGAAATTGATGCTTTTCCTTATATCATTCTGAGTAAAACAACCGGTTATTTTGACCCTACGGATGAGCAGTCAGTAGCTAATTCTTATGTGAGTGATGCTACAATCACAATAACGGACGGAGTGGTGACCAATACAATGACAAAAATATGTTCTGCCACTTTAACGGATGAACAAAAAGACCAATTAAGTTCTGCATTGGGAGTACCAAGAGCTATCCTCAATAGTTTCAATATTTGTGGGTTTCTAGATTTGACAATGACTGGACAACCAGGAAAAACGTATTCAATAACAATAGATTATAAAGGAGAAGAGTACGAAAGTTCAACTACCATCCCAATGCCTGTTCCGCTTGATTCTACTTGGTTTGAAGTGTTCGGAGATAGAGATTCATTGGGATTTGTGTATGCTAACCTTACAGAGCCGCCAGCTCCCAATAACCAATACAGATGGTTTGCAAAGAGAATAAACAAATATGATTACGGGCCAAATGTGGGCGAAGTGAAAGACCGTGATTTCAGTACCACAAGATCCTCGGTTTTTGATGATGAGTTTGTGAATGGAACAACATTTGAATTCGGATATGCGAGAACAAGAAGTGGAAGTAGGGCGGATGATGAACCGCCAGAGAGAGGGTTTTACAAGGTGGGCGACACTGTTGTAGTGAAATTTTGTTCTATAGATAAAAAGGTGTTTGATTTTATAAGCAATGCCGAAGAGCAGATTTCTTCCAGCGGGAGTCCCTTTGCTGCGCCAATCAATATTCCGTCAAATATTTCTAATGGAGGACTTGGAGTTTGGGCAGGCTATGGACAATATTACGACACAATAGTTTGTAAGTGAAAAGATTGGAGTTTTAACATAAATAGTTATATTTGATAATACTAACATTAAAAACAAAAAACTATGTTGAAAGAATTTAAAGCGTTTATCATGGGCGGTAATGTAATCGAGTTTGCAGTCGCAGTGATTATGGCAACAGCCATTGGAAAAGTTGTGAATGGATTTGTATCTATGATTATAATGCCAATTGTAGGTCATTTTGCAGGAGGAACTGATTTTTCTAAATTAAGAATCATCTTAACTGAAAAAATTGATGAAGTGAAAGATGCAGGAGGAGAAGTAATTACTAAGGCAGTTCCTGAAAACGCGATTATGTGGGGAGCTTGGGTAAATGAAATTATCAGCTTAATCATTGTAGGATTCGTAATGTTCATCATTATTAAGTCTTACAACAAAGCAAGAAAGCCAAAAGAAGAGCCAGCTCCAGCAGGACCTTCTCAAGAAGATTTATTAGGAGAAATAAGAGATTTGTTGAAGAAAAACTAATTTCACTCTCACTTAAAATTGAAAAAACCTTCTCGAAGTTTCGAGAAGGTTTTTTTTATTCAATTTTTATGGAAGTATTGTAATCTTACAATACCGAATATTCTATTTAATTCCTCTCTCAAATTTTTCCACAGGAGAGAGTGTTTCTGCATACTTTCGATATCTTTTTCTAGCTTCTACCACAAAAAGACTTCCTGGATATTCGAACAATAGTTTTTCGTAATAATTAAAAGCTCCTTTTGGGTCATTTAATTGATTTTCGTGTAGTTCGGCTAGTTTAAAAATAGCATTATCTGCCAAAATATCTTCTGGATAACTACCCACAATTAACTCCAAATTTCTCTGAGCTTTGACAAAATCCTGTTTTTTGAAGGCAATTTCATATCGCTTGTAAAGGATCTCATCAGAAAGACTGTGATTGGGATCACGGTCATTTATAGAATCTAGTTTTAGTGTTGCCTCATCTAGTTTATTCTGAAAAATAAGTAAATCAGCTTGCGCAAATTGGACCATATTTACAACTGTAGTGTCCATGTTATAATTATCTGTGATTAACAAAGATAAATCTATCGCGTCATTGGCAATTAGTTTCGAAGTAGAAGCTTTCAGGCCTTCCAGTTGATTTTGCGACCATTCAAAATCTCCACTGTAGTAATATAATTTGGCGTTTTTGAATTTAGCTTTGGAACCTATAATGTCATATTTGAATTTTTTCTCTACTTGCATATACAAAAGAGAGGCTTCCCAAATGTCGTTTTTCATCATGTAGATATCACCTAACTTTATTTTGTTCTCAGCTATTTTTTTTGGAGCCATTCCAGGATAGGAGAGAAGCTGATTGTATAAAAATTCTGCTGTATCAATGTTGTGAATATAAAAACCTTCGAGGTAGGCTAATCCTTCTAGAATTGGCCCTTTGTCATCAACTGCAGAAATTCCTGAAAGAGTTTTTAAGTATCTGTTTTTCAAATTTTTAAGATCGGTCTGGGTGTACTTTGAATTCGAGAAAATTTTCAATTGAAGAGCTTTCAAAATTTCTTGTTTGGATGCAATTGCAAAGTAGTTAATTTCGTTTTCTTTCTCCATTATATAGTCAAAAGCTTGTACGGCAATGTCATATTTTTTATTAGACATACAAAGTTTTGCAAATTTGAAGATTCGTTCCCCTTTTGCCTTTGTTCTTTTATCAAATGCTTTTACTTGAATGAATGCAGATTCAAAATCTCCTTTTTGTTGAAACATCCAAATCAAAAGGTCATAATAAGATTCTTTTTCTGGATTTTTCTGTACTTTTTTTAGCAAACTTTTTCTCAAGTACTCTACCTTTTTCTCGTCTTCTTCAAAATTTATAGACTTAGGCATGAAAGCCTTAACGCGATTCAAATCTCGCGGGTTTTTATCAATCTGATTCAGATAGGAATCTATCATTTTTTCATGATTTCCCTTCAGCCCGTATAAATTCGCGATAGAAATATTATTATTCGATTTAGGATGAATTTCATCACACTTTTCTAGTGTTAATATAGCTAAATCATATTTCAGTAATTTCATGAACTCTCCAGTCAATAAATTGAATTCACCTGGATTTTTCTTTTTGTCGTACTCTTCAATTATTTCTAGATAATAATCTTGCGCTTTGCTTTTCTGGTTTTGATTTTCATAAATTGTTCCCAACTTCATTTTAAAAAAAGCTCCATACTTTTCTCTTTTGATTCTTTTCTTTGTGATTTTCTCAGCCTCATCAAATTCTTTCAACTCCATGAGGGTTTCCAGATAATTTGAATATATACTATTTGAAGACTTGTCGGTATAAATTTTATCGTAATATAATTTAGCCTTTTCAAAATCACTTTGGTCAAAATAGTATTGGGCCATTTCCTGATCAGAACTTTGGGCAAAAGAGTTGAACGGAGCAATCAAGAAAAAGAGCAATGTAGCTCGCAAAATAAGTAATGTTTTTAGTTTAGTTGGTTGCATGGTAGTCTATAATAGAATCCATTTGTTCAAAAAGTGGGCCATTCATTTCTAGCACTAGTTCTATTGCAGAAATTTGTTTATCTATTTCTCCTTTTAATAGGATCAAAGCATTTTTTTCTGCCTGAGTATATTGCAGAGCTTCGTCTTTATTAACTGTTTCATGAATTAAATTCTGTTTCAGAGTTTCTGTCTGTTTTTTACAGAATTCATATTCATTGTCCACTGCACTAATATCTGTCAAAAAATTTCTGATTGTTTTGAATAAGCCACCTCGAGCTTTCAATGCAATTTCCTCAAATTTGGGATCAATCGTATCTCTTGTGTAAACAGTTTTTATAGAATCTAACTTTTGTGATGCCTTATTCTTTATAAGCTTTAATGCTTTCTGGTCAAAATTCGATACAATACTGTAGGAAGAATCGAGACTGATATTTAGTCTATTTATTTCACTTATTTGCGGGGCATAAACGGAATTTTTTTCAGTCTTTTCGACACATGAAAGTAAGGCAAGGCCTACTGTAAAGTATAGTAAATTTTTCATAATTAGTTTATAGTTTCAAACCTTGTATAAGGAACTAATGCTGCAGGAATCTTTATACCATCAGCAGTTTGATTATTCTCAAGCAATGCGGCAACTATTCTAGGTAACGCAAGAGCACTTCCGTTTAGTGTGTGAGCCAATTCTGTTTTGCCCTCTTTGTTTTTGAACCTTAATTTTAAGCGGTTTGCTTGATACGTTTCAAAATTAGATACCGAACTAACTTCTAGCCACTTATCTTGTGCTATCGAATAAACCTCAAAATCATAAGTAATTGCTGCTGTGAATCCTAAATCTCCTCCGCATAATTTTAATATTCTATACGGTAATTCTAATTTTTCAAGCAAAGTTTTCACATGGGCAATCATTCCTTCCAATGCTTCGTATGATTTCTCAGGATGCTGAACTTGAACAATTTCTACTTTGTCAAATTGGTGAAGTCGATTTAGTCCTCTCACATCTTTTCCATAGCTTCCAGCTTCTCGTCTAAAACAAGGTGTGTATGCAGTGAGTTTTTGAGGGAAATCCTCTTTTTTAAGTATTACATCTCTAAAGATATTTGTAACAGGAACTTCAGCAGTTGGAATCAAATAAAAATTATCTACAGTTGAATGATACATTTGACCTTCTTTATCAGGAAGTTGTCCTGTTCCAAATCCAGAGTCTTCATTTACAAGTAGGGGAGGGATCACTTCTTTGTATCCACTATTCTCCGCCTCATCTAAAAAGAAATTGATTAGAGCTCTTTGCAATTTTGCGCCTTTTCCTTTGTAAACTGGAAATCCTGCTCCGGTTATTTTTACTCCCAAGTCAAAATCAATCAAGTCATATTTACTTGCTAAATCCCAATGCGGAACTGCATTTTCTGGTAATGTATTAATTGCTCCGTGTTCAAAAATAGTTTCATTATCTGCAGGAGTTTTTCCTTCAGGTACATCTTCATTTGGAACATTTGGAATTTGGTACAAAAGCTCCATAATTTTTGCGTCAAGCTCAGACCATTTAGCTTTTGATTCTGCAATATCTTCATTTAATGTTACTGTCTTTTCCTTCAGAACATTGGCTTCTTGTGCTTTTCCGGTTTTATATAGATTTCCAATTTCTTTAGATAGGTTGTTTTTCTTGCTCAAAAGTTCATCACTAACCACCTGCAATTCCCTTTTTCTTTTGTCGAAAACCAAAATGTCACCAATTATTTGTTCTCCATCAAAATTTTTAATCTTCAGTTTTTCAATTAGTTGTTTGTGATTTTCTCTGATTTTCGCAATTTCTATCATTGGGGTAAAAAATTAGGTTTTCAATATTTTGATAAAGATAAAAAAACCATCCGTAATTAGTTTTTTAAACTAACAATTTATGCATTTAGAGCAACTATCTAAAATAAGGAGATAAAGTTTTGTCACTTCACTGTAATTTTGCGCAAGATTATCGTTAATATAAAGCAACTTAGCAGTAATAACTGCGTACTAAGATTTGACAATATAGGTTATGCAAACAAACTTCTTATTTTAATCACTACTAATCATTGTTTTAGCTGTTTCCTCCTTGGGGGTTTTTAGTCAGGATGATTATTTTGTAACTACTTTCCCAGGTAAAACTGTTGAATCCAGTACAAGCCCTCAAGTGGAACTTTATGCTTGTGAAGCGATTCCAGAGAATTACGCGATTACAATAAAGAACATTTCTCCGTTTACATTGTCTTTGTGTACCCTTGAAATTAATCTTCCTTCAGGAATTAATTATGCGGGTAATTTCAACAGTGTAGCAGCAGTAAATTTCATCAGTAATACAGATAGCAATATTTTATTGTCATTAGATTCAGTTCAGACTTTAGTATCTCTGCCTATATCTTTTGATATCGTAGCTGGTTGTGGTGTTTTTGATTTAGGTGTTGCCAGAGGGAACTTTGATGTAAAACTAAGAGCTGAATTCACACAGAAAAACACGGGCGCAAGAAGAATAAGGAATTGGTCATTTGCTCCATTAATCGTTAATTTCCCCAAGTTACAAATTGCTGTAAGAAGTTTTACTGATGCGCTATCAAACATCAATTATATCAAGAGTCCAGCAATTGGAGATGAGATATGTCGAAGAATAACAATTACAAATGGAGGTACATCTCCTTTGGATTCTGTTTTTTTTACTTCCAATCATTCTCCTTCTATTCAATTGGTAAGTTATAGTTTGGGAACTGTCACAGGAACAGCTATTTCACATGCAATTTCTTTTGCTGGAGCTGATTTCAGTTCAATTGGTAACATGGATGGTTTTCTAGATCCCGGGGAGGATTTAGTCTTTTTTGAATGTATCAGAATAATTGATTGTATAGATCCTACAACCACTTATGACGCATTTTGGGGGTGTGGAACTGATATATGTCAAATTGAAACAGCAACCGATAATATTGTATTCGAAACAAGTTCGCCAAGACTGAGTGTAACACCTTCAGTAGATACTCCCGCTTGCTATGGAGTTAATATGCCATTCACAGCAATGAGATTGAGAATAAAGAATGAAAGATCCAATTTAATTGATTCTGCACAGGATATTTCGGTCGAAATTTTTCAAGGAGTAAATGGTTTCTCACCCAACTTTCTTAGTGTAATCAATTCGGGATCCATTAGAGTGAGGCAAAATGGGAATTTGATTCCCTTTACGATAATATCAACAACACCAAATAACAGTGCGCTTTGTAATGCTGCCGGAGCAAATTCTGTAGGAAGATTTAAAATTTTAATACCGAAAATTTATGCAGATTCTACTGTGCAAGTAGCTTGGAGAGTTGAAACCTGCTGTAATACCAGTTGCAATAATGGTAATTTAAGTGTTTATGATTGGGGTTACAATGTGGAATACCAAAATAGATGCGAAGTTACATATCGAGAGCATGTTGGCAGAGTTGGATTAAATAACCAGGATTTGAGACATCAGTTGGCTCCCGGAGCAAGTACTTCACAAGTTACTAGTGCTTCTCCCATTACTGATTTTGAGTTTGCTATCGTAAACTCATACTTTTCGATACCAAAAGATGCTAGTGATTTCTTAAGATATGAAATAGAAATCCCGCAGTGTATGGATTTTGTTAGAAGTACAGCAAATGTTTATTTAGAAAATTTTGATGGTACAAGAATTTCTGCAACTTTACCTAATATTGTTGTTACAGGAAAAACTATTGACGTTAAATTTCTTAATGGCTTTTATGATCTTACCCAGGGGAAAATCGTCATTAAGCTAACTCCAAATTGCACTAGTTGTACACCAAATCCTGTAGATACAATTTCTATACGTTCTTTTTACAATCCTAATGATGGATCGTGCAGTAGTTGCGAATTTGAGTTAGGATGTGCTTCTATTCCTGTATCTATTCTTTGTAATCCAAATTGTGGTGCATTCAATATTCAGTACAGAGGTGGAAGAAGTTATTTTCAAAGAGCACAGGCCTCCTTTGGATATCCTGACGATAAC
>JBDMYC010000073.1:0-11596 GCA_039770535.1 Flavobacteriales bacterium
CTCTTACGTAAACCGTAACGGAATCGTTACTCGCAGAACAATTGAAAGTTGTGTTACTCATCCAAACAGAATCAACCCCACAGTTATCTGCAAATCCGTTCTGAACAAATGAGGTATCTATAGTTACACTTCCATTTGAATCTAAATAAACTGTTGTGTCCAAACAAGTGATAGTAGGATTTAGAGTATCAAATACAAAGACATTTGTCGCAACAGAATCAATGTTACCTGATCTATCTCTTGCATATACTTTGATCGCTACTGTATCATCAGCACATGTTAAAGAGTAAGTTGGCATCCAAACTGAATCTACCCCACAATTATCAGCAATTGTTAAAGCTAGGTTTGAAGTGTCTAAAGTTGCAAGGCCAGCTCCGTTTACATACACATTTGCGCTAGTCATTGTTAATGTTGGATTCAATGTATCCAATACATACACTCTACTAGTTGCAGAATCTAAGTTTCCAGCATCATCTCTGATGTAAGTTGTTACATCTACAGAATCTGTTGAACAATCAACACTTGTTGATGTCATCCAAACTGAATCTACGGAACAATTATCCCAAGTGCTAGTTACTATTAAACTCGTATCCACAGCTGCATTTCCTGATGCATTTGCATAAACAGTTACGTTTTGAACCGTCACAGCTGGATTAATTCCATCTTCAAATTGTACATTGGAAATACAAGTATCCATATTTCCGGAGCTATCTCTAGCGTAGATAGTAATTATAGCACTCTCAGATGAACAATCAAAAGCTCCAAAACTTGTTGCTCCCTCAAAACTGAAATCTAGATTAGTTGTATTGCTATTACTGAATACTCCAAATCCGAAAGAATTTAAGTAAACGAAATTGATACTTTGTGTAGCTTGAGCACTAGAATATGTATGCTCTCTCAATTTCATATCGTTTGATGATGTTGGCTCTAGCATGAACGTATAAGTTCCTGGCGCCAGTGTCAAACCTGAAATAGCTAATGTATTGTTTCCAACAACAGTTGCAGTTGAAGACTGGGAATAAACTAATCCAGTTCTGTTGTTGTTAGCATAAATTTTGAAATTAAATGGTGCTGGTCCGTCATTTATACTTTCAATGTAATAAGTGAAAGAGGACAAAGCCGTAGCACTTGAAATGATAAACTCATTTCCATTGATACTTGAATCTCCAGATGTTGGATTTACTGCGTTTAGTTTAGGAGATGAACTAGTAAATCCTAGTGCATTACCAACAGAAGTTTCCATTGTGTACCATACTGAATCCAATCCACCTGCATCCACAATACCAGTTGTAAGGTTAGATGAATCTGCAGTTACCGTTCCGTTGGAATCAATAAATACGGTACCATTGATACAATTGATTACTGGTGCAGTATTATCCGGAATCGTTACAGATGAAGAAGCAGTAGCAATGTTTCCATTTGCATCTCTTACATACACAGTTACAGCCTGAACACCTCCTACTCTAGTTGAAGTTGCCGGCAATACCCATGCAGAATCTATTCCACAGTTGTCAGAGAATCCTGTCAATACGTTACTGGTATCAATAGCAGCTACTCCTGAGCTGTTTGGCAAAATTGTTGCATTTTGCGCGGTTACTGTTGGTGAGATAGAATCATAAATCACCAATGGAACCCTAGCTGTGTCCGTATTTCCTGTTGTATCTCTTGCAATAAGTGAAACCATTACTTGTTTCGAATTACAAGTATATGAAGGTACAACCATCCAAACTGAATCTACTCCACAGTTATCAGAAAATACAGGAGAAAAATTTGATGTATCCACAGAACCGAGAACAGTTCCTGTTGCGTCTACATATAAAGTATCCCTTGTTCCTGATATGGAAGGAGCAACAATATCTTGATTGATAACAGTAAAGCTCGTGTTCCCATATACAGTACAACCGTTAGATTCAGTAACTGTCAATGAGTAAGCGCCAGTATCCAAACTAGAAATATCTTCCGTAGTTGCTGAATTGCTCCATGCATATGTAAACGTGTTACCAGTTGTTCCTCCGACAAGAGTAACATCAATTGCTCCATCGTTTGAAGTCACACAATTTTCATTTGTAATAACAGATGAAATTTTTACTGAATCTGGTTCAGACAATGTATAATTAATGTTGGTCCAGTTGTTACACAGTGAGTCTCTCAGTTTTAAAGTATACTGAATGTCACCTTCCACTCCATTGATTGTAGCAAATGTATCAGCTGTTAGTGCTGTTCCAGCTTTTGACCATTGGTAGTCATAAATTCCAGAACCTCCTGATGGAGTAACCACTATTGTACCTGTTGCACCAAAACAAAGTGGATCTGTTTCTACAGCTGTTCCTGCAGGTTGAGTATAGTTTGCTCCTGACACTGCAACAGCTTGCGTTGTTACTCCAGTTGAAGTCACATCAAACGTTCCTGACACAGAAGTTTGGCTTGATTTCATTCTCACATAAACCTTTGTCTCTCTTACAGAATCGTTGCTGTTTTTAGTTAACGTTAAACTTGAAGAATAGGAAACACTATCCAAAGAATACTCTATTCCTATTTTGGCTGCTATTACAATATTTCCATTCAATCTGGCACCTTCTACTAAAATAGTTTGTGCTTCTGATGCAGTGTTGATACATTTTGTGTAGGCTGATAAAGTTCCTGTAACTAATACCTCTGGTTGGTAAGGTAACATGTTTTGCATTACACCAAAAGATGACGAATTATCGTTACTAGTTACTAAGTCTTTGGCTCCATCACCATCAACATCTACCAGTATCATAGTTCCTACACCCTGTGAACTTTTGTAAAAATAATCGAAACTATTTGCATTTATTAAACCTGTTGTGTTATTCTGAATGAATTGATTTCTATTACCAGAATTCCAATAAGTACTAAACCAATCCATATTTCCGTCCCCATCAAAATCACCATATGACATTCTGTTGAGGCTACTAGGTCCTTGGTAAGCAATGCTATAAGAGCCAAAAGAGTAGTTAAGACTTAAGGATATTGAATTGAAATCACTAGCTGAAATTGAACCTGATCCAGAAAAATTATTCTCGTATATAACACCTCCATCACTTACTAAGTCATTATCACCATCATTATCAAAATCCGCTACTGAAAAAGAATTTCCTGATGTCGGAATGCTTAACATATTGAAAGAAACCGATCCATTCGAAGAAGTATTTATAGCAATTGTTGAGTTAGGGTAAGCACCACCGATAATATCCACAAGACCATCTCCATTTACATCTCCTGAAGTAAATTCTCTTGTTCCGTTATTCATTCCAGAAATATTCACAGCCGTTCCAAAACTTAACGCAGTTGAACTTGTGTTTAGGTAGACATTGAAAGTACTTGTATAATTGTCTGCAACCATCACATCAATTAACCCATCACCATCAAAATCGGCTAATTCCATGTTTGTATTAGAATTAGATATCGAAAATTGCTGAGCAGATAAAAACGAGATTGTACCTGAAGATGAGTTATTGATCAAAACAAACATGTCACCTGCTTCATTAATCGTAACGATATCTTTTTTACCATCATTATTTAAATCACCAGTTCTAACAGAATTATATCTGGAAGTATTTGAAGTTGTCAATGAGAAATCTATACCAGCTGCAAAGGTACCAGCATCTATTTCTGATACCGTGGCAGTATTTCTGTGAACCGTCACTTTTTTATCAGAGCTACCTCCAACTCTTACTAAATCCACTTTTCCATCTTGGTCGAAGTCAGCCACGTCAATTAAGTGAGAATTATCTGCCCAATCGTATGATGGACTAGATGAAGTATATGTAATAGCGTCAGCAAATGCATCTCGTTCAACACTCACGGAACTGATAACACTGTTGATTACATCAAACGCCAAAGAACTTTCATCTGTAAATCCATTTGTCGTTACCGAAATTGGACGATCCATGGCATGAACTGGAACAGTTACATTCAAACTTGTAGCTGTTGCAGAATTAACTGTTGCCTTTGCACCTCCAAAATAAACAATGTTGTCACTAGCTGTGCTACTAAAATCTGTACCCGTAATGGTTACTGCATCTCCTACCTCTGCGCTTCTTGGTGAAAAGCTTGTGATTGATGGAGGAGAAACTGGGGTTGTAAAATTTAAAACTTCCGTAAAGGTTTCTACGGCACCTCCATTATTTAAGTTAGTTCTAAATACACCAGTTTGTGTTCCAGCGCTCGTAGGATTTATCATTAGTCCAGTCACAGAAATATCTATTACATCACCCACCTGTATTGTTGAAGAGAATCTGAAAGATACAGCAAATGCATTTCCCCAATCAAAACTTGATGCTGATCCTGATACAGGTGTCTCGATAACCCCGTTTATTTTGACAACTAATTCTGGTGACGAGAGCGACTGATAAGTTCCAGTGGCTGCGGGAACCCATAATTGTGTTCCTACCACTCCAGTGGCATTTGACACTGTGTAATTAACAGTTATATCACTTGCTACTCCTGTTTGATAACTGGTTAAAGTCATAGTCTGTCCAAATGAGAACGACATTACCAGCAATGGAACAATTAATGATAATAATTTTCTTTTCATACCTTGATTTTTAGTGTTTTGCACAGGTTGTGTGCATTTTTTGATGTTAATCTTCATAATTTTGGTCTATTTCTAAGTGCGAATAAAGGGAATCATAACAAGCAAACAATGTAAAGTTGGGTAGCTAGCAGTGATTTTGTAGTGTTATTTATTTTTAATTATTTCAAACATTTACTAATCAGTATGTTCAGTAGTTTTTTAACACAATAACCATTGATTTACATATCTTTACTTGTTAATTTTATTTAAATTCTTTTAAAAATAATATTTGATCTTTTTTTATGTAGTCATTATGTAGTATCAAAGCGAATGTTTATCCTCATAAAATCCACATAATTAGCTCTTTTACACAATTTTTAGGCATAAATTACTGGAAAATCAGTGATTTTGACTTTTGTAGTGTAATTGTAGTGTAAATCTTGTTTTATTTTATAAAAAAAGTGATATGTTTGGATTCCTCACTTCTAAGTAGTATTATTGTTAATATTGAAATAATAAAATATGAAGATTGATTACGATATATTATTTGAAATATCCAATTCATCAGGTGATGCCTTGCAGGTAGCTGATGAATCGGGCAGATTGGTTTACATCAATGAGGAAGCATCAAGAAGACTTGGCATCTCAAAAGACGAGGCTAGCAACTACTATGTTCCCGACTTTGAAAAAATTTTTGGCGACAGAAATAGTGTAGAATGGCAAGCTCATGTGCAAGAACTGAGAGAGAAAAAAGTTCTTAAAATTGATGGGGTAAACATCAATAGACAAACAGGGCACAAATTCCCTGTGGAGGTCTTGGCCAGTTTCAAAGAATTGAATGGAAAGGGATACGTAATTGCTGCGTCTAGGGATATCTCGGAAAGAGCTGGTCTTTACTCCGAAATAACTAACCAACAAAATACAATCACCACCCTGTACGATACTTTTCAGAAGTTTATGACTTCTTCTAACTACCGTAAAGAAGCAGATTTAGGGCTTGATCGTGTTGTAGATTATTTGAATTTTGATGTTGTTAGCATTTACTTTTTCAGCACAAAGAAAAACACTTTTGTGAAGGACTACCAGTACAATAGATATGGTGAAAATTTTCCTGATATTGTGCCCCCTTCAACTATCAACTTTGACGAAATTTATGATATATATAAAAAAATAAAAGATGGAAAACCTATACTTCTAAAATCATGTGATAACCTCACTGATAAAATACAGTTAAAGATTAGTAGCGACAGAATTTGTTATTTCCTGCCCTTAATTGACAACTCAAACTTTATAGGATTTGTGCGAATTGACGAAACTATTGCGGAAGATGGCTACTACGTAAATAGGCTAGATAAGTACAAAAACTACACGCGAATCATTAATAGTTCGATGAGTTTGCAGAAGCATAAGCTAGACTTAGCTAAAAACAACAAATTATTTACCAATTTATACGAATCAATTGATGATGTCTTTTTCATCTTTGATGTGATAAAAAACCAATATAATTTTATTAGTCCGTCTTGCGAAAAAGTATTTGGACTCAAGCAAGAATTATTTTACGAAAAAGAGATTTTCAACAACAAGTATGTCGTGGAAGAGGACAGAGTTCTTTTTGGAAATGGATGCGAAATTTTAAAAGAGAAGGAGTTCACCTCTTTCGAGTACAGAATCCGTCACAGCAATGGAGAGCTCAAGCATATTTTAAAAAAAATGTACCCTATTAGGAACAAAAACGGTAAACTAATCGAGGTTTCTGGTTTGTGCATGGACATAACAGTGAAAAAGAAAAATGAGGAGCAATTGAAAATATCCACTAACATTATTCAATCAAAGAATACTGAATTGGAGCAGAAAAACAAAAAAATAGAAGAGTTATTGAATAAACAAGAAACCGATTTGTACCTCAAAACAATTAAATTATCAAACATCAATGCGGTTTTGAATAGAACCAAGTCTGATTTGGACTCTCTTTTGCTGGAGTACGGAACTAGTGGCCAGAAATACGTGAAAAAAATAAACAGAAACATAGACGAAATACTAAATAGCGGAAACAACAATTGGCAGGAAATTCAAATAGAATTTGAAAAAATAAGACCTCATTTTTTTAAATCCCTGACTTTGCGGTGTCCAAATTTAACAGTAAATGATTTAAAACATTGCTACTACATTGTAACGGGACTAAGCAGTTCGGAGGTAGCAGAGCTGATTAGCCTGACGGTAAGATCAGTTGAAACAAGTAGATACAGAATAAAACGTAAACTAAAATTATCCAGAGAAGTATCTCTCTTTGATTTCTTAAACAGATTCTAATCAATTACTTCAAAAACTGCTCATTCTTTTATTGTGTAGGCATAAAATTGGATTTTTTCTCCATCTAAACAACCAGTTAGCTTTTATCCCTACTTTAACCCCTACTCTACTTCAGTGCAGGGAAATCATGGAAAAAGCGCTCTGTATTTTGAGAGTAATAAAAGAAATGGAGCAATAGTTTTTGCTGAAGTAATCCTAGTATACTCTCTCAACAGTCCTAATCCCTTTTATCTTTTTCATTTCATTCATCAAATCGTCTAGGTGCTTTGTATCGTGAACCATTGCTTTTAATTCTCCATTAAAAAAACCTGCCTCAGACCCAATATTCAAAGATTTGATATTAATGTTAAGACTTCCTGTCACCAAATTAGTCAATGAATTCAATATTCCCATTCCGTCTATTCCTGTAAACTCTACTCCCACCAAAAATTCCTTGAGAGTTTGGCTTTTCCACTTAGCTTTGAGCACTCGGTAGGCGTAATTAGACATCAATTGAACAGCATTGGGACAATTTGTTCTGTGAATTTTAATGCCTTCGCTTATCGTTAGAAAACCAAAAACATTATCGCCAGGAATTGGCGAACAACATTTGGCAATCTTATAGTCTACTTGTTTCAAGCTATCGTCTCCGAGTATAATTGCTTCTTTAGATTTACCTCCGTAGCTAGAGATAATTTCTCCTTCATTTAGTTTTTTCTTCTCTTTTTGTTTTCTTCTAAATATTGAGGTTAGGACGCTTTCTTTCTCGTATTTCAGAACTCCTCCTTTTCCTACAATCGCTTTTATTTTGGATAAATCTATTTTTCCATTTGCTATCTGAAAATTTAAATCCAACGGACTTTTGAAATCATATAATTTTAATAATTCTCCCACATTCTTGTCTGTGTATTCAACTTTAAGAGATTTCAATTTTCTCTTCAGTGATTCTTTCCCCTGCTCTGCAATTTTCTTCACATCTTCTTTCAATGAAGATTTAATGTTACTTCTTGCTTTGGAAGTTACAACAAAATCGAGCCAAGCTTCTTTCGGTTTTTGCTTATTAGAAGTTATTATTTCGACTTGGTCGCCACTTGCAAGAACATGATTTAGAGGAACCAACTTATGATTCACTTTTGCTCCGATACATTTCTTTCCTATATCTCCATGAATATCGAATGCAAAATCAAGCGCAGTAGCATTTTTGGGTAATGTTTTCAACTCTCCACTTGGCGTGAAAATATACATTTCTTCTGCATACAAATTCAGCTTAAAATCATCAATAAAGTCCAGTGTATCCGTTTCATTATTCTGAACTAAATCTCTTATTTTATTGATCCAATCGTCAAATTTATTCTCTAGATTTTTCTTACTGTCTTTGTATTTCCAGTGGGCAGCCATTCCTTTTTCAGCAATCTCGTCCATTCGCTCACTTCTTATCTGCACTTCTACCCATTTCCCAGTTGGACTCATTACGGTGGTGTGAAGTGATTCGTATCCATTACTTCTTGGGTTAGTTATCCAATCTCTCAGCCTGTCGGGGTTGGGACGATAAAAATCTGTAATCACAGAATAAACTCTCCAGCAATCAGTTTTTTCATTTGCTGTTGTGCTTTTTAAGGTAATTCGAATCGCAAACAAGTCATAAATTTCTTCGAAAGTTACTTTCTTCTTTTTGATCTTGTTATAGATAGAGTAAATTGATTTCGGTCTTCCTTTAATAGTAAATTCTAATCCAGTTTTTGCCAATTCCTTTTTCAAAGGGGAAATAAATTGGGCTATAAATCGGGTTCTTATCTCTTTAGACTTCCTCAATTTACCTGCAATTTCTTGATACATTTCTGGCTCTTTGAATTTCAAAGACAAATCTTCCAATTCTGTTTTTACTGCATTGAGCCCCAACCTGTGAGCTAAAGGAGCATACAAAAACAAAGTTTCAGAAGCAATTTTGAGCTGCTTATCTGCTCGCATGGAACCAAGAGTTCGCATATTATGCAATCGATCTGCAAGTTTGATAAAAATAACTCGCACATCATCTGGGAGTGTCAAAATCATTTTCCTGAAATTCTCCGCTTGATCAGAGGTTGTAAAATCAAAAGCGCCAGAAATCTTAGTCAATCCATCAATAATACGCTTTACTTTTTTACCAAACAACCGATCTATATCGCCTAAAGTTGTATCTGTATCTTCCACAGTATCGTGTAACAAAGCACAAACAATGGAAGTTGCACCAAGACCAATTTCTTCTGTGCAAATTCTTGCAACTGCAATGGGATGAGTGATGTACGGCTCTCCGGATTTTCTTCGCATACTCATATGAGCGTCCGCAGAATAATTAAAAGCTTTTCGGATGAAGGCTGTATCCTCTGGAGTTGTCCTGAACTTTTTTGAGGCACGTAACAATCCTCTGTAATCCCTTAAAATTATTTTTTTATCGCTTTCCGAGTAATCTTTCATCTGTTCATTTCAATTTCATTATGAATATAAAAAACTTATTAAAAATATCCTTGAAAACTCCTATATTTGTCAGATAATTCCACTGAATTTTTTCAACTATGTATAAACTATTTGTAAGACCATTTTTATTTCTTTTTGACCCAGAAAAAATACACTATTTCGTATTCAATTCAATCCGTAACCTTTTCAAAATTCCTGGATTCAAAACCATTGCGAAATCTACTCACACTATAGAAGATTCAGGGCTTGAAAAAGAACTATTTGGTTTGAAATTTAGAAACTCTGTAGGATTAGCAGCAGGATTTGATAAAGATGCCAAGTTATTTAATGAGTTAGCCGCTTTTGGATTTGGTTTTATAGAAATAGGAACAATTACACCTTTGCCTCAGGATGGAAATCCAAAAAAGAGAATGTTCAGACTGCCAAAAGATTCTGGATTAATAAACAGAATGGGATTTAATAATGGTGGAGTAAAAGAGGCTGTGGAAAGACTAAAAAATAATAAGTCTGGGATAATTATTGGCGGTAATATTGGCAAAAATAAGGTTACTCCCAATGAAAATGCAGTAGATGATTATGTGATATGCTTTAATGAATTGCATGACTATGTTGATTATTTTGTTGTGAATGTAAGTTCTCCGAACACACCTAATTTGAGAGCTTTGCAAGACAAAAAACCACTGACTGAAATTCTAAACAAGTTGATGGTTTTGAATAAAGAAAAAACTATTCAAAGACCCATTCTCTTGAAGATTGCGCCCGATTTGACTGATTCTCAATTGGATGATATCATTGACATTGTAGCAGACACTAAAATTGATGGAATTATCTCCTCTAACACAACCATCTCTAGAGATAATTTAAAAACAAGCACTGAAGAATTGGAAAAAATAGGTAATGGAGGATTAAGCGGAAAACCATTAAAAAATAGAAGTACAGAAGTAATAAAATATCTAGCTGAAAAATCGAATAAAGCTTTTCCTATTATGGGAGTTGGTGGAATTCACTCGGCCGAAGATGCATTAGAAAAAATAGAGGCTGGAGCAGATTTAGTGCAAGTTTATACGGGGTTTGTATATGAAGGTCCTTCTCTGATTAAGAAAATAAATAAAGCAGTTTTGAGAAAAACGAAATAGGACTAAATGGCAAACGATCTAGTACTTAAGTAGAATGAAAAAAAAGACTTTCTATTTCTGTGCGTCCTCTCCACCACTAGGCAAGATACTTTCATTGCAAAAAGCATAAAACAAAATGAGTAAAAGAAAAATAAAATTGATAGAATGTCCTCGTGATGCTATGCAAGGCATCCGAGATTTCATCCCAACACAAATGAAAGTTGATTATATCAACTCGCTTTTAAAAGTGGGATTTGACACCATAGATTTTGGAAGTTTTGTTTCGCCAAAAGCAATTCCACAACTTAAAGACACGGCAGAAGTTTTAAATAAACTTGAGCTGGATAATGCTGAATCTGAACTGCTTGCTATTGTTGCTAATAAAAGAGGTGCTGTAGACGCTTGCCACTTTGAAGAAATCAATTATTTGGGCTTTCCATTTTCCGTTTCAGAGACATTTCAGCAAAGAAACACCAATTCTAGTATCGAAGAATCTCTCTCAAGGGTTGAAGAGATTCAAAATTTGTGTGTTAAAAATAAGAAGGAATTAGTCGTATATTTATCCATGGCTTTTGGAAATCCTTACGAAGACAAATGGAATGAAGATATAGTGGCTCATTGGGCAGAAAAACTTCACACGAAACTGGATGTTAGCATTTTGGCATTGTCTGACACAATAGGAACATCAAACAAAGAAAACATTACTTCTTTATTTTCTACGCTTATTCCTGAGTTTGATAAGGTAGAATTTGGAGCACATTTGCACACCACCCCCGACACTTGGGAAGAGAAAATTGCGGCAAGTATTGAAAGTGGCTGCAATCGTTTTGATGGAGCGATAAAAGGTTTTGGTGGATGTCCTATGGCAACAGATGAATTGACAGGAAACATGCCAACTGAAAAAATGTTGTTCTATTTTGAAGAGCATGAATTTGACACGAATATCGACCACGAAAAATTTCTGGATTCCATGAAAAATTCAACCAAAATATTCGACTCATTTCATTAAAAACACTATTTTTGTTCAAAATATGCAGAGATAGTTTTGATAGTAATAAAAAAAGCGTTTTCTTTGCAGTCTCAAAAAATAACAGAAGATGTCAAAAGTTTGTCAATTAACAGGAAAAAAAGTACAGTCAGGTAATAACGTTTCATTCTCTTTGAGAAGAACTAGAAGAAAATTTTACCCAAATTTAGTAAC
>JBDMYC010000074.1:0-2686 GCA_039770535.1 Flavobacteriales bacterium
GAAGAAAGAGCTATTTATTAATAATAGAACTATTTTTGTATCTAAATCATTAAAATTATATCATGGACGAATTAGGATTAGTACCTAACACTTCAAACCTTAAAGAACTAGGACTTGGAAATGTAGAAACAGCTTTGTGGAACTTGACACCAGCTGACTTGACAGAAGAAGCAATAGTTCTTGGACAAGGATTATTATCTGATACTGGAGCTCTTGTTATTGAAACAGGAGAATTTACCGGTAGATCACCAAAAGATAGATTCATTGTATGTGATGAAAAAACAGAAGATGCTGTGTGGTGGGGGGATATCAACATCAAATTCACTACTGAAAATTTCAATAAATTATACAAGAAAATCACCTCTTATCTTACAGATAAAGAAATTTATGTAAGGGATGCTTATGCATGTGCTGATGAAAATTACAGATTAAATTTAAGAGTTATCACAGAAACACCTTGGAGCAATATGTTCGCAAGTAACATGTTTTTGAGGCCAGATAAAAAAGAGCTGGAAAATTTCACTCCAGAATGGCACGTTATTAATGCTCCAGGATTTATGGCGGTTGCCGAAGAAGACGGAACAAGACAGCATAATTTTGCAGTGGTTAACTTCACTGAGAAGAAAATCATAATTGGAGGAACGGGTTACACTGGAGAAATTAAAAAAGGAATTTTTTCCGTTTTAAATTTTATTTTACCACATGAGAAGAACACTTTATCAATGCACTGTTCTGCTAATGTTGGAAAAGAAGGAGATACAGCAATCTTTTTTGGATTATCAGGAACAGGAAAAACAACTTTATCTTCAGATCCGGACAGAAGATTAATTGGTGATGACGAACACGGATGGTCTGCAGATAGTGTATTTAACTTTGAAGGAGGTTGTTATGCAAAAACAATTGACTTAACAGAAGAGCAAGAGCCACAAATATATAATGCAATTAAATTTGGAGCAATTTTGGAAAACATAGGGTTTCACCCAGGAACTTCCACTCCAGATTACTCGGATACTACTATTACGCAGAACACCAGAGTTTCTTACCCAATTCACCACATAGATAACATCATGAAACCCTCGACAGGAGGAGTACCAAAGAATATTTTCTTTCTTACTGCTGATGCTTTTGGAGTATTACCTCCAATCTCAAAATTGACTCCAGGTCAAGCTATGTATCACTTTATTTCTGGATACACAGCAAAAGTAGCTGGAACTGAAGCGGGAATTACTGAGCCTGTAACAGCATTTTCTGCTTGTTTTGGAGCGCCATTTCTACCACTACATCCGACAAAATATGCTGAAATGCTAGGAAGAAAAATTGGAGAATCAAATGTAAACGTTTGGTTAATCAATACAGGATGGTCTGGTGGGGAATATGGAGTAGGGAGTAGGATTAAGTTGAAATTTACAAGAGCAATGATTACAGCTGCCCTCACAGGAAAGTTAAATGAGGTAGATTACATTACTCATCCAGTATTTGGATTGAGTATGCCAACTGAATGTGAAAATGTACCAACTGAAATCTTGAACCCGATTAACACTTGGTCTGACAAGGCAGCATACACAGCAAAAGCGAATCATTTAGCAGGAGAATTTGTAAAGAATTTTGCTCAGTTTGAGTCAGATGCTAACGAAGAAATTATGGCTGCTGCGCCAAAAGCAACTGCTACGGCCTAAGAAATTAGCAGCTAAAGTACTAAGGAGTTCATTGAGAAATGTGCTCCTTTTTTTTTGTGTTTTTATTTTTGATATTATACCAAAAATAGATTTTACTCAAGAGACGTCTGATGGTAATTTGATGTTTTTCCACCCAGAATTTCTATGGGCTTTTGTATTATTGACAGCTGCATCTAGCAAAGGAAGCCATCTTCTCACATTTTCTTCATGCCACCCTCTATGTCCAGTCTTCCAATCTATTCCGTGATTAAAAACAGATCTAAATCTACCTTGATGAAAACTAGTGTATATGATTTTGGACTTAACATGATGATGACCAAATGTGGCACCCCCATTTTCTATAGAATCATGAGGCTTGCTTTTCTCTCCATCTATAGGATATACTCCTAGCTTTCTTTTTCCTTTTCTAGTCAAGCGATTGGTTTTACTATGTCCCGCTCTGGGAATCACAATGTCATCCGGATTGTAGATGTCGTAGACTGCAATCTGTTTCAATTCCTTCTCCGTAAACTGATATTGATTGGTGGATGGAGTATTTAGCAAGACCACATTTAAGGTTGCTTTAGGAAATAGATTAACCAAAGATTTAGCAGTGAGAATCACCACATTTCCGCCATGACTGTGACCTACTAAAGTAATTTTTGCTCCTTGTATGCAATCGCTAGAAAGAATTGTAGTGAGTTTTTTTGCAGCATTTTCTCTGGCTAACGAATTATTATGGCCGCTCCAAGAAAAAAGTTCCACAGAATCTGACTTTTCTTGAATCGCAAATATTTCTCTAATTCCTGCTCTCAATTCCTTGTTCCACACTTTTGTTCGCGAATGAGTTCCATGGATAAAATACAAGGAAGAATTTGAGCTATTTTTCAACTCAATTGTACTAGGAGGATTATTGGCAACAGCATAATTAGCACAAAAAAACAAAAACAGTATGGGAACTATTCTACTCATAGAGTGTTTTTTCTTCTTTTTCAATCGTTTGTTTACGTGTTTATTATTGACGAAATTAC
>JBDMYC010000075.1:0-5790 GCA_039770535.1 Flavobacteriales bacterium
AGTCATAGCACAATTTGCTACCAGTAATCCTGTGTAGGTTTTTGAGTTAGAGTCATTTTCTAGTGGTTTTTCTTTTTTGCAACTTGTTATCACAAGCGCAAAGCTGAGGATGTAAAGTAAAGTTTTCATAATGTTTATGTTTTTGGGGCATTGTTCGTCCTTTTTTCTCCCGTGAGAAGATAATAAAGGAAAAAAAAGAATTGAAAATGTTAATTTATCACTTTAACAATAGTGTCAATAGCTCCGGAACAACCCTCGATCATAAAGCTTTCAAAACTCTGTGATAATTCGTTAAATGAGGCTGTTCCCGGAGTTCCTTGATAAACGGAATGATTTAGTTGAACTTCAATAGCATTTTTATCAGTTAGTGTTCTGTTGTTAATGTTTGAGAAATTATGCATTACCGAAAAAAATTTATCATTAAATGGTGCAATAATTTTAATATGATCTGCAATAGCATAATCATAAATATACAAAGTATCCCCCACATTATAAGGATTATTAATTTTAAGCTTAACCACAAAATCGGCTGTGGGAGCGGCTATAATAGTTCCCATTGTGTTGGAGTTTGGTCCGTCTGGCGTTATGTTAGCTCCTCCAAGTCTTATTTCGTTTACGTATTTTCCATTACCAAGATCTACAGTAAAATTAAAATTACCCGTACCATCCGTCCTATATTGTTCTATCAGTGTGTTGGAACCAAAAGATTGTGGTTCTTTAATAAAAACAGTTATTGTTTCATTGGGCAAAGGAGTCATAGCGCAATCTGCTACCAGCAATCCTGTGTAGGTTTTTGAGTTAGAGTCATTTTCTAATGGTTTTTCTTTTTTGCAACTTGTTATCACAAGCGCAAAACTGAGGATGTAAAGTAAAGTTTTCATAATGTTTATGTTTGTAATTAGTTAAAGGTGGTAGTTTTATTTCAACTCCCCAAGTCAATTTTTTTCAAAAACTGACTTGGTTTGCTGAATATTTTTTTATAAAATATTGATTATGAGTGTTTATTAGTCAAAATTACTGACATTTTATCTTATAATTAATTTTTTGGTTAGTAATTTGTCTACGGCTTGTAGGGTAAGTACATAAACCCCAGTAGTAAGTTCTATGTCGAACAAATTGACAGTATGCTGAAAGTTTTCTTCTCCTGCTTCTTTGGGTATTGTAGCCTGGTAAATTTCTCTCCCCAGTACCGATATTAGTTTCACAGTAACTTCTTGGGCTTGGCTTGGCAGAGTAGATTTTATATGCACACTGTGGCTTTGATAAGTAGGATTAGGAAAGACCAATAGCTCATATGTTGGGGTGGGAGTTTTGTTCCATTCGGTAGCATTTCGTGTTGCCAAACTGGCCTGGCAACAAATCTCAAACGGTTCTTCGTGCAGGTTATAGGTTCCGTTAAGTGAAGTTTCTCCACTCACCCCTCTATTCACTATGGGAAGCGAAGGCGAATTGCCGGCATCAAACTGAAAAAAAGCGCTCCCTGAGTTTATTACGTCATAATTCTGGTCTTTGGAGAAAATCCCTTTTTTCATATCATTTGTGGTTGGAGTTGTGGTATATTTATAATTCGGGTTACTAATATTCACTTTTATATCATATTCGGCACTGTAGGTAGCCGAGTAGGGCAGGTAGGCATTTTCTAGGTACAGTTCTTCGTCTCCTATCTCCATAGAGAGCCATGTGCGTTTTGCTCCGTATTTGTTTTGATTGGCGCAGGTATAAAAAGCATACTTGGCATTTTCATCTGGCTCGCCATTGGGCAAAGCAGGAGCATTTTCCCATCCTGGTGCCGCAGTTTCTGTGAGGTTAAAAACCAGGTCGTTTTCGTTACGAATGTCTCCGTGTTCAAAATTTTTCAGGTTTTTCAGGTTAGAAGTATTATTCAATTTTGTGTGTACTTCCCCTGCAATTACATCAAACGGGGTGTGCGAAAGCAAATAGCCGAGGTTAGAGTTTCCTGTATTGAGCATATTATTGCCGTATGGTAAAGAGCCACCAGTGTAATCAAGAGCCGATTCTAGAGGTACAAAACACACATCAAGTCCATTGGAGCTTAATTCTCCAGAAGCATGAAATCCTATTGCTCCAAGCAATTTTCTCCACAAAAAGCGATCTAGTGCAGTGTTTTGCGAATTTTTAATAGATTTTGAGATTACGTTATTAGTACCTCCAGCTGCAGTGCTGTACGAATGCATGTTTTGTACATTTTTCACTACATTAATCACGTGTGAATGAAAAGTTTTAAATCTCACTCCAAACCAAAATACTTCCAGTGCGTATTCCGTTCTTGATATGTTAATATCAACCACTTTGCCAAATACTAGTTCTGGATTGGTATTAAGTCTCATTTTTATGTCTACTAATGGCATTTTTACCCATAAAATTTGCACCTGCAATTGAGCATCAATGTCAACCATCATGTCATTTGGAGGTCTTGCCTCTCCTGTGTGGGCATTTTGGTTATGCGACCCATCCATAGCACCATCAGATAAACCAATAGTTTTGCAAAATTGAGGCATTTCTCCTCCGTCAAAAGATCTCATTTGGGCAAAGAGAGAGGTGTGGCTGGGGTTGGGAAAATACTCATTGTTGTTGAATCCTCCACTGTTTTTAGGCGGAACCCAGTATTTTAGTAATTGTCTTGGAGATTTTCCATCAAGCATTTTCAGCAAATAACCTGTTTTTGCTTTTGACATGCGTCTTGCTTGCAAAAATTTGTAGACACTTTGTCCTTGTCTGAATAAGTACTGATAAGCAATGGGAATTGAAGCTCCTTGGTGCGGAGCATCAACAGAAATGTATAATCTGCAATTGTGCATTCTGTCTTTGTTGTTTACATAGCGCTCCCAATCGGTAGGGAAAGTTGGATGTAAATTCAAAAACGGAGCTGTATACGGATCATGTGCCTCCACAAAAAACGGCTCGTAATCATCATTTTGGTAATGACTTGATTCCATATAGTTGAGAGTGTATCTGGCGATAATCCCTCCCATACTTGCGCCCACAATCACAAATTGCTGATCATCATTATGATTTTGAGCAACTTGTTTCATTTGCTCAATAAGTAATAGCAAACTGTAAGCATTGAGTCTGATGTCTCGCCTTGCATCATCCCAGTTTATTATGTAATATTCATAACCAAAATTGCCCATTACATCTAACTGATTTTCAACAATTTTTGAATAATATTCTGCTGGAAGTGTCTCATTTATTGGATCAAAACCTTATACAATTATTATTTTTTTGGTTGGTAAACTAGGATCAGTGCAAGCATTGTAAACCCCTACTGTCATTCCAGGTACACCAAAAGAACGATCAGGAATGAGACAAAAATTGTCGCTCAATATCTCCATTGTGGACTTTGAAAGATACACAACATCAAGAGATATATTGTGTACTAACTGTGTTGTGATTGGATAAGTATTTTTTCTTGGATAAATAATTCTAAGGCTAGTATCCCGGGTTTGATCAATACTTCTGAAGCCTAGTCCATCCCCAAAATTAATTTGAAGTGTATAGTTTTCCATCATATCCATCCTTGTTTTATTGTCAGCAAAAATATTATTTGCAGCTACTGTGTAGGTAACATCCTTATAAAAAGAGGTGTTAATCATGGGTGAAGCAACAAAAAATGAGCTTTCAAAATAGGGGCTAGCAATAGGTGACGGATGGTCAAAGAGCATGTCATTTACAGTGTCAAAAACAAAGTAATCTCCAGAGTCGAGAGCTTCTTTTTTTATGTTGTACATATTGTAATTTATCACAGCCATTTTAACCGGTTTGCATGTGTATGCATTTTGTGTGTCGAATCTTTGCAGTACTGAATCTATGGGTAAAAAATCATTCGTGTCGTGAGCTGCATAATAGGTTTCTCGATACATTTGCATCCAAGTTTCTTCATAAATTGTGCTATCTGGATTGTAGAATTTGTAATAACCATCATCTATGAATTTTGCTGATCGCTCGTACAAAATTTTAATAGAAGTGTCTGGAAATGTTAACTGACTAAATAGTTTTCGTAATTGTTGGTTTATCCCCCTAGTTGCCTCATATTGTGCAGTAGAATTAAAAGATAAAAACGAGGTTAGAAAATAAGCTACGATAAATTGTAATTTTTTGATTTTCATAATTAGTTTTTTGATTGTTAGTAAAAATGTAACAGTGTTCTGTCAGAGCTATTACACCAACAAAACTAGAGCATCAGATTTCAAATAAAAAACAACTATTTAATATTTAGACTTTACAGGATTTTGTTAAAAAATTGATAATTAATAAGTTAATATTTAAAAATTAGACATAAAAAATGTCAATTTTTAAAGTTTTCACTACAATTTATTTTAGGCGGGGACCCTTGTCCTATTTCGGAGATACAAACTATATACGAGCATTACAAAACTCACAATGAGAATTAAAGTTCCCCAAAAGGAATAAGTCATTCCCAATCGAGAGGCAATGGATCCCGTATCGGAAAAACTTTCTTCCAAGCCGCCTACGGTCACTTTTTCGGTATATAAATATGCTATTTGACGATATGTATTCACGCAGGCAATTACTCCAATGAGTTGCACAGCCAATTGAATAATTATAGATTTTGCTTTGATTGCAATAAAAAGAAAAAGTGCGCCCAGAGATAAAATTACAATAACACCTACTGGTGTTCTCACCCAAATAGCTACTGAAAGCAGCATTGAAATTGAAAGAATGTAAAGAATGAATTTAGATTTTTTGAAACTTTTACTCATCAAGATCAACACAGAACCTACGAAAGGAGGTCCAAAAAGACCAGCAGCCGTTACCATTGCTAAAGCTATGTTTTTATTAAAATAAAAATCGGAATCGTAATAACTGGAATGAGCCAAACCTGAGCCGTTATTGAATATTTCGAGATATTCAAAAGTGCCACCCACGATAATCGACATGAGCCCGTGTCCCATTTCGTGAAACCAAGTTCCCAAAATTGTGAACGGATACAAAATATAGTAACCGTAATAGAAACGCCACACAAAAACAATGAAAACAGCAAACAAGATAAACCCCAGAAAGGAGTAATAATCTACTTTGTATTTTTTAGCCATTCGATTCTTTTAGTTTTAATAATTGAAGATACGCAAAAGAGATTAGAACGTATTTTTGTTATTGCAAGACCAAAACCTTATTTTAGTGCTCAATTTGGCTCACTTGCCAGAAAAAACTATTTTCTATGAAAGGAATAATACTTGCGGGAGGGTCTGGAACCAGGCTTCATCCTCTTACACTTGCAGTTAGTAAACAATTGATGCCAGTGTATAACAAACCCATGATCTACTATCCTTTGTCCACTTTGATGAGCTCGGGAATAAGGGAGATTTTAATTATTTCTACGCCACAAGATTTACCAAATTTTGAGAAACTATTGGGAGATGGAAGTCAAATTGGATGCAAATTTTCATACATAGTTCAGGAAGTGCCAAATGGTTTGGCTCAGGCTTTTGTTCTTGGAGAAGAATTTATTGGAGACGACAGTGTAGCGCTTGTTTTGGGAGATAATATTTTTTACGGAGGAGGATTATCTGATAACCTGCAACAGCAAGTAGATCCCGAAGGAGGAGTTGTGTTTGCTTACCATGTTTCGGATCCAGAAAGATACGGAGTTGTTGAATTTGACGAAGAAATGAATGCCATTTCTATTGAAGAAAAACCAATTAAACCTAAATCTAATTATGCAGTTCCTGGATTGTATTTTTATGACAATTCGGTAGTAGAAATTGCTAAAAACATCAAGCCTAGCGCAAGAGGAGAATACGAAATTAC
>JBDMYC010000076.1:0-6656 GCA_039770535.1 Flavobacteriales bacterium
GTCTTTGTATTCGTTTATTTCTTCTTGTTTTATGGGAAGAAGAGAGGATTCTGGTTGGTTCATAAAGTATAATTACGTTATATCCTTAAATGTAATTATAGTTGAGGGATTTATAAAAAAAGAGAAACGTTTTTTAAGAAATTAAATTTAGGTTGTAACTTTACGCTTTCTTCTGGTTATAATAGCATCAAATTCATCTTATGAAATCATTTATATTCCTCATAGTGCTACTTTTTGCATTTTCTTGTGCAAATGAAACCTCAAAACTTACCAATATTGAGTATAACTCTCCAGAAACTGGCGGTTATTTGAAAGCTAATTTCAAGGAACAAGAAACTGGTCCAGGACTTGTATTGATCAAAGGAGATTATTTCAATTACAAGGAAAAAGAGGTTTTAATTCCTTCTTTTTATATGGATGAATACGAAGTAACTAACCAAGCTTGGGTAGATTATTTGTATTGGACAAAACGAGTTTTTACTGATTTCCCTCTTGTGTACACAAGCGCTTTGCCTGATGAAAAAGTGTGGTTGGAGAATGGCGCGTATAACGAACCTATGGTTGATTATTATTTGAATCATCCTGCTTATGAAAATTATCCAGTTGTTGGAGTAAGCTGGATGCAAGCAAACAATTATTGCAAATGGCGAACAGACAGAGTAAATGAGATGATACTAATTAGAGAAGGAATTTTACTTTGGAATAACGATCAACAAAATGAACCATTTACGACTTCAGCATATTTGGCTGGACAATATAAAAGAAAGGAAAATCCAAGAGGTCAATTATTGGATTTGGACCCTTTGAATGGCAATTATACTAATAGATCAACAGAGTATAAAATTAAAGGATTAAACGTAAGAAATGTAAAAATTCAAGATGGAATATTATTACCAAAATACAGACTGCCGACATCTGCTGAATGGGAATATGCTTCGAATTCTCCAACTTCTAAAAAAGGAATACTACTTCCTTGGAATGGGAAAATTCATAAAAACAAAAGTGGGAGAACAATATCAAGTCGCCCTTTGAATGGACAAGTTTCCTTGCTTACACCAACAAATTCTTTTTGGCCCAATGATTATGGGTTATATTGTATGAATAGTAATGTAAGTGAGTGGGTTATGGATTCTTACTCAGGAACGAATGACGTAAGCAATTACAGTCCTTTTTCTGGTGAAAATCCAATTTTAGCTCAAAAACTAAATAGTGAAGGAAGTATTGATAATAAATTAGATGAATGCATTTATGACCTAGTTGAAATCTCAAATTTTACTAAAAACTTTATTAAAGAAAGGACCAAAATTAAAAGAGGTTATATTACAGACAGTTTGGATTTTTTGTTGTTACAAGAAGTGGATTCTATGGTGGATATTTGTCTTGAAACTTATTTGGAAAATCGCAAAAGAGAGGCTTCAAGAGGCATGAGAGAGATTATTGAAACATCTATGCCTGACCTTGGATTTAGAATGCAATCAGTTCCAGGTTTTGAAGATTTTCAATATGAAATTACACCAAAATATATGGAGGGAATTTCTACATTTATTAGTGCTTCTCCTGGTGATATTCGATACGAACAGTACAAAGCAGAAGACTTAGTAATTAAGAAAAATAGACTCACCCCAGAAATGATTCAATTCATACCTTCGTTACAATTTGATTTGGATAAAGATAAAAACACAGAAAACCGTATTTATAAAGGAAAAAACTGGCGAGATTCTTCTGATGTGACTCTAGAAAGGTATTTGAATAAATATTTATCTTCTTCCAGTATTGGGTTCAGATGCGCCATGGATAGGCTAGGAGCATTGAAAAAATAAGTTATTCGGAGCTTTTAACGGCATTGATGCTCACCCAAAGATCAGAAATTATAATTTCACTTTCTTTTCTCACTTTTTGATACTCATTGATGTGCAGAGTTTTTAAAAGGCGTAAATCATTGTCGTCAAATTCATTGAAAAGAATTCCCACTTTACTCTCTCCATTTTCATCTGTGTAAACTGTGTAATAAGGATCGTTTCCCCGTAAAACCAGAAAATAAGTGTATCGAAAAATGACTTTCGCCTCAGATTTGGGTTCAATTAGTTTATACTTAAACCCACCAAAATCATTGTTGTAGAAAAAAACTACTCTTTTGTCTGATTCGTTTTTTACTGTGGTGTGTGGACCAGGAAATGGGTATTTGTCGAATTCAGAAATGAACTTCATTCTGTCGTAATTGAATTCCTCTTTTTGAGTATTCGTTATTTCCTTGGTCGTATGAACGTAAACCAACTTTTTTTGCTGTTCTCTGATTTCATAATCAGGAGCTCGGTACAGTTTTTTTTGCTCTTTGTAATAACTGTTATTTACTGGTGGAGTGTCATTTATACTACTAAATGAAATGATACCACGAATAATCGCAATAACGACACCAATTCCAGCAAGACCAGCACCCGCAGCTGCTCCAGAATAAGACCTAGAGTTCTTGTTTCCTTTTGGATATTCCATTTTCTTTGAAACTCCTCCCTTTGGGTTTTTATCGCTTCGAACAGACTCAAACATACCTTTTTCTTCAGCTCTTTGCCTCAAATAAGCAAGGTTTCTGGTTATTTCCTCGTTTTCAATTTCATAAAAGCTCAGTGCAAATGCCAACTGCACATTTTCAAAAGCATTGTCCTGATTTGCTAATTTTGTCAGAATAATCCCTTGAATTATTACGATATTATGATCTATTTCCGGAGTGTGAATCGCATTCAAAGCTCTAAAAAAGAAAGGATTTGTGGCCATTTCTTGTACATCCGTAGAAAATTGAGAATCTTTTTGGACAAAACCAACTAATTGTTCCAAATGTATAGTTAAGTACTCTGTAATTTTGTTTTTACAGTCATCAGGAAGCACATTCCAATAATGCATCAAAGTATACATTGGGCGTAAATAATTCCCTGCCAAATTTAATTCCACATAGGTGTTCAGTTCATTACCATATTGAGATTTAATAAACTGTCTCATTTTATCCGTTTCAAAACCTTTGATAGATTTTTTTGGAACGTACAAACTATGCTCTTTTGGATTGTCAACAATCTTTCTCAAGACAAAAAAAGCGGGATCCAAAAAACTGGATATTTCTCGGTTGCTATAGCGCAAAACCTGAATAAATTTTGGAATTTCCTTTTTGTCTATTTCTTTGCTCAAATAGGATTTGGAAATTAGTTTTTTCTCCAGTTGAATATAATCTCTATTCCTCAAAGCCAAAATCTTCGATTTATCTAATTTTAAAGCCTCTATGTAGGTAAAAATATTCATGAGATGTTCCCAATTACAATCATCTAAAATTTTTCTTTTATGGTCACATCCTCTTTGGATACTGTAATTTCAACAGTGTTTTTTGATTTTTTGTACAGAAAAAAATCGTAAACTTTGTCCAATCTTTTCATATCTATTTCGTCAAATTTATTGAATTTAAATCCATTTTTAATTTCTCCCTTAGCGTCTGGATATTTGAATACAGTAGGTTCTAATCCTGAATAGATAACAAACTTATCGACATAATCTTTAATCATTCGAATGGTTTTGTCTTTTACACAATAATATTTTACTCCACCAGAACTTCTAAAAACAAAAACAAGTGGTTTGCCAGATTCGTTATTAATCAAAATGGCGCGCTCGGTTGTTAAAGAAAATCCTTCACGGAAATCAAAATATAAATTTGAGGAATTAAATTCTGCAGGTTCTTCACTTATTATTTTTGAATCTTGCCTTTGAGCAAAAGCTATATCATTGCTCTTCATTAAAATCTGGAAGAACATCTAGCTTTTGTCGCATTTCGATTAAGCTTTCTACATTAATACTTGTGTTATTCCTTGAAGATCGATTGCAAGTTCCACCAATTCGCATGGCAAAAAAGATCACCACAACCACAATCCACATCAAGTTTCTCAAATTGAAATCACTAGTGCCAAGTAACTGCTTATTTGTTGTGCCGCCTTTTGGATGCTTTTTAAAGTTAGAAACTTCGCCAACTCCTCTGTCAATGGCGTATGCTCTATTTTGCGATAACACACTTCTCATCTCTGCATCACTCGACTTGAAATTTGCCATAGCATACAATGCTCTCGTCAACTGCTTTTCTTTGTCTACTCTGTTAATTAATGAATTAGTCAGTTCATTGATTAAATCTTCAAAATGAATATTCTCAAGAAAATTTATACTTCGAAAGAAAAAAGGATTGTAAAGATGTATTATTTTTTCGCTTATATTATTGACTTTAATATCAATACACTCGATTCCAAATTTAATTTTCTGCATCATTTTACCCTGGATATCTTCCTTTATTTCCTCTGGAAGAACAGGATGATAAGCAAGAAAAGAATTGAGAGCTCGGTAGTGATTTTGATACAAACAAAAAGCAGAATAGTCGATCAATTCTGTTTTGAAATTTACAGTTATAAAATCTTGTAGTTCGTCATCCAAATCTATCAAGCCAGAGTGGGAGAGAGGGAAAAACACAATCGTTTTTGGGTCTGCCAAAATTCTTCGAAGCCATTTGAATTTTTCGTCTAAAAATATGTGGAGTTCTTCTTGATTATCTTTAAGCAGCTTAAGAATGGAATTCACCTCATTCATATCAAGCGAACCACCCATTTTCACTTCTGCTTTTAGCCTTTTTTCTATTCTAATGAGTTCCTTGTCAGTGAGATTGACAAGTTCTTCAGCAGGTATGTTTAGCTTATTTATTTGAGTTAGTATGGACATTTATTGTGTTTCTAGCGGTCTGCTTTCTTTACTTTTTAATTCCAAAATTCCAGAATTTATCTCTAAGGTATAATTAAATGTTGAACTAAAACTAATTGGGCTCAGTTTGCGATCCTGGAGCATGTTCTTATCTGTATAATCAAATTCTCGAAATAGAAAGGCTCTTTTCAAGTCTCCTTTCTCTGTAAAAATTGCATACTTAGTTGGAAATCCTCCTTGATAAATAGTGTAATAATTAAATTGAAAAGAGGTGGAGCGCGTTTGGTTAGGTTTAAGGCAAAGAATGCTATATCCTTTACTAACTCCCATCACCAAAGCAATGTGTTTATCAGAATTGTTGGTAATCTTAATGTTTTTATTTGCTTCTGTATTTGAATTTAGATTCAAAAAACCAATAGTGTCCTCGTTAAACGCTACCTGAATCGGCATTAACGCATTATGCTTGTCAGATTGATTTTTTAGGGCTTGGTTGATAAAAGTTTCTACCGTGTTTTCTTCTACTTTCTCTTCATTAGTTGTATTTCTATTACTTAATGAAAGCGCAAAAGTGATTGCTAAAGTCATTAAAACAACAATCACTATAAACACGGTCAAATACGATTTCAACTCTCCGTTTTGTAAATTGTCCGAAGAACTGACAGTCTCTCCTTTGGGGTGTTTTTTATAATCCATTTGTTGCGCAACCCCTTTGCTCATGGCAAAACTTTGGTTTTGCTTCAGTACTTTCCTCATGCTTTCTGAAACCGGATAATACATTCCCATGCAAAAAAGAACTCTGTATAAAGTCCTGTTCGAATCCGATTTTTTAATAATCAAATTAACCAAAGAAGGCAATTTACTATCTGTGACAATAGGATCTAGAAAGTTTAGGCATTTGAAAAAGAAAGGATTGTATAGATAAAAAATCTTCTGATCAAGTCCTGAAGCATCTATGGTTAAGCATTCAAGAGAAAAATCTATTTTCTTCATCAATTTATCCTGAATGTCGTCCAAAATAGAATTGGGTAATATTTTATAATAATAAAGAAAACTATGAAGCGCTCGAAAATGATTTTCTCTTAAGCATTTGGAAACATAGTATTCGATTTCTTTATTGAAATTAGCTAAGATAAATTCTTTTGTCTCGTCACTTGCCCCTTTGTTGGGAGTTTCATTGATTGGAAAGATTTGAAAATCCTTGGGATTCATTATTATCTTCCTGAACCAATACGTATCAGCCGTGGTGACGTGCTTTAATTGATCTTTAGAATTTCGGAGTGTCTCAATAATTTGACTTGCTTCATTTCTATCAAGCGTCTTGTCAAAAACTATTGCTGCTTTTAGCTCTTTTTTAATTCTAATAATTTGCTTTTCCGTCAAATTTTCCAGCTCCTTGTAAGGAATGTCAAGTTTTTGTAATTGATGGAATAAAGACATGAGTTTGGTCTAAAATTGAATAGGTGTAAAAGTAATAATTTTAATATATTTGTTACAAACGTATTTATGGAAACAATTATCAATCAAATATTTGAGATTTCGCAGAAAAGTGAATCGCAAACAGAAATTAATCTCAGTAGAAATTTGAAAAGGATTTATTCAGAACTAGAAGAAATGGGCTACCAGATTATTGATCCAATTGGAAGGCCATACAAAGAAACTGACAGTGATATTGAAGCAAATATTTCGGGAGGAATTTCAAAAAAATCTAAAGTAGAAAAAGTGTTGAAACCTATCATTTACAAGAACGAAAACGGGAGTAATGTGCTGATTCAAAAAGGAATAGTAATAGTAGGATAATATGAAGTACATAAACATAGGCATAGATTTAGGAACGACAAACTCAGGGATTTGTGAATTTAAAGACGGTAAAATTACTATTCTCAAAAATCCAGTAGGTTTCAAAGAAACAATGCCTTCAGTGGTGGCGTTTCTTAAAAATAGGA
>JBDMYC010000077.1:0-7441 GCA_039770535.1 Flavobacteriales bacterium
AGGTGATAGGAGTTGGAGGTGGAGGTAGTAATGCCGTAAACCACATGTACGAACTTGGAATCAAAGATGTAGATTTTATCGTGTGTAACACAGATAGACAAGCATTGGATGTGAGTAGCGTACCTACAAAAATTCAGTTAGGAGAAACGCTAACAGGAGGACGAGGAGCAGGATCTATCCCAGATGTGGGAAGAAATGCTGCTATCGAAAACATTGACGAGATCAAAGAATATCTTTCAGATAATACCAACATGGTATTTATCACTGCTGGAATGGGCGGTGGAACCGGAACTGGAGCTGGACCTGTAGTTGCAAAAATTGCAAAGGACATGGGAATACTTACAGTAGGAATCGTAACTGTTCCATTTAGTTTTGAAGGAAAAAGAAGAAAAGAACAAGCAGAAGAGGGAATAAAAGAAATGAGAGATGCTGTAGATACATTGTTGATTATCAATAACGAAAAGTTGAGAGACATGTATGGAAACTTGACAATTAGAAATGCTTATGCACAAGCTGATCAAGTTTTGGCATCTGCTGCCAAAGGAATTGCTGAGGTAATTTCTAAAATTGGATTTATCAATGTAGACCTTAATGATGTAAATACTGTGATGAAAGATAGCGGAGTTGCTATTATGGGAACTGCTGCTGCTGAAGGAGAAAAACGAGCAATTGAGGCTGCTGAAAAAGCACTTTCTTCCCCATTATTGAACGATAATGACATCACTGGAGCGAAACAAGTATTGTTGAACATTACATTTGGTGATGTGGAACTTACTATGGATGAAATGAGTGAAATCACAGACTTCATTGTAGATGCTGCAGGAGGATCTGCTGAAATGATTATGGGTCAAGGATATGATGAAACATTAGGAGATAAAGTATGTGTGACAGTAATTGCAACAGGATTTCAATCTAATGCAAGCGTAGATACAGGTGTAACACCAGAAGCGCCAGAAAAAACATATTTGAACTTGGAAGGTGAAGAGTCTACCATGATTTCTCAGCCAATTACTTCGCCTACACAAAGCTTGGAAACAAGAGTTTTGCCAACTCCCGAAAATGAAGAGGTAATGCCTTATTTGAAGTCAGAAGTTGTTTCAGATACTCCAGATACTCCAGAAGTGAGCAATGAAGTGGAAGAAGAAATGGACATGGAAAGAATCATGAAAGAAGAGCAGGCAACATTCAATTTTGAACATACGCAAGCTCCAGAAATGACTAAGGCTCCAGAATTGCAAAAAGAAATTCCTACACCAACTGTGATGGAAGAACCAAAAAAAGCAGAGAAAATCTATTTCACTTTAGAAGATGAGGTGATAGACGAAGCTCCGCTTAATATGACTGAAACTTCTGAGGATACTTCTACTACTGTGGAAGAAATATCTAGAGAAGATCAGCAAAAAATGAACGAGGGAAGAATCGAGAGAATCCAAGAAATGAGTATGAAGTTGAGACAGCCGTTTGGACTTGCTGAGCTAGAAAACGAGCCTGCTTACATCAGAAGAAAAATAAAATTGGAAGATACGCCTCATTCTTCGGAGAGTAATGTCTCAAGATTCACATTGAGCGAAGAAGAAGGGCTAGATGGAAAAACTTCTGGAACAATCAAAGGGAATAATTCTTTCCTTCATGATAATGTAGATTAAGTTGTTGGCAGTATTCAGTATCAGTCGGCAGTAAGCGGTTGGCAGTCGTATTTTGCATACTGCATACTGCACACTGAGAACTGAATAAAAGAGCTAAAAATTGAGAATTAAAAAACAGAAAAATGGCATTAACTGACCAAATCAATAACGACATCAAAGAAGCTATGAAAGCCCGTGAAAAGGAAAAATTAGCTGCTTTGAGAGCAATAAAATCAGCTTTGTTACTAGAAGCTTCCAAAGATGGGAGTGGAGAGGTGACAGAAGAGGCTGAAATGAAAATACTACAGAAATTACACAAGCAAAGAAAAGATGCTGCGGCTCTTTACGAAGAACAAAACAGACCCGATTTATTGGCGGATGAAGTTTTTCAGGCAGGCGTAATAGAAGCTTATTTACCAGCTCAAATGAGCGAAGCGGAGATAAGTGAAGTAGTGAAAGCAATCATAGCTAAAACTGGTGCATCTTCTCCTGCAGACATGGGAAAAGTGATGGGAGCAGCTATGGGACAATTGGCTGGAAAAGCTGACGGTAAATTAATATCTAAATTGGTAAAAGAAAATCTTATGGCATAAGATTTTCAACTTGTTGTTTAACTTAAAAATCCCCTTCTGTTGTTGTTTACAGAAGGGGATTTATTGTTGGTTATTTTTACTTTGAATTTGACCTAATTCCCCAAGAAAGACCGATACTAAAAACATCTAATCCATCACCATGTCCTTTGCTACTTCCTGATTTCACGTGGAGGATTTTGTCGTATCCCGCAGTGAACCATTTATATCGAAAAGACAAGCCAAAACCATAATAAATTTTGTCTAGCACAGGGGTGTATCCCAATTTTACATCAGGTATAATATTAAAGTCAGGGATTTCTCTCAGAAATTTGAGGCCTGTATATCCCAAGCTTGCATTGATATGATTGTAGGGAGAGAAATACTCTATTCCATAATCAAAAAAGTTGTGTTGATAGTAAAATCCTAAGTCATATCCTCCAAAGTATCCAGTATTTGCATACCGATCGTCATTGTACACAGCATAGCTTCTTTTTTTGTTGGAAGTATTCACTTTTGCTTCCAATTTGAAACCATAGGAATTGCTTTCTTGCGCAAGGAAAACATTACTTTGAGTAGTAAAAAAGAATGCTACGAGTATGCTACGAGTTAGTTTTTTCATTTTCTTTTTTCAAAAGTTATTCTTATTTCCGCTTCCTTGGTCTGATTCTTATTTGAAAGAATAAACATTCTCTTGTTTTTGTATTCAAAATCCCACCTTCCGGATATTCCACTGTAAGGAGAGCCAGGAGACTTATAATAAAAGGGGTCTATCCTGTTTAAAGTGTCGCAGGTGCCACTTTCTTTGAAATAAAGGCTAGTGCCAACATAATCAATAAAAACGGGCGCAGAAGCTCTGCATGGATCCGTATTCCTATATCCCAGCATGTCAGAAACATTGTAGAGAGGCTCTTTGATGTTGATAGCAGTAGAAATGAATTGCTCTTCGCCTCCAAGTAGATCTCCATTTTTCTGATAATCAGTCATTTCCTAATAGCCATAAAGCTGCTCTTTACTGTTGTTGATTTGTTTGCCAGTGCAACTCGCGATTGCTACAATAAGTAATAAAGAGAAATATTTCATTTAGTTAATCTCAGTGACATTTATTAACCCATAATTTTTGTGATAAAGTTCGCAAGTAATGATGTCAAGTGCTTCGCAATACTCTATTTTTTTGAATGAAGCAGTAACTCTGTCGTTTTCACTAAAACCATTTGTCACCTCAAAATTACACACCAAATAATCTTTAGTGTCGATTCGTAAATAGGTTCCCGTGCAATCTCTCACGATTGTAGCCTCTTGGTCTATTTTCTCTTTGTTACAAGAGAAAAGGAGTGTAATCGAAATTACAAGTATTATATGATTAAGTGTTTTCATATTAATTAGAACGGATGTTGATCCTCATTGTTGTTTAGGTGGTATAATTATAGTTTCTTCCAAAAAGTATAATATCCATCTCCATTTCCACTGTAAGATCCAAAAACTCTCAGATCTCTTGTTCCAGATTTATAAATTTCACTATCGGAATAAATAATCATCTCATTGCCATTAATATAGAAGTTAGGATTTAATGCTAATTCTTCAGATTTTAAATAAAAATTTAACTCGGTTTGCGAAAATTTTGAGACTGTTGTATCACTGGGTTGGCACCCATAATTTATTGATTTCCTGTCTGTCCACCAAAATCCAGAAGTAGCTTTGTCATCATAAGTAATGTCATATTTGTTTTCTCCTGAACTGCTTGTTAAGATCGCTCTTCTATTTTTTTTTATGGTAAGCTTAGTAGCGCAATTATCAATTTCTATTGTGTCGCTCTGGCAAAAGGAGTTTCTGAAGTCTGTATTGATTTTGGTTATTAGAAGCCATTCTCCCTCAAAAATCGACAGGTCATCATTCAATCTGTCTTTTTTACAAGCGCATAGAATGAAAAATGATAGAATAAGGATTAAATTAAATTTTTTAGTCATTGGATTATTAAGTTACAAAAAAAGTAAATAAAATCAGAGATAATCAAAAAAGCTAATTTCCCTTCCATCTGGTTTTGGCGGACTATCTCTATTTAATATAATAAACCTTTATCTCCACCTCTTGTGTTTTTAGATTCATTTTTCCAATTTTTACTCTTTCGATTTCTATTCCCAATTGAGCACTCAGTTCCGATTTCAGTTCTTCCCTTTTTTCGGGTTTGGTGTTGGCAATATTTCCATACACTAATTCGATAGAAGCTGGTTTTTCAATTTTTTTTCCTTTCAAAAATAGCTCCATAAAATAGAGTACTGTGATTGCCGCAAAATTGATGAATACAATCTCGTAAATACTCATTTTCTTGGAAAAAGCATTGATCATGGAAAGGCCAATGAAAATAAACAAATAACTCATGTCTTTTATCGGCACTGGGTTTGTACGGAATCTAATTATTCCTAGCAAGGCAAAAAGTCCAATCGCAACTCCCGTGTTAAATTTGAAAGCTTTGAGGGCAAAGCACAAGAAAAATACTGTGGCAGCAATCAGTAAATAAGCAAACAAAAACTCTTTCTTTTTTCCATTAAAAGGATAATAGATCAAACGCCCAATAATAAAAGTAATGAGAACGTTCAGTCCAAAAAGTGAAACCAATTTATAGAAATCCTCATCAAATATTTTGATTCCAAAAAGCTCGGGTTGTGCAAGTTCTGTTAAATCTAGTAAAATCGTATTTAGCATAATTTTAGTTTTATTTATCTTCTTGGACGATTTGTGGAATTAAATCCTTTTACAAATAGCTTGTTCTCTAACTCTATTTTACAAAACTCGGAAATACAGAGTTTAGCTTCCTCTCTGAGAAAAAAAGAGTTCGTTAACTTAACTTCCCTCTCAATTGTTTCATAAATTCCGAAGCGTACACAAATTCACCAATCTCCTTGTTATCAGTGGTTACTATACTGTGTTTGTCGCCAGTCCACCAGTTTTCCCCTTCGTGGATATACATAATATTTTCTCCTATTTCCATCACAGAATTCATATCGTGTGTAATTACAACTGTGGTGATGTCGTATTCTTTGGTGAGGTCATAAATCAAATTATCGATCACAATAGAAGTTTTGGGATCTAGCCCAGAGTTGGGTTCATCACAAAACAAATACTGTGGATTAAGCGCAATCGCCCTTGCAATCGCAACTCTTTTTTGCATTCCACCACTAATTTCTGACGGATACAAATGGTTTTTATTCTCTAATTCTACTCTTTTGAGGCAAAAGTTCACTCTGTCGAGCATTTCTTCCTTGCTCATGTCAGAAAACATGGTAAGGGGAAACATTACATTTTCTTGCACGCTATAAGAGTCAAAAAGGGCGCTTCCTTGAAATAACATCCCAATCTCAGATCTAATTTTTTTTCGTTCGGATTTGCTCATCCCCGAAAAATTTTCTCCTCCATAAATTACTTCGCCAGAATCTACTTCATACAAGCCCACAATGCACTTGGTGAGTACAGATTTTCCTGATCCACTTTGCCCAATGATGAGGTTTGCTTTTCCTTTCTCAAATTCAAACGAAACGTCTTTTAGAATTTCTGTTCCGTTAAACCCTTTTTTTATGTTGTTTACAATAATACTCATGGTTACAGCAGTAAAAAATAGGTGATTATTAAATTAATAAGCAGAATCACTGTACTACTCGCCACAACTGATTTGGTTCCAGATCTACCTACTTCTAGGGCTCCTCCGCTTGGATTTACGTAATAGCCAAAATAAGAAGGAATTGTTGCAATGAAAAATGCGAAAAACAAGGTCTTGAAAATAGAATAGCTGACACTAAAAGGGTCAAAGTAATATTGGAGTCCCATGATGTACTTTTCGAGCGTAATTATCCCTGCTTGTGTTCCAATAAGCCCACCTCCAATGAGTCCTAATCCCATGCTGATAAGCACAATGAAAGGGAAGATGAATAAAGAAGCTAGTATTTTTGGAAGGATCAAGTGGTTGATAGAATTTACTCCCATTACTTCCAATGCATCAATTTGCTCAGTTAGTTTCATGGTGCCAATTTCTGAAGCGATATTGGATCCAACTTTTCCTGCCAAAATTAAACAAATCATAGTAGACGAAAATTCCAAAATAATGGATTGTCTAGTGGCAAATCCCACAGTGTAAGCAGGAATTAGAGGAGAATCAATATTGGAAGCAGTTTGGATTACCATAACTGCACCCATAAATAAAGAAAGTAAAGCGACAATACTGAGCGAACTAATACCTATCGTATTGATTTCAATTACAATGTTTTTTCGGAGTACTGACCATTTTGCTGGCTTGGTAAAAGCTTGCTTCACCATCAAAATAAATCGTCCTATGTGCTCAAATAAATTCAATTGTCTTATCTTTAAGGCACTAAAATAGCCTTAATTTTAGTTTCTATCAAAATAGGCAAGCCCTTTTTGGCGTTAACTTATAACCAATGGGGGTTTGATAAGTTTAAATATGACAACAATGAAGAAAAAACAATTGATAAAATTAATTCTAGTGGCAATTCTTTTCACAGCTTTTTCGTCTTGTGTTTCCAAGAAAAAAAAGTGTAATACTTGCCCTAGTTGGGGGAAAGGCAATGTGGTACTATAGGAATTGTGAATCACGAATTACGAATTGTTTTCTGAATAGAACCAATTATTCTCAGTAGTTCTTCGCAATCATTGAGCAATTCCGTTTTTGTTTTTTTCGTTAATGTATTCGGTATCGTAAAGCAACCTAATCCAAAACTTGCTTTCACGTGCTTCCTTATATGAAATTGTTAGTTTAGCAAAGAATTCTTTTCGACTTTGACCACCTATTGCCTCTTCTATGTTTGCACCAACCGAAGTTCCCGATTTCATAAGTTGTTTGCTTAGAATATATTCTTTTGTAGTTTCGATTAAATATTTGCAAGTTTTTACAATTTTCACAGCAAAATCATAGCTTTTAATTTGAACTACATTATCATCTTTCATAGTATATTTTTTTAATTATTAAGATAGTATTTTTTATCAATTAGTAGATTCTGAATATTCCGCTAATTCGTAATTAATCTTTCATAATTCGTAATTTTTGTAAAAAAAATCATAGCTTTTACCTGTAAACTCTATGGCGAACCAATATTATATTCCTAATTCCTAATTAATCATCCGTAATTCTTTAGTTTTGCATAAAACCAAAAGAAAGTGTCAAAGTCAAATTTCATAGATTACGTTAAAATCTGTTGCCGTTCTGGTCATGGAGGAGCAGGAAGTGCCCATTTTTAC
>JBDMYC010000078.1:0-3220 GCA_039770535.1 Flavobacteriales bacterium
CAGATTTTGGCATAGAATTAAGACTTGATTAATTGTAAAGTTAGTGGTATCTTTGTACCAAATTTAAATAAAATATGAGCGAAGTAAAAAATACAACATACAAAGTTAAAGATATTTCTTTAGCGGAGTGGGGAAGAAAAGAAATAAGATTAGCAGAAGCAGAAATGCCAGGACTAATGTCAATCAGAGAAGAATTTGGTGCATCTCAACCTCTTAAAGGAGCGAGAATTGCAGGATGTCTTCACATGACAATCCAAACTGCTGTATTGATTGAAACTTTAACTGCGCTTGGAGCTGAAGTTACTTGGTCTTCTTGTAATATTTTTTCTACACAAGATCAAGCTGCTGCTGCAATTGCTGCAACTGGAGTTCCTGTTTTTGCATGGAAAGGAATGAACGAAGAAGAATTCGAATGGTGTATAGACCAAACAATCAAAGGATTTGAAGGAGGAAAACCTCTTAACATGATTTTGGATGATGGAGGAGATTTAACAAACATGGTGTTTGATAATTACCCAGAATTAACTGCAGGAATTAACGGGTTATCTGAAGAAACAACAACAGGAGTTCACAGATTATACGAGAGAATGAAAAATGGTACTTTAGTTATGCCAGCTATTAACGTAAATGATTCTGTTACTAAATCTAAATTTGATAACAAATACGGATGTAAAGAATCTTTAGTAGATTCTATCAGAAGAGCTACGGATACAATGATGGCAGGAAAAGTTGCTATTGTTGCAGGATACGGAGATGTTGGAAAAGGTTCTGCAGCTTCATTAAGAGGAGCTGGGGCAAGAGTTATCGTTACTGAAATTGACCCAATTTGTGCGCTACAAGCTGCAATGGACGGATTTGCAGTAAAGAAAATGGAAAATGTAATTGGTGAAGCAGATATCGTGGTAACAACTACTGGAAACAAAGATATCGTTAGAAAAGAGCATTTTGAAGCAATGAAAGACAAAACTATCGTGTGTAACATTGGTCACTTCGATAACGAAATTGATGTTCCTTATTTGAACAACAACTTCAAGAAGACAGAGGTTAAGCCACAAGTTGATATCTATGACATGAATGGAAAAGACATCATTTTATTGGCAGAAGGAAGATTGGTAAACTTAGGATGTGCAACAGGTCACCCATCATTCGTGATGAGTAACTCGTTTGCTAACCAGACTTTAGCTCAAATTGAATTATGGACAAACATTGATGCTTACGATAAAAACGAAGTATACATGTTGCCGAAGCACTTGGATGAAAAAGTAGCAAAATTACACCTTGCAAAAATAGGAGTAGAGCTTACAGAATTAACAACAGACCAAGCAGATTACATTGGTGTAACAGTTGAAGGACCGTACAAGCCAGAACATTACCGTTACTAATCAATAAAGATTTATTGAGATACAAAATGCTTCGAGACTTCTCGAAGCATTTTTTTTTTGCACAAATTTCAGAGAATCTGTGTAATTTTTCCTATCTTAAGGAAGTTATATTTGGCATCACGACATGAAAAAAATCAAAACATTTAGTAAGGATGAAATTGCAGAACTAATTTCAAGTAAGGATATCAATGAATTTGGTCCTTATTGTCACGAAGATGTGGACGAGAAAGATTTACTGCAGCTATTAAATTCTAAAATAGAAACAGATAAATTTACAAGTAAGACAGTTCTTGGAATAGACATTTATCACTATAGCCAATACAAGCCGCTTGAGCAGTCCTTGATTCCTATTCTTTTCAAGCTGATTTATGACAAAACTGCGAGATTGTGCCTAAAAGATTCTTCCTTTATTTATCAAAATTACGAGCAAGAAACTTTCAGAAAACTATTTATTGATACTGGAGATGGGGGGTTTCAGATTTTTGATACTCCGGTTCACGCCATTGCATTTGCAATTAATTTTCAAATGATTCTTCGTTACTATAATTCATTCAGGTATTATCCAAAATTGCGAAAAGTGATTGGGCCATTGAGTCTGCGATACGCAATGACTCATGATAAAATTTATAAATATGATAAAAATTATTTTGGGCCATCCATAATTAATAATTCTCGAATTTTGAACAAAGACTCTTTGAATAGGTTCTTGTTGGATGAAAACACTTTCAATTGGTTTTTGTACAAGCTGAACGGCATAGAAAACTTACCCTATGCTTCTATGAAACAACTTAAGGGATTGATGGCCTTTGTGGATTACAAAGAAGTGGATGGAAACAATCACATTTATGTGGATAGTAAAGGTTTTAATTTTGAGAAAATTACAGCCTGCGACATTCAAAAAATTGGAGATATCACCTCCAAAAAAACACAACTCACCATTTATAACCTGCATTTGCAATACATGGGAAGTTTAGGTAATGATAAATTTAAAACAGTGATTTCCTTGGGGAATCTAAATGCAGACGGGATTAGTTGATTATTCGATACATTTCAAAATCCTGATTTGGAGCTTTCAAATCAGTCTTGAATAAGGTCATCCCATTATTCAAAGCCACTTTTCTCGATCCTATATTTTCCTTGTGAATAATTGAAATCAAGGAATTTGCGAAGTTGTTCTCAAAAGCAAATTCTTTGCATTTAATTGCCGCTTCTGTTGCAAAACCTTTGCCCCAGTATTTTGGTAAAATGGAGTAACCAACTTCCAAATAATCTACTTCTTCAATAGTTTGTATTAATAATCCACATTGACCTATAAATTCACCAGATTTTTTGTCAATGAGCGCGTTCATTCCTCCGAGGTTCTTTTCGTAGCGCATATTTGATTTTTCAAACCATTTGTCGCACAGCTCTTTCTGTGACAAACTTGGATCCATCAAAAGAAATTTTGCTACATTTTCTCCTGCAAAAAATGGAAGCCAATTTTCATAGTCATTGCCAGTTAGCAACCTGAAATGTAGTCTTTCAGTTTCTTCTCCTGCTAATAAATAATTCATCTAGTTGTCCTGTTTGTACAAATAATAAACAACTCCATCACTCAAGCCTATTTTTGGAACAATGATTTCACTGATACCACATTTTTTGAGTACGTTCAAATAGATTTTTCCTGCAGGAACTATCACATCAGCTCGGTCATACCTCAATCTATATTTTTCTGCTCGCTCTTCTGTAGAGAGTGATTCCAAGTCGTTATAAATATGTTTTATCAAATCGTATTTCACTGGCACTAAGTGTTTATTGCCTGATAGCTTAAAGTATCTATTAATATTACCTCCAGTTCC
>JBDMYC010000079.1:0-2930 GCA_039770535.1 Flavobacteriales bacterium
AGAATCTTTGGCTTTTCTGGATAATCAAATCTAATATATTTGGGTAGGAGTGCCTATTTATCTATATTTGAAATTCAACTAAAAAAACCTTTATGTTCAAGAAATCACTTCTGTCTTTGTTTTTGTTAATTCCTATGTTATTCCTTGGTCAAGACCCAAGCTCAGAAACTAGAGGATTTGATTCAATTGCACCATTATCAGAAAAAGTTGCAGCCGCAACAGAAAAAGCTGTTGAATTAGGGATGGATCAAAAAATTGACAAGGTTTTTGGAAATGCTACAGGGTGGTTTGTAGAAGGTATATTTTGGGCAATTCCATTTACAGATGACATAAGAATACCTTGGGTGTTAATTGTTTTAATTTTGGGAGCATTGTATTTCACTATTTATTTTAAGTTTATAAGCTTTAGAGGTATAAAAACTTCAATAAACATAGTAAGGGGGAAATATGATGGATTGGAAGATGATCCAGATGTAAAATCATCTAATTTATTTCCAGGTTCAGAAGTTGATGATGAAACTATTGATAATCCGGATACAATGAGGGTGGAAGGAGAGCATCATGGTGAAGTGTCACATTTTCAAGCTTTAACAGCAGCTTTGTCTGCAACAGTTGGTTTAGGTAATATTGCGGGAGTTGCAATAGCATTATCTATTGGAGGTCCTGGTGCAACTTTTTGGATGATAATAGCTGGTTTTTTAGGAATGGCATCAAAATTTGTAGAATGTACTTTGGGAGTTAAATATCGAGAAATTGATGAGAATGGAACTGTATTTGGAGGACCAATGTATTACCTTAAAAAAGGAATATCAGGCGGATTTGGAAAAATTTTAGCTGTCATTTTTGCAATTATGTGTATTGGAGGTTCGTTTGGAGGAGGTAACATGTTTCAAGTAAATCAAGCTTTCAAATTAATGGAAAATGTGACTGGAGGAGAGCAAAGTTTGTTGAATGGGAATGGTTGGTTGTTTGGTGTAGTTATGGCAATTCTTGTTGGAATTGTAATAATTGGGGGGATTAAAAAAATTGCAAAAGTAACTGATAAAATAGTTCCTTTTATGGTTGCGATTTATGTTATAGCGTCTCTTTATGTTTTAATATCTAAATTTGATATGATAGGTGCTGCATTTGGCGAAATATTCAATGGCGCATTCACTGGAGCTGGAATTGCTGGTGGAGTTTTTGGAGTTTTAATTCAAGGGTTTAAAAGAGCAGCTTTTTCTAATGAAGCAGGTATTGGTTCTGCATCAATTGCTCACTCAGCCGTTAAAACTAAGAACCCAGCATCAGAGGGTATGGTAGCTTTGTTGGAACCATTTATTGATACTGTGATAGTTTGTACTATGACAGCATTGGTTATAATTATTACAGGTAAACTAGATGTTGGTGCTAGTATGAGTTTTGAAGAAGGAGTTTTACTAACTTCTAGTGCTTTTTCATCTACGATAGGAGATTGGTTTGAATGGGTGTTAGCATTAGCAGTTTTATTATTTGCTTTTTCATCTATGATTTCATGGTCATATTATGGTTATCAGGCATGGTCGTTTCTTTTCGGAAGAAGTAAAATGATTGGAAATATTTATAAAGTAATTTTCTGTTTATTTGTAATAGTTGGAGCGGCATCTAGTCTAGGTTCGGTAATGGATTTCTCAGATGCAATGATATTTGCTATGTTAGTTCCCAATATGATTGGGTTGTTCTTCTTAGCACCTAAAGTGAGAGATGAACTAAAGAAGTACCTTGGAAAAGTGAAGGCAATGGAAGCGAAGTAAAAAAACGATTTTACTTCTCTGAGAAAAGTGGTTTGTGATTCATGAATGTTTTTTCTTTTGAGAAAAGTATTCTGGGAGAGTCTTAATTTCGAGAAAATTCTGTAATTTACTGAATGAATTTCTTTGACAATTACTTTGTATTTTCCACTTCCGAGAAAAAAGGAATCTTCACTTTTGTTGTCCTACTTTTTCTGATGAGCCTTTTCTATGCGGTTATGCCTTCTCTTTTTCCTGCGAAAAAGTATGATTTCACTGAGTTCAAAAAAGAATTGGCCGCAAAGCAAAATAAGGCATCAAATAGAAATAGCCCACCTGAATTATTTTCATTTAACCCCAATAATATTTCGCGAGATAGTTTGCTCATGCTGGGTTTCAACAGTAAGCAGAGTTATAACATAGTAAACTTTAGAGAGAAAGTAGGCCGTTTTAAATCAAAACAAGATTTCAAAAAAATCTACTCGATTTCAGATAGTTTGTATCAAGTTGTAGAGCCTTTTTTAGTTTTGAGCGAAAATAAAAAGCATCATAAAAACTCAAGAAAAGAATTTTCTGGTTTGGACAAAGATAGTCTGTTTGCATTTGATCCAAACACAGCAAGTTTGTCTGATTTTGAGAAATTAGGGTTATCTAATAAGCAATCCAAAACTATTTTTAATTACAGAAGTAAAGGAGGCCAATTCAGAAAGAAAGAAGATTTTAAAAAGATGTATTCCATCTCGGATAAAAAATATAACGAACTTGAATCATTTATTGCGATTGAAACAAAGAGCGAAGTTGAAATTCCTAAACTCAAAAAAGCAATTGAAAAAATTGAAATTAATTTGGCTTCAAAGTCCCAGTTGATTGCTATTAGGGGAATCGGAGAAAAAACTGCAACAAGAATTCTCAAGTATAGAAAGCAATTAGGCGGTTTTTCCGAGCTGTCGCAATTGGACAAAGTTTATGGATTGGACTCTAACCTAAAAGTCAATAAAACAACTTTTTTTGAAGTGGAGCCGAAGCTAATATCAAAAATTTTGCTGAATGAAGTGACCTTTAAAGAACTGCTTGCTCATCCTTATTTTGATTACAATACGACTCAAAAAATAATAAACTTTCGAGAAATGCACGGAGACTTCGAGTCTATCGAACAAATTCTAGAAAATAACTTGATAAAGG
>JBDMYC010000080.1:0-6925 GCA_039770535.1 Flavobacteriales bacterium
AGATGTTAATAAAAACAAAAAATATTGTTAATTTTAACAATATTGAAGAGGCAACCCTTACCAGAAGGGCTACGTTTTTATGAAAAGAAATAAAATAAGATACTATAACATTATGAGAAATAAGCTTTTATCCCTAGCCGTAATTTTATTCATTTGCTCCAATTCGTATTCCACCCATTTTGCCGGTGGAAACATTTATTACGATTGCCTTGGAAACAACCAATATAGGTTTTGGGTTGAGTTTACGCTCGATTGTCTAAGAAGTACCTCTGCTCAGTCCTCAGTTACTGTAACAGCATCCAACTCTTGCGGTCTTGCAAACCCTACAATTTCATTACCTATAGTAGATGCAGCAGGTTTAGATGTGTCTCAGGTATGCCCTTCAGAACTACCAAACACTAAGTGTGCAATGGGAGCTGCGGGAACTGTAGATGGAAGAAGGAGATATTTATTTTCGGGAGTTGTTACCTTGCAACCATGTAATACATGGACTTTTGGATTAGGGTTGAATGCTCGTAATAATGCAGTGGTAAACTTAAGCACGAATGGTACCATGTATCTTGAAACAACCTTGAATAGTGTAACCGATAGTTGTAATAACTCTGTAAGATATACTGGTGTTCAAAATCCTTACGTATGTGTGGGGTCGCCAGCAAGTTACAACTTTGGTGCTTTTGATCCTGATGGAGACAGCCTTTCATTCACCTTGATAGCAGCAAAAATGGGAGCTGGAGTAAATTATACCTACACTGCACCATATACTGCTACAGTGCCAATACAAGCAATGACAATAGATAGTACAACTGGAACTATCAATTTTTTTCCAACCACAATGGGCTCTTTTGTTGTAGTTGTTCAGGTTAATGAATATGATGATTCTGGCAGGCTAGTTGGAACAACACTTAGAGATATTCAAATTGTAGTGCAAAACTGTCTTGGAAACAAAGCTCCAGACGTTACAGCTACCTCATTGTACAATTTACAAGGAGCAGGAGTTATTGCAGGACCAAGAAAACTGGAAGTATGCGAAGGAGATGTGTTTTGCGTAGATTTTCCTGTTATTGATTCTAATGCAATGGATACGCTTACTTTGACAAGTTCGAATATTTCCTCCGTACTTCCAGGCGCTACTTTATCTTACACTGGTATTAATCCAATTATTGGAACTCTATGCTGGACAGTTCCTACTAATGCTAATTCCATAAACGCTATCAGTCTTACTGCTGATGATGGATTTTGTCCGATTCCTGCACAAGCCTCTTTTGGAATTGTAATAGAAGTTATAAAAAGTACATATGCCTCACCAGATGTTACTATTTGCCTTGGAGACAGCACAAATATTTCAGCTCAGGGAGGAAATACTTTTACATGGGCGGCAATTTCTGGACCACCAATTGTGCTAGGTACAAACTTTGATTGTGATACTTGCAGACCTGCAAATGCTAAACCAATATCAACAACAGTGTACGAAGTAACAAGTGATCTTTCTGGAGGATGTAAAAACAAAGATACAATGACCGTTACTGTTGGAGCTAACTTTAATTACAACCTAACACAATCTGCTGGTGCTAGTTGTAAATTGGATCCAATTCAATTTGACATCACACCTTTGGTTCCTGACACGTATACCTATACATGGAGCCCGGCTGCTATGCTTTCTGCATCCAATATTCCAAATCCAATTCTAAACCCAACACAATCTGGATTATTTAATTACGCTATCACGACTGTTAACTCACAAGGATGTACAAAATTTGATACCATTAGTGTTTTTGTTTCCAATGGAGTTAAACCAGATGCAAGGGCTCTTACAGATCAAGATACAATCTTATGTAATAGTGTTGCAAATCTGAGTTCATGGGTAGACACTGCAGCTTCGCAAAGTAACTTGGAAGATAATTTTGATAACTCACTGAGTCCATTTGCATTTTTAAATACAATTTCTGGAGGTTCTATCGGAACGGGTTGCGGAGCAAATTCAGCACCAAATTCAATGAACTTTAATGGCGGAGGAACAAGAGTTATGCAAACGTCATCTTTAACAATTTCAAATTGTACTCAAATTGAATATTATATACGTTTAGGAAATTCAGCTTCAGGAAGTGGCTGCGAAAATGTAGGTGCAAATGAACCTGTGTTGTTTCAATACTCTGTGAATGGAGGAACCTCGTGGATAACTTTGAGAACACATAACTATTTGAGCTGGATTACCAACACAGGATGGCAACCTTATACTTTCCCAATGCCTGCTGGAGTTACTAATGCAATATTCAGGTGGACCCAGCCTAACCATGGTGGAGCAGGACTTGATGTATGGGGTGTTGATGATGTAAAGATTTCTTGTAGCTCATTAAATAATTACACTTACACATGGTCTCCATCATCTTCTTTAGGTTCTCCTAATCTATCTAGTACAACTGCACAACCTCAAGTTGGAACAACTTTTCAATTGATTGTAACAGACACAACTGGTGGGTGTTCTGACACAGCTTTTGTGAGGATAGAATCTCAAACTGACTTTCCTATGATTGATATCTCTTTAGATACGACAAACGGATGTAAGCCAGTTGAAGTGACTTTCACAAATAATACAGACCCTTCTACCATAGGAACTGTTGAGTGGGATTTTGGTGACGGGACAACAAGTACTTCACTTGCTAATCCAATAAGCCACAACTACACCCAAAACGGAGTTTATACTGTGAATTTGAGAATAACATCTCCTAATGGTTGTGTTTCTGATTCAACATTTACAGACTTAATTAGTATTTTCGATATTCCTAGTGCGGCATTTGATGCTAATCCGCAACCTACAAATATTTCAAATCCTAACATTTCATTCTACGATTTATCAAGCTCATTTGTTAATCAATGGGATTGGGACTTTGGTATCAATCTCCCTGGTTTCCCTGGCGGAAGTTCTGATCAAAATCCAAATGTTAAATATCCTGATAATGCAAGTGGAGTGTACCCAGTTACACTGATTGTGACGTCTGTAGATGGTTGCTCGGATACAATTACCAAGAATGTTACGATTGAAGGTCTGTTTACCTTATATCTACCTACCTCTTTCACTCCAAACAATGATGGTCTTAATGACGTTTTTGGGGTTACGGGAGAAAAAATTGATCCTGTTGATTTCAGATTTCTAATTTTTGACAGATGGGGGCAACTTAGATTTGAAACAACTGATGTTACGAACGGATGGAACGGACAACATAATAATGCTGGAGATGAATTACCAGAGGGTCTATATGTCTGGAGGATTGTAGCTAAAGATGGAAACACTGGAGAAATTCGAGAGTATATAGGACACGTTACCCTATTAAGAAAAGAGGAAGATAAATAAACTAGTCTACCTCAAAAAAAAAGCGAATTTCGATTGAAATTCGCTTTTTTTTTGGATCAAGCATTCTTTACGATTTCGGTCATCTATAAAACTAACACTACTTCCAATTTCTTGGCAGTAGAAGAGAAACAGGTACTTTCTAAAAAACTCAAGACTCTTTTACTTGTACTTGTTATCTGTAAATCTCTCTTTTTTTACCTTACTAAGGGCTTCTGGAGTGATGCCTAAGTAGGATGCAATCATCTTTTGAGGAACTCTTTGAACTACTTCTGGGTAAGTAGAAACAAAATGCTCGTACCTTTCAATTGCACTAGCGCTCATTAGCATAATCACCCGTTTTTGCAGTACAGCAACTCTTTTTAACAATTTCTCTGTGTGATTATCAACTAATTCACTTTTTTCTTTGATTACAATTTCTGAGTCTTCAAGAGCGTCAATAAACAATTCAGCTGGTTCAGTTGCACTATTACTATCTGCAATAACCCAATTTTCTGGTGCAAACAAGAATATATGTTCTCTACCCTTCTCATCAATAGAATAACTCCTTAAAAGACCAGCAACAACAGAATAGATTTTAGTCCTCTGATCACCTTTTCTTTGGATAATTTCTCCTTTTTTGATTTTAATAGTTTTCAATTGAACTCACTTTTTATATTTCTTCCGCAAATTAACAAAAATTCAAATCACACCTCACTTACCTTTCAAATTTCTCTTACTTTTCAGGTTCTAGCTCTGTAATTTTGGTGTTGAAAGTAAAATTACCAATAATTACACTTACCATTTTACCTTTAATTTCAGTAATCTGTCCTATTTTATTCTGTTTCTTGATTCTTACCCTATCCCCTACTTTTAGCGATTTCATTTTTACAGTTGGAGTTACTTCTGCGTCTTTTTGAGCAATTATACTCTCTTCTGCTTTTTTGATTTTTTTCTTCTGTGTAGTATCAATCTCAGGCACTTTGAGTTTCTTATCAAAAACCACTGGGTTTTCAGAAGTTAAAACTTTTGATTTTTCAATTCCGACAATTTTATTTACTGACTCATTAAGAGCTTTATTAGTTTTGTGTTTCATGAATTTACCTATTAAATCATAGATTTTTCTCCCCATATTAACAAATTTGTTCTGCTGCTCAAAATAACGAATTTGTGAGTATTGCTTTTGAGATAGATTTTCTAATTTGTCTTCATACTCCGAATAAATAGCCCTTGCAGCTGATTTTGCTTGGTTCTGTTCGTGGTTAATTTTTTTAAATCTTGATTTTTCCTTTTGTAGCTCTACGGTCAATTCATCAATTTTTACCTTACTATCTGCTACTTTCAATCTTGCTTTTTCCAATAATTCTTTGGTGATGCCATTGTGCTGAGCAACTTCAAACGTAAATGAAGAACCCGGTTGACCAACTGATAATTCATAAAGTGGCCGAAGCTCTTTGGTGTCAAATAGCATACAAGCATTCACTGCTTGTGGCAACTGTGCTGTAAGAATTTTGATATTAGTGTAATGCGTAGTGATTACAGCAAAAGTGTTTCTTTGATACAATTGTTCATAGAAAACTTCAGCCAGAGCTCCTCCCAGCTCGGGATCTGAACCACTTCCAAATTCATCTAAAAGTAATAGTGTATCCATATTTGCCGATTTCAAGAAAAATTTCATTCTTTTGATCCTGTAGCTATATGTACTAAGTTGATTTTCTATTGATTGATTATCTCCAATATCGGAATAAATTGACTGAAACCAGCAACATTGACTATTTGGATGCAGAGGGACGTATAATCCTGATTGGAACATCATTTGAACTAAACCAATCGTCTTTAGCGTTATTGATTTCCCTCCCGCGTTTGGCCCTGAAATCACCAGAAATCTGGTGTCTTTGTCTAGCTCAATTTTTTGCCCAATTGTATTCAAACCAAGTTCACTGTTTTTTATTTGAAGCAGAGGATGAACAGCTTGCTCCCAATACATTTTTTTATCGGTATTAATTTTTGGAATTATTCCTTGGTACAGATCTGCGAATCTTACTTTGGCATTATAGAGATCAAAACGAACCAATAACCTTTGAAAAGCTCTTAAGTTATTACTTTGAGAACGCAATTTCATGGTTATTTTTTCTAAAATCAAAAACAATTCATGTCTTTCTTGTATTCGCAACTGCTCCTGATTTCTATTTATCTGAATATTTGCTTCGGGTTCAATGTAAGTAACTACTCCTTTTGAACTTATGCCAACAATTCTGCCCTTGACTCTTTTTTTATAGGTGGAAACTACTGTCAATAATCTTCTGTTGTCAAGATGAGTCTCTTCCGTGTCTGCAAGAAAACCGTCATTTTTGGTGTTTCTAAGAGCTTTTTCAAAATTTTTATTCAATGCTTTCTCGTTCGAACGCATTTGATTCCTTACTTCTTTTAGTTCTTTGGATGCATCATCTCTTATTCCTAGCTCTTTCTCATTCAGCACGTTTTTAATCATTGCCAATACTTCATCAATACTATCAATGTGAGAGCATGCATCAAAAATAAGGGGTGCTTGAAACTTATTATCTACAGAAAAACGAATAAGTTCCTTGGTCCCCAGACATAACGCATAAATTTTTACCAATTCATCCAAAATTAGCACTCCGTTTTCTATTCTTAATAGCTGCAGTGCGCCATCAATATCTTCTGAATTAGGATGAGGTAAATTAAGATCTTGAGCTTGATGAATGGACTGAATTTCTTGTAGCAGCCTAAATTCTGTTTTCAATGAAGCAACATCCGAAAATAATTTAAGATTAAGAGCTAAATCTTTGGCTTTGTTAGACTTACAGAATTTTGATAACAACTCGCAGATTGCATCAAATTCTAAATCTTTCTTACTTTGTGGGTCTAGTTGCATGGCTTATTAAAAGACAAAGATAGAAAAGTTACTATTAAGAAAATAGAGAAATTTCCTCTGTAAATGTTTCAATTAATCATGGATATAAACCAGAGGCACAGAAAGAAAGTGAAAAAAACTGAGGACCTAAAAAAACTCCTCAGATAATTTATTTACAATAATTTAATTGTTTTTAAAAGCTTTCTTTTTTTTCTTGATAGCTTTCAATATTTCTCTTTGTTCTTCCGTGTAAACGGCTTTTTTTCTTGCCTTAAATTTCTTTTTAGCTGCTTTTTTATCTGCTTTAGACATTGATTTAAAATCAGTTGCTTTGCGCTCCTTCTTTATTTTTTTTAATTCAAGTTTTTGAGCTTTTGTCAAGTTTAAGGCTTCTTTGTCTTTCTTTAGTTCTTGCTTCTCAACAATACTTAGTTTCTCGGTTTCTTTCTTTTTATTCTGTGCTACTGAGATCGTGGAAAAAGCAATCAGAGTAATAGCTATTAAAAATATTCTTTTCATAGTTGTTAGGTTTTAGTTCTATTATATGTTTGACGATATTTATTGTTGTGTTCCTTCTCTTTGATCTGCAAAATTCCTTTTTCCATGCAGCAAACAAAAAAGAATAAAACACTAAAACAAAAAAAAAGGCTATCAGTAAACTGAAAGCCTTTTCAAAATTAAGGGTGGATGATGGGATTCGAACCCACGACCCCCGGCACCACAAA
>JBDMYC010000081.1:0-4091 GCA_039770535.1 Flavobacteriales bacterium
CCCTATTTTTTATTCGTAAGCGCTTTGCATCCAAGGAAGAATATTATTAATCTTTTCAAGGCTTTTGATGTGTTCAAGAACCAAACAAAATCGGATGTAAAATTGCTGATGGTGGGAGAAAAATATTGGTGGAACCAAGAAATAAAAGATTGCTTTGATAGTCTCAACTTTAAAGAAGATGTAGTCTTTACAGGACACGTTCAATCTTCTGAGTTGAATAATATTTACTGTGCAGGATTGGCATTGACTTATGTTTCGTATTTCGAAGGATTTGGAATTCCTTTGGTTGAGTCAATGAAATGTGAATTGCCAATTTTGGCTTCCAATGCAACTTCATTGCCCGAGGTAGGAGGAGAGGCTGCAATCTACGTCAATCCGTTTAATATTGAAGACATTAAAAACGGCTTGGTCAGAATATTCAAAGATGAATCTTTGAGAAAAGAGCTTATTGAAAACGGAAAAGAACGGGCAAAACTTTTCAATTGGCAAACCACTGCCGATAAGGTTTGGGAAACAATTGTTGAGGTTTATGAGAGTTAGAAATACGGAGGTGGTAGATAGAAGCAAGAAGTTGGCTTGAAGTGAAACGAAAAAAAATTGTAGCAAAATAAGACAAAATGCTAAAACTACACTACGACAAATCAAAAATTGAGGCTGGCTGTGACGAAGCCGGAAGGGGATGTTTGAGCGGACCAGTAGTTGCAGCAGCAGTAATTTTACCTAAAAAATTCAAAAACAAAATACTGAATGATTCTAAAAAGCTAACCGAAAAGCAAAGAGAATTATTAAGACCAATTATTGAAAAAGAAGCCATTGCTTGGGCAGTAGGAATTGTTTCTCCAAGAGAAATAGAAGAAATAAACATTCTGAACGCTTCTTTTTTGGCCATGCAAAGAGCTGTGGATCAATTAAAAAAACAGCCAAATTTACTATTGATTGATGGAAATAGATTTAACAAACACAAAGAAATTGACCACGTTTGTATCGTAAAAGGAGATGCTAAATTTATGCCAATTGCAGCCGCATCAGTTCTTGCAAAAACTTACCGAGACGATATTATGAAACAATATCACGAAGAATTCCCAGTTTACGATTGGAATAGAAATAAAGGTTACCCAACCAAAGCTCACAGAGAAGCGATCAGAAATCACGGAACCACAGAGTATCACAGAATGACTTTTAAGTTATTGCCAGAGCAAATGAGTTTGGATTTGTAACGTACGGATTTCATGAAGAAAAACAAGGTTTAGACTCTCAAGAGGATACATAAAAATTAAGCTAAAATTTATCCAAAGTAAAAGAAAAAATAGTCCCCTCGTTTAACTCACTTTCTACAGAAATTGTTTGCTTGTGAGCCTCTACAATGTGTTTTACAATAGCAAGTCCAATTCCCGAGCCGCCCTGGTTTCTATCGCGGCTTTTTTCTACTCTATAAAATCTTTCGAATAATCGCGGCAAATGATTTTTCTGGATTCCCATCCCGTTATCCTTTACATAAATATCTACTTTATTTCTATTTTCTTTAATGAGAATTGTTGTTTTTCCTTCTTCATTTCCATAATAAATAGAATTAGAAATTAAATTGGTAAAAACCTGCTCCAATTTCAGTTTGTCGCCAGAAATAAAAAGTTCCATAATGTCTGGCTTTTCTATTACAAGCTCAATTTTCTTCTTCTTTGCCACATCCTCTAGGTCAGAAATTACATTTTTTATCAAATCAATCAATCCAACTTTTTTAAAATTCAATTTCAAAGCACCTGATTCTATTTTGGTGATAGTGTCCATATCTTGAATTACTTTGGTAATTCGATCGACTCCTTTTGCAGCTTTTTTTAGGAATTTTCTGTTGATGTTTTCGTCTTCTAGTCCACCTTCTAGTAAAGTAAGAATATAACCCTCTACACTAAAAACAGGGGTTTTGAGCTCGTGAGCTAGATTTCCAAAAAATTCTCTGCGGTATTCCTCGGTATTTTTTAGGTCTTTCACTTCTTTGGATCTTGCCGAAATCCATTTCTCAATTTTTTCTTGTGGAGTCTCGCCAAAATTCTCATTGTTTTCAAAAACCTGATCAATGGATTTGTAAATTTTTTTGAATTGATTTCGAATAAAAACTTTAAAAACTGTGTAGCCAATAAGTGCAATAATTAATCCTGCAAATACAGAATAAAGATAGATAGATGGGCTCGTGATGAGCTCAGGATTAAAAAAATATTCGACCGCAAGGACAAGCAAAGAGGCAACAAATCCCAACAGAATAGAAAACGATATGACGGAGGATATTTTCACAGATTAAAGTTATCTTTTTTTGTTTACAATTTATTCTTCTGCACAAAAAATAATAGTTACGAAACTATTAACTTTGAAAAAAGAACCTAAAACAGATTCCATGTCATACACCAATTTATTAGTTGAAAACACAGACTCAACAAGGCTAATTACTATAAACAGGCCCAAACAATTAAACGCGCTAAATTCTCAAACAATTAGTGAACTATCCCAAGTCCTGAAAGAAGCAGAAGGCGATAATTCGGTCAAAGTAATCATCCTTACAGGGAGTGAAGAAAAAGCATTTGTAGCTGGAGCAGACATCAAAGAGTTTGCATCTTTTAATGTAGAAGAAGGAAAAAAATTGAGTAAAGAAGGGCACGACAAATTGTTTGATTTATTACAAAATTTAGGAACTCCAGTCATTGCAGCCATCAATGGATTTGCGCTTGGAGGTGGATTAGAGCTTGCAATGAGCGCACACATTCGTGTTGCATCTGATAATGCAAAAATGGGATTGCCCGAAGTATCGCTAGGTGTAATTCCTGGGTACGGAGGAACACAAAGATTGGCTCAGTTGGTAGGAAGAGGAAAAGCAATGGAAATGATTGCAACTGCAGGAATGATTTCGGCAGAAGAAGCTCACAACTGGGGATTGGTAAATCACGTTACAACACCTGATGGATTGATGGAGCTTTGCAATAAAATTGCGAGTAAAATCGTTAAAAATTCTTCTTCGGCTATTTCGTCAGCCATAAAAGCTGTGAATGCAAATTACGAAGAAGGAGTGAACGGATTCGACAAAGAAATAGAAGAGTTTGGAAACTGTTTTGGAACCGAAGATTTTAAAGAAGGAACTACTGCTTTTATCGAAAGAAGAAAAGCAGAATTTAAGTAAAAAGGGTTTTTACATTAAATTTTTATGCAGGGAACTTTTAACTTAGAACACGAATATAAATGAGCGTAATTAAGAAATTAGCAGGACAAACCGCTATTTACGGAGTAAGTAGTATGTTTGCCCGTATTCTTAATTTTCTTCTTACACCACTTTATGTTACGAGTTTTAGTACAGCAGAATATGGAGAGGTTTCTGAGCTTTATGCCAATGTCGCTTTCTTCATGGTTTTGCTTGGTTTCGGTATGGAAACTGCATTTTTTAGGTTCTTCAGAACCGAAGAGGACAAAAAAAGTGTGTACAGCACAGCTTTAACTTTTATAGCTACCTCAAGTGGTTTATTTATTTTGATGGGATTTCTTTTTACTCAGCCCATTGCTAACTTAATTGGGTACGCTTCTCGGCCAGATTTCATTATTTATTTGTCCTTAATTCTAGGTTTAGATGCTTTTGCATCCATCCCAATGGCAAAACTGAGAAACGAAAACAAAGCTAAAAAGTTTGCTCAAATCAACATCATAAACATTGGAACCAACATTTTTTTCAACTTGTTATTTATTGCCTACGCAAAAACAAGTTTGGACAATGGAAATGATACTGCACTAGTCGAAATTCTTTACAACCCTGGAGTAGGAATTGGTTATATTTTTATTTCCAATTTACTCGCAACAGGAGTAAAAATAATTCTGTTATATCCTGAATTCATCCAGGTTAAATGGCACATTAATAGAAAATTGCTAAAGAATATGTTGATTTATGCTCTCCCGCTCATGTTGGGAAGTTTTGCAGGAATCGTAAACGAAACTTTTGACAGAATTATATTGAGAAGAGTCATAGAACCAGAGCAAGGAGTTTTGATAGCGAAACAGCAAGTAGGAATTTATTCTGGAGTGTATAAATTATCCTTGTTAGTTACCCTTTTCATTCAGGC
>JBDMYC010000082.1:0-4631 GCA_039770535.1 Flavobacteriales bacterium
GAATTTATTGAGCAAAATGCGAAATACGCAAATATTGACACATAATTCTTTGTTTTTTATTGCAGAATAAAAAGGAAGTTCTATATTTGCAATCTCAATACGGAAACGCATTGAAAGTTCTTTAAAAAACAAGCATTTCTTAATTCCTTATCGGGAGAATTTAAACTCTAGAATTAAGTATAAAACAATACACTTTTCGGGGTGTAGCGTAGCCCGGTTATCGCGCCACGTTTGGGACGTGGAGGTCGCAGGTTCGAATCCTGCCACCCCGACAAATGAAAGCCTCACAATCTTAGATTGTGAGGCTTTTTTGTTACTATCGAAAACTGAAATAGGGATGAAAGATTTCGCTAAATCTTATCATAAAGATTCTTTACAATTGAGTTTTGATTTCTTTCTCAAGAAACAGAGGAGGTCATCATTAAAAATTAGAATTGCAAATAGGTATACTCATATTTTTCAGTATCTGTGACTGTAGATGAGTAAGTTTTTTCTCCTTTGAAAATCAATTCGTCATTTTTCAATCGATCTATCAGCAACATTTCATCTGCATTTGCACCTGAATATGTAGTAGTAACTCCTGAGCTTTCTACGGAGGTAAATGATAGTATTATTGCTTCTTTACTTTTTAAATCTAAATTTTTACTTTTTTCGTTAAAGAACCAATTTCCTTTCTCAATTTTTTCAAAACCATTTTCAATTGTAACTCTCTCGAAAGAATAATCTTTGTTAATCTTGAATTTTACTGTGTATACGTATGTTCTACTCAGGTTATTGTTAACATATTCTGTGGCTAGGTCCCCGTCATATTCCACTTTAAGGTTATAAATTCCAGGGGAGTTGTATGAATAAGAGCCGTTTGAAAGATTCCAAGTCCCGGTAATTCTTGCTTTTCTTGAACGCAATGAAATAAAAGGGTCATTTTCTCCTTTTCTGCAACTCAAAATTGAGAGTCCTATGAGAACGCCTAATACAATGAGAACTATTTTCTTATAATTGAGAAGCATGAGAGATAATTTGTAAAATTTGAACCTATTGTAAAAGTAACGAATTTTCATGAAACTCTACAATCCTCAAAAAGACCTCAATAAAAAGGAAATTAACCTCCTAAATTATTTAAATAATCCTTATTTTTGTACTTGTAAAAACAGAACACACTTATTTAAAAATACTATGGCAGAAATAGAAGTACTCTTACCTAAAATGGGAGAAAGTGTAGCTGAAGCTACCGTTATTACTTGGTTAAAAGAAGTTGGAGAAACAATCGAAGCAGAAGAATCCTTGATTGAAATAGCAACTGATAAAGTAGATTCGGAGGTGCCAGCTCCAGCTGATGGAGTTTTGGTTAAGAAATTATTTGCCGAGGGTGAAGTTGCTCAAGTTGGTGACGTTATTGCAATTATATCAACAGATGGAGCCGGAGTATCTCCAGAAACTGTGACTTCTGAAGCTCCAGTAGCTCAAGAAATCGTGGAACAAGTTGCTGCGCCTTTAGCACAAACTGCAACTGCTCAAGTAGAATTATCAAAAACTGGTGATTCGGGTAAATTTTATTCGCCTTTAGTAAGAAATATAGCTAAAGAAGAGGGAATCTCCATGGCTGAATTAGAATCTATATCAGGTTCAGGTAAAGATGGAAGAGTAAACAAAGCTGATATTTTAGCATATGTTGAAAACAGAGGAAATGTGACAGCTGTTTCTGCACCAGCACCAAAATTAGCTGATGCACCAAAAGATAAAGTAATTGCAACTACTGCATCTATTAATAATCCTGTTCATAAGCCGTCAATCCCAGTTGGACCTAATGATACTGTGATAGAGATGGACAGAATGAGAAAGCTAATTGCTGATCACATGGTAATGTCCAAACAGACTTCTCCACACGTCACTTCTTATGTTGAAGCAGATGTGACTAATATCGTAAATTGGCGAAATAAGGTGAAAAACCAATTCATGAAGGATAATGGAGAAAAAATCACTTTTACTCCTATCTTTTTGGAGGCAATTGCTAAGGCTATAAAAGATATGCCGGGAGTAAATATCTCTATTGATGGAACAAATATCATTCAAAGAGGAAATATTAATTTGGGAATGGCTGCAGCTTTACCATCTGGAAATTTAATTGTTCCAGTTATTAAAAACGCAGATAGATTAAATCTTTTGGGATTAACCAAGGCAGTAAATGACTTGGCAAAAAGAGCTAGAGAAGGAAAATTATTGCCAGATGAAATCCAGGGAGGAACCTATACAGTTACAAATGTGGGAACTTTTGGAAATGTAATGGGAACTCCTATTATTAACCAACCTCAAGTTGCAATAATGGCTGTGGGAGCAATTCGTAAAATGGTATCGGTAATTGAAACTCCACAGGGAGATTCGATAGGGATAAGACACAAAATGTTCCTTTCTCATGCATACGACCACAGAGTTGTAGACGGAGCACTAGGAGGAATGTTTGTCCGAAAAGTAGCTGATTACCTAGAGTCTTTTGATCCTGATAGAGCCATTTAGTAATGAGTAAAAAGTATTGAGCCGATAATTATATTGGCTGTGAAATGAATAATTTAAAAGCTCTTCCAAATAATGAAGGGCTTTTTTTTACAAAAAAAATAAAAACAATGAGTTTAAGCTTAGTAAAACCAATAGCATTTTTCGATTTAGAATCAACAGGGACAGATGTTGCAAAAGATCGAATAGTAGAAATATCTATTTTGAAAGTTCTTCCTAGTGGGGAAAAAGAAACATTTACGAAGAGAGTAAATCCAGAAATGCCAATACCTATTGAAGCATCCGAAATTCATGGAGTTTGGGACAGTGATATCCTAGAAGAGAAAACTTGGAAAGAAGTCGCTCCAGAAGTAATTGCTTTTATTGGTGATGCAGATTTAGCTGGGTACAACTCAAACCGTTTTGATATTCCTATGTTGATTGAGGAATTCTTGAGAGTAGAGATAGATTTTGACATGAGCGAAAGAAAAAGAATTGACGTTCAAAACATCTTCTACAAACAAGAAAAAAGAACCTTAGTTGCTGCTTTAGAATTTTACTGTGGTAAAACGCTAGAAAACGCGCACAGTGCTGAGGCTGACACAAAAGCAACTTATGATGTACTGATGGGTCAATTGGCAAAATATGACGACTTAGAAAGCTCTGTAGAATTTTTATCCGAATACTCAGAGATGGGAGGGAAGATGGCCGATTTTGCTGGTAGATTTGTTTACAATGCAGACGGAGAGCCTTGTTTTAACTTTGGTAAACATAAGGGAAAAACAATTGAAGATGTATTGAGAAAAGAGCCTAGTTATTATTCCTGGATGATGAAAGGTGATTTTCCAAGGTATACTAAGAAAGTTTTACAGGGGGTTAAAGAAAATATGTAAGGAATCATATTCAAGATGTGTTGTGTTAAGCAACTTCTGGTCCCATCTTGCATGATAGGTCTATTTAAATAATTGAAATGAAAATAATCTGCATAGGAAGGAATTATAGCGAACACGCAAAGGAAATGGGAAGTGAAACTCCTAAAGAACCCATGTATTTTTTGAAACCAGATTCTGCAATTCTGCCAAAAAAAGCTCCGTTTTATATTCCTAGTTTTACCAGTGACTTGCATTTTGAAATTGAGTTATTAGTAAAAATACATAAAGTAGGAAAACACATTGAAGAGCGCTTTTCTCACAGTTATTACGATAAAATAGGATTAGGTATTGACTTTACAGCCAGAGACATACAAAAGGAATGTAAAAGTAAAGGTTTACCTTGGGAAAAAGCCAAAGGATTTGACGGTTCGGCTGTAATTGGGTCGAAATTTATTGACAAATCAGAGTTTGATTCTGTCCAAGGTATTTCATTTAGTTTGAATAAAAATGGTGAGCAAGTTCAAGTAGGAAATTCTAAGGATATGATTTTTAACATTGATAAGATCATATCTTATGTTTCTCAATTTATGACGTTAAAAATTGGTGATATTATCTATACCGGAACACCATCTGGAGTTGGTCCAGTGAAAATTGGCGACAAGCTCGAAGGATTTCTTGAAGGAGAAAAATTGATTGATTTGAATATTAAGTAATCATTTTTTATACTCTTTTTTTTGACGTTTCATTCCTTTGAAGAAAGAAATCTTAAAACGAGAATCTAACAGTTGAATAAGATTCCTGCCTTCGCAGGAATGACCTGGTAATATAAATCGTTTTAACAGAATAAGTTTTAAAGTTTCTGTGAAACGATAATCATATTAAGTGTGAATTGCAATAATTAAAATCAATTTAATTAACTTTTCAAATCAATTGCTACCAAAACATTCCTTTCTAAAAGTGATATCAAAAGTTAAATTTTACAAATTTTAATTGAACATCAAGAGATTGCCATTTTTTTTTGAACTATTTTCGTTTTAATTGAATAAAGAACAAAATAATTTCAAAAAAAATACCTTTGAACGTAACTATTTGCAATAGCTTGCGTAAAAGGGGTTGACTATAGGTTATAAATGACTTAATTTTACTTTTAAATTTCACCTAAATACAATAAATGAGACAACTAAAAATTACCAAATCCATCACGAACAGAGAAAGTCAATCACTTGATAAGTACCTGCAAGAAATAAGTAAAGAAACACTTATTACAGCAGA
>JBDMYC010000083.1:0-14797 GCA_039770535.1 Flavobacteriales bacterium
CATGCTATACTAATTTTTAAGGGTTAAAGAATTATTTGCACAAAGTTAGAAAAATAATATTCAATGCCTTTTTGAACTGATATTAATCATGGATTGTTTATACAAAAAAAAGGACTGAGAATCCTACTCAATCCTTTCATCATTTAGAAGACATTCTAATTATTTTTTTCTTCAGGTATGAACCTCAACAACAATGAAATTATAAGCAAAAACCATGGTGTTCCGTGCATAAAGAAGTCGAACCAATCCATGGCATTCATTCCATTTGCTCCGCCAAGAATCCAATTAAGCTTTCCCCAAACGTGCGGCTCGGGAGCAAATGGCGCTAATCCCAAAGTAAGAGATGCGAGTAGAAATAATCCTGTTTTTTCTCTAATAAATTTCATGTTCTTGTTATTTCAAAGTAGTTGGACAAATAAAGTCTGTCATCTCAATATCTGTCTTCTTTATTGCTCCAAATCCTCCTAGAATATCAATTACATTATGGATTCCTCTGGATTTTAAAATAGAATTCGCAATCACAGAACGGTAACCACCCCCACAATAAGTGTAATTTGTCCCCTCTGTTTTAAAAGAGCCTAAAAACTCATTTACTTTACTCAAAGGCGTATGTTCTGCATTCGCAACATGAGAAGATTCGTATTCTCCGTCTTTTCTCACATCCAATACATGTAATTCTTCTTTTTTGGCTAATTCTGCAAAATCCTGCGCGCTTATTGTAGGAATCGATCCCACTTCTCTGCCTTCAGCTTTCCAAGCTTCAAATCCACCCTCTAAATAACCCACTACATTATCAAATCCTACTCTCGACAACCTTGTTATTGTTTCTTCCAGCCTTCCTTCAGCTGTGATTATTAAAATGGGTTGTTTCACGTCTTTTATCATTGCCCCTACCCAAGGCGCAAATCCGCCATCTATTCCTATAAAAATAGAATTAGGAATGTGCGCTTTTACAAATTCACTTTGGTGACGAACGTCAAGCATTACCGCTTCTGTCTGGTTTGCTACAGCCTCAAAAGCTTCTGGCGATAATCCAGCACTTCCTTTTTTAATTACTTCTTCTATGCTTTTGTAACCTGTTTTATTCATCATAACATTCATTGGAAAATACGCTGGTGGAGCAGCAATTCCATCTGTAACTTCTTTTATAAATTCCTCTTTGGTCATATCTGCACGCAAGGCGTAGTTGATAGCTTTTTGTTCACCAATGGTTCCAACAGTCTCTTTACTCATGTTTTTCCCACAAGCGCTTCCTGCTCCGTGCCCCGGATATACAATTGTATCGTCTGACAATTTCATTACTTTAGTTCTCAAACTATCATATAAGATTCCTGCTAAATCTTCCATGGTTACACTACCTGCTTTTTGCGCTAAATCTGGACGACCTACGTCTCCCAAAAACAATGTATCTCCACTGAAAAGTGAGTGTTCTTTTCCATTTTCATCCAGCAATAAAAAACAAGTACTTTCCATGGTGTGACCTGGCGTGTGAATTACCTTTATGGTTACATCTCCTAATTTAAATTCTTGATTATCGTTTGCAGAAATCGAATCGTATTCTGTTTTTGCATTGGGGCCAAAAATAATTGGAGCTCCTGTTTTTTCTGATAATGTTACATGACCTGAAACAAAATCTGCATGGAAATGAGTTTCGAAAATGTATTTAATTTGCGCCCCATCCTTTTCTGCTTTGTCTATGTAATCTTGCACCTCTCTTAATGGATCAATAATAGCTACCTCTCCTTTACTCTCAATGTAATAAGCTCCTTGAGCCAAACAACCTGTATATATCTGCTCTACTTTCATTATTTTCTGTTTTTATAAAATTAATAATTCTTTTCTTATAGCGTTTCCTTTAGGACGATATAAACGCCCATTATTAACACAAACCATCCAAATCCTTTTTTCAGTTTATGACCTTTAATAAATCTATTTAGGTACAAACCAATAAAAATACCAACCACTGAAATTCCTGTAAAGGTGAGCAAGAAAGTCCAATCTATCTGAATGTTTTGGACATCTCCCAAAAAACCTATCAGTGATTTTATTGCGATTATCATTAGAGACGTGGCCACAGCCCTTTTCATTGATAATTTTGCCAACAATACCAAAGCTGGTATAATTAAAAAACCTCCTCCCGCTCCTACTATTCCCGTCAAAAAACCAACTACCAATCCTTCAATAATTATTAATGGATAATTATAATTCACTTTTGTTTCTTCTTTACTTTCTTTCCTTCCTCGAATCATTGATACTGAAGCCAAAAGCATAATCAATGCAAAGAAAATCATTACCCCTGTATCTTTGGTTAATACAAATTCACCCCAAGTAAAAAGCTCATCTGGAATCGCAGGAACGAGCGTTTTACGGGTGACATATACCGCAATAAATGCAGGAATGGAAAATACAATTCCAGTTCTGAAATCTACCATTCCTTTTTGGGCATTTCTTAATGTTCCAACGAGTGACGCAAAACCTACCACAAACAAGGAATATGCAGTTGCAACTACTGGGCTAATTCCCAATATGTAAACAAAAATAGGAACTGTAAGTATCGAACCTCCTCCGCCAATCAACCCAAGAATTGTTCCTATAAGTAGCGCTCCAATGTATCCTATTATTTCCATTTGTTTGTATTTGACACTACAAATTAAATGAGTTTTTTATGGAGATGATGCAACTATTGTTACATTACTGAAGCTAGAAGAACAAAGCGATAGCAAGACACTTGCAGTCAAACAACCCGCAAACTGCTATTTCGCATCAAAATCTAACACCTGGATTCTGTTTCTTCCTAATTTTATCAGATTATCATTTTCGAGACTTTTGAGTAACCTAGAAATAACAACTCTTGAAGTATTCATATCGTATGCAATGTCTTGATGAGATAAATTGAGTTCTGTGGATTTTGTTACCAAAGTTTGGTCTTTCAAATACTTGTGTAACCTCTCATGCATATTGTGAAATGCTAAATTATCTATAGATTCCAACAATTCATTAAATCTGTTATTGTAACTTTCAAACACGAATGCCATCCAAGTATCGTATTTTTTCATCCAATCCTTCATCTTTTGAACTGGAACCCCAACAAATGTCACATCTGTTTCGGCAATTGCTTTTATTTCGCTTTTTTGTGAACCAACACAGCAGTTCAAAGTCATGGAACAGGTATCACCTCTTTCCAAATAATAAAGAGCTAGCTCATCTCCTTTTTCGTCTTGTCTCAGTATCTTGATTGCTCCTTCAATCAACAAAGGAATTGAAATAATAGTTTGATGATAATCAATAATTACATCTCCCTTTTTATAGTTTCTAAAAACTCCTTCCGCTTCTATTTCATCTATTAAATCTGACTCAAATAAAAACCCAAAACTATCTTCTAATTCTTGCCTCATTTTACAACTATTCTAATTTAAAACTAATAAACCTTCGCTCTCTTGACCATGTAATGCAATAAAATAGGATAAACGCCTTCATTAATATCTGCTGGCACATAATCTATTTGGTATTGCCCACATTTCAACTTCAATTTATTGTGGTAACTCCCTACTTGTTCTTTGTATTTTTCTCTTACTTGACTTGGGTTTAGCTTCATTTCTTCTCCAGTTTCCATATCCACAAAAACGTACGGCCTATTTTCATATTCAAATTCCAATTCTTTCGATTTATCATAGGTATGAAATAAAACTACATCATGTTTTTTGTGTCTCAAATGTTGTAAGGCTGAAAATGATTCTTCATTTGTAAGCAAATCGCCATCAAACATATCACTAAAGATAAAGACCATAGAACGCTTGTGAATCTTCTCAGCAAAATGATGAATTGCATCCACGATTTGTGTCGACTGTCCTGTAATTTGGTTTTGTTTTTCCAATAATTTCTCTAACTCAGAATACACGTATCTTTGGTGAGCCATATTCGTTTTGGCTGGAGTTTCTAGTTTAAAATCATCTGAAAACAATGACAAACCAACGGCATCTCTTTGTTTCTTTAGCATTTCCATCAAAGAAGCGATTGCAAAAACTGAAAATTCTAATTTATTGAGTTCTTTTTCCGATTTTGGAAAATGCATGGAAGACGAAACATCCAACATAAATTGACACCTTAAATTGGTTTCTTCTTCGTATCGCTTTACAAATAGCTTATCTGTTCTTGCGAATAATTTCCAGTCAATATGCTTAGTAGATTCTCCTTTATTGTACAATCTATGCTCTGCAAATTCTACAGAAAACCCATGAAAGGGACTTTTGTGCATCCCAGTTATAAAACCCTCTACCACTTGCTTTGCAAGCAATTCTAGATTTCCGAATTGAACTATAGATTCTTTGGTGAGTTTCATAATTATGTTTACTAAAGTAAATATAAATCAATTCGCAGAGCCTCACAACTTATGCTAATTGTATTTTTAGTTAGTTGGAAACAAAATGAATTACAACTTGATACCTACAGAAAAGTATAAAGCCAAAGGGGGAGAAGCAATTATACCGGGACCGGGATAGCCGACAGCTCTTTTATTGAAATATTTTTGATTAAAAACATTTTCCACATTTGCTGAAAATTGAAATTGCTTAAAGTTGTAGGACATAGAAATATCACTGACAGAGTAACTTGGAATTTCACCCGATATCGCATTCGAGGCAAAGACTGAATTAGTCGCGTCTGTAAATTGACTTCCTACATAATTGTATTGGTAACTGAGAGAGAATTCTTTATATCGAAATGTCAGCCCTGTTCTGAGGATTATATTCGGGATAAATTCCACTTTTTTATTTTCAAATGCTTTTTCTTCGGAGTCAATGTACCTTCCATCTACCAAACTGGTGTTGATAAAACTCAATAGAGCAACCTCTGATTTCTCAATCTTCATAAGTTTCAAAATATCAAACTGCAACAAACTTTCTAGCCCTATATTTCTAGATTTTGAAATATTAGATCGAAATCTATACGTGTTAAAAAGCAAACTATCCGTTTCTAAAGTAAATCCTATTCGGTTGTTGTATTGCAAATAAAATAAACTCACATCATAAGTTATGAGACTTTTATAATCTCCTCTGACTCCCAAATCAAGGTTAAATCCTGTTTCGTCTTTCAGGTTTGGATCAACTCTGAAATTTGGATTTGAGATTCTTAAATCATTAAAATTTATAGCTCTATAATTTTGCGAAAAATTTGTGTAAAATTGTGTGTACTGCGAATGCTCATAGCTCAGTCCTCCAGAAAAAAGAACAAAAGAACGGCTGTTATTTTTTTGCTCCTCTATTTTTTGATCCAACAATATATTTCCTGCTAAATCTCTCGTGATTATTCTGTAATACCCTTCTGCTTCTGTTGAAATATATTCTCCTCGAAGGCCTGTCATTAAACTTAGTTTATCAGACAAATAAAACATATTCTCTACAAACAAAGCTGTATTCAAACTAGGAAATAAATAATCTGACCCTTCCAACAGCTTGGGATTATTGTAAGTGAAATTCGGGCCAAATTCTGCATCTCCCTCTCCTTGGCTTTTGGTCGTATTTCCCTTAAAAACTCTTAATCCTGCTATTAAAATATTGGTTCTTTTATTGAACTCGTATCTTTTTATCACCTTAGTTTCATTCCCAATGTTTTGATAAACATCTCGCAACATTTCTCTATTTTCCAAAGGGTCTATTCTTGTAATATTCCCTAAAAAACCAAGTGCTTTTCTATTGGCAAAAAGCGCAAAAGTTTTGGATTGAAACTCAAGATTCGAATTCTTTTTGTAGCTAAATGTGATACTCGGTAAATTCCAAGATACAGAGAACCAATTTCTATCTCTTATGGATTGAGAATAATCGTCTTTGTACATGGCATCCGTCAATCCACCTGGTTGTTGAGCCAAATAATTATAGGATGTGTAATCGAGCTTTAATTCTGTTTTTGGACTAATCTGATAGGACAAGGTTGCATATAAGTTTTTGGAATTGAATCCCGAATTGGGTTTCCAATCGTCCCCTTTTTTATAAATGAAATTAGAATAAAAAGCTACTTTCCCTTTTTTTCCCTGCACTGCTACCATAGAATTAGAAAAATTAAAACTCCCGAGTGTTTGATTTACTTCTAAACCAAAACTATCTTTTTCAAAATCACATTCTTTTAGTTTGTAATTAATCATGCCACCAAATTGAGTTCCGTATTGCAAAGCTCCTGCTCCTCTCACAGATTCTATTACGCTAATAGTTTGAGCAGGTGGCACATAATAAGCATCAGGATAACCCAGAGCATCTGCACTGATATCATATCCATTTTGTCTGACATTTAAATTTGAAGAACGCTCTGCACTTAATCCTCTCACTCCGATTTCTGTTCCAATTCCGCTTGATGAAGTCTGGATAGAATTTAGTCCAGAAATAAGCCCATATATTTGTCTTGTATTATTTGTTGATTCATTTACCTCCTGCTTCTCTAAGACTATTTTTTCAGATTTCTTGGCATGATAGACAAACATTTCCTCATTCTTTAATAACTGGATTTTTTCAATAGAGAATTTATCTAGCTTTTCTTCAATGGTAAAATCTTTGAGATAAATATTTGTGGGCAACAAATACACGACATTTACTGTGTTGCTTTTGATAAAACTAATCTTATCAAAAAATCCATCTTTACCAATATTAGCATAAAATGAAGTATCGGAATCGAGACAAACTTTACCTTTCTCACTAGTTTGATATTCCTTATTTGAAGACAAATTAATTACATAAACCTCTGACACAGGAAGACTATCAACCAGAGAAAGGACTTGAACACAAGTGCTCTGCGCTCGACTAGCTAGCCCAAAACATAGTGAGGCTAACAACATGATATAACTACTTATATTCTTCAAGCCAAGTAATTGGTTTTAGATCGTTTTTTAAAGTCGACAAATCTAGGTCTTTTTTTACAAACCTTTGACTCGGCTTTCCATTTACAGAGATAAAAACATCTGCTTTTACGGCTACTTTTGTTCCGTATTTTTCCTCATAAATATCTCTTAAATAGTATGCGTACTGCAAAATAAAATCGGGCTGTATACTCATCATTTTCTCTTGTTGAGCAGTTAAGTAATCTAAATTATTAATTTCAATACTTCGTTCGTCCTGAAAAGGATGAATTTTAAAATTTGCATAACCTGCTTTTTCTACTAACATTACTCGCCAAGAAAATCTGTAACCTTGTTCCGTGTAAAACAAATCATTGTTATACAAAAGGTAACGAAAAGGAAAAATGAGCTGAAACCCAATAAAAGCAATTAATAGCCATTTAAATTTAGAAGGTTTTGAAACATAGTGTCTCTCTTCTATTTTTGTTTCTCCAAAAAGAAAAACGAGTATTTTTTGATGAAAATCTTCAGAAAAGAAAACCAAAGTGCTAATAATCATTACTAATGGAAAAACACCAATGGGAAATAGCAGTGAAGTCAAGGAATGAAAAATAATGACCAAAGAATAACCAAACAACCTAGTTTTTTTATTCAGCAATAAAAAAGGGACACTGAGGTCAAAGATTGCTCCTCCCCAACTGAACAAATAGGCTGTAATGGTTTCATCCATTAAACTTCCAATAACTGGCAAATTTGTGTGAGGCGCTAACCAAATTCTCAGAGGATTTGCCTCAAATAACCAATCGTAGTTTAATTTAGCTAAGCCTGCATAGAAATAGACTATTGATAACTGAAAAATAATGATGCCTATCGTCCATGCAGGAACTAACTTTCTTCTTTTTGTAAATCCTAATTTTGCGTCAAGCGAATAATTAGTATTTGCTGGCAAAAAAATGAGGATAAATGCCATGAGACTAACAAAGTAATAATGGTTTAGATAATTGGTTAAATCTATTAATTCGAAATAGGTGAAAAGCAGAAAAAAAAGCACAATTGCAATTCTGTAAAACAGACCTAAAATCACGAATAAAGATGAAATTACCATCAACCCAAACAAGATGTAAATCACCATTGGACTAGCGACTTGAACCCATTGAAAACCGAAGTATTTGAAATGAAAAGTAGGTTCAAGAAACAATTCTTCTATCCACCCTTTTGATAAGAAACGAAGAGAGCTAAAAAGAGTTAAAGCACCAAAAATTACACGATAAAAAATTAAGGTGTAACAGCTCTTTGGACTAAATAATATGGAGTTTACAGACTTCAATCCGAATTAATCTCCGTCATTGTCTTGGTAAGTAATTAGCACAGATAAAGCAGAAGATAAGTCTACTTTTAGCAATACTACCATCTTTTGCATCTCCTCATACAAATCTTGAACTTTAGCTTGTTCAGTATTCACAGCAACTGAAATTGATTCAGTAATTAAGTTTGCTTTTTGCAATATCATATCAAATTGAGTATTTATCTTTTCGGCTAATCTCTCAGTTTCATTATTGTCATTCAAGTGATTGAGGTAATCATCTAATCCTATTTTTTTGGCACTTTCTCCGTTAAAATAATTTTGTAATTGCAGAATAGATTCTTTGAATAAAACCAAAGAATGTTTGCTGTAAAAAGATTCTGTTTTTTCTGGTATGGGCGTCCCCAAACTTCTCACTCCTAGTGGAATTCCAATTTTCCCATCTCTTGTAAATTTCTCAAAATCGAGATTCATAGCATTCACTATTTCACTTAAAGAACTTCCCTGCCCATTGCCATTTGAAGAGATAAATGTGGACAGATAACTTGTTTTCCAAGCCGATAAAGTAAAGTTAACTGCAGTTTTCAATTGCGCTACAAGATCTCTAATATATTGTTTTCTGCTTCCAGAATTTGCTCCATTCAATTTCAAAAGAGAAACGGCCACATCCTCACTTGGAAACAACAAAAAATCCAATGCAGGCAATCCGATTGCAGCAGTGTTGGATGCTGATCCAAGGATATAAGATCCAGAAGAAATATTGGAATTGATTAAAGTAGTATCTACCGGATAAGTATTAAAAACCTGCTTTAGGGTATAATTATCTGAAGGACCAAAGTGCATAAAACTGCAGCTTTGCCAAGCTTCATAAGTAGTTAAAAATTGTGACCTTACTCCTTGTAAGTTAATAGCTGTAGGAACTGAAATAAAATCATTTGTCTTTGCTTCTAACTGCGAAACAGCTAATTCTAAATTTTCATAGGCAGGAACAATAATATTGTTCCCGTAATTGGACAAAAGCGAGTTCTTGTCGAATTCTGGTATTGGTTCGTCCTTTTCTTTTTTACAAGATAATACAGATAAACCAGCAACTATTATTAAAATTTTATAAAATTTCATTTGAATAAAAAATTTAAAAAAGAGGGAGCGTTTTCACGTCTCCCCTCTTTTATTATTAACATTGTTACAAAGTACTTTTTACTGCATCTAAGCCGTAAACTGAACTTAATTTATCGATTGCAGCATTCAAATCTGCTACGGTAATTGCCAAAAAGCTAGGAACAGAAGTTGGTCCTGCAGCAATCTCAAAATAGCCTTTTACAGAAGCTAAATCTGTATTAGATATTTCTTTATCAGAATTATAAGCTAAAGAAAAAATAAAAGCATAAGCCTCAGAAATAGCATGATTTCTTAATGCATCATCAGCAAAATTTGATTTAGCAGCATTCAGATAATGAATAGCTGTGGTAACCAAGACTTTCTCATATTCTTTTCTCAAATCTGAAGCAGCTGCATCTCTATAATCATAATTTTTGTTCGTAATTCCATACCTTCCTTTTATGAATTGTGTCATTACCTTATTGATAGTTCCAAGTCCTGCGGCATCTCCTTTTAGAGCATATTTTGCATGGTAGCGAGCATCAGTTGTGTTGGTTGCACTAAAATCTATTGGCGCTCCAAAATAACCAAAAGCTTCATCCCAGTGGTGTTCCATATCCGTTCCTTCTCCTGGCGTGCCAGTTGTGTTATCCACTGAAGAACCTATTTTTCCATCTCTGGTGTAAACCTCTGCAATGTTGTAATAAAACACAGCTCCCATCAATCCTTTTTCGATTATTTGCGTATATTCTACTCCGTTTTCGTCAAAGAAGTAAGCACTACTTCCGCGTGTTGCGACTCCGGCATTTCCGGCACTCCAGGTATTTCCTGCAAATTGACTAATATCTCCTTGTCTTTTCATCAAGTACTCAAAGTAAGAAGCTGTTTGTGCTCCCACATTGTTGTAAGTTTTATTTTTCAATTGTTTTCCTGATGTGTTTAAAGCAGCATCAGCAAAAGGACTCCCCGAATTTGAATACATTCTTACTAATAAAGCTGAATCTACTCTATTTCCTGAATTAGCTTTTTTCAATTCTGCTGTCATTTCTGCAAGCATATCGAGTCTTGCTGTTTGACCGTCATAACTCACATTATCGAAATTATAAGTGCTCGGCAATACAATTGCTGGTGTAGTTGGATTATCTGGTTCTGAATCTTCTTTCTTGCAAGAAGCCATCAAAATACTAGTTGCCGCTAAGGCTATTATCATTCTTTTCATCTTGTTTTTATTAAAAATTATTACTCCTCTGCGTATTCGAATCACTTTGCAAATATATACAATCCTTATTTAGAATAAATAAAAATAAGAAATTTATTTTAAACTTTTTTTATACTTTTACGGAAACAAAGCAATAGTCGTATCTTGACTAAAAATTATAAAAAATGGAATTAGAGAAAAAAGAACAAAAACCACACAATGTGACTCGTCTTGTTCTTGCTGCGCTCTTTTTTATGATGACAGGAATTGGAATAGAACTTTATTTATTAGGACATTACGAAGATATTTGGCAGTTAATTCCTATCATTATTATATTGTCTTCGCTATTTGTTTTACTCTTGCTGATTTTCAAACCCTCTAATTTTCTCGCTAAATTCTTTAATCTTTTAATGCTAACAACAGCTTTATCTGGCGTCTTGGGAATAATTTTACATCTGAAAGAAAACTTTGAATTTGAACAGGAAATGGTTCCTAATCTTGGAACTTGGGAATTATTTATAGAGAGTTTGTCGGGCGCTTTGCCTTCCCTTGCTCCAGCAAGTTTAATCGTTTTGGCATTGATAGGATACACATACACAACACTAATAAAACAACAAACACATGAACACTAAATTTTTAAAAATAGCACTTGGTACAGCATTAATGAGTTGTGCTCTTTACAATTGCGGTAATACTTCTGAAGAAAATCAAGCCGTAACTGAAGAAAACGACCAATCAAAAAAAGAAGAAGAGAAATTCGAAATAATTGAAAGCACGGAAGTATATAATGCAAATCTTATCACAGAAGGCAATTTGACATTAGTGAGATTAACAGATGAGTGGATTCCGAAAATTCTAGAAAATCGACCTTTTTTAAGCATGACCGACCTAGATACTTTATTAGAGTCTGTTGAAAATAAAGAAGAAGTATATAAAAAGCTTTTTGTTCCTATGAACCTCAACACAACCGCAGAGGAAGATTTTAAAATGATACCGGGAGTTGGTGAAAAAATGGCTCACGAATTTGAAGAATATCGTCCTTATAAAAACATGAAACAATTCCGTAAAGAAATTAGCAAATATGTAGATGCTGAAGAAATTGATCGTTACGAAAACTATGTTTTTGTGCCTGTAGAACTTAATTCTGCCTCTGAAGAAGAAATCCTAGCTCTGCCAGGATTAGGAAAGAAAATGGCTCACGAATTTGAGGAATATCGTCCCTACAAAAACATGACTCAATTTAGGAAAGAGATTGGGAAATATGTGGATGATAAAGAATTAAAAAGATTGGAGAGATTGGTATTTATAGCTAAATAAAAGCAAGTTATAGAATAGAGTAAACTAAAAGAGGAAGCCAATTGACTTCCTCTTTTTTATTTCTTTTCAATGTCGTTCGTGCATGGGCAGGAATCTTTAACCGAAAATATTACAAATGATTAGTACTGATGAATAAGATTCCTGCCTTCGCAGGAATGACAAAAACAAAAAAAGGGTTGGAAATTAAAATTTCCAACCCTTTTTTATTTAACTATTATTTCGGTTTACACCAAAGCGTCAAGCTTTTCAGCTAATTGTGCTTTTGGTACTGCTCCTACTGATTTATCTACAACTTCTCCGTCTTTGAAAAACAAGATTGTTGGGATATTTCTTACTCCGTATTTTGCTGCAATATCTTGGTTTGTATCTACGTCTACTTTTCCTACCAATGCGTTTTCAGCATATTCATTTGCCAATTCTTCTACCAAGGGTCCTACCATTCTGCATGGTCCGCACCATTGTGCCCAGAAATCAACCAATACTGGCTTTCCTGATTTGATTGTTTCTTCGAAATTTGCTGCTGTTAATTCTAATGCCATTTTTATATCTTTTTTAAATGTTACTGTTTTATTTTTATTGTTTGTTATACTCCAAAAAGAGTACCAATCAATTTATTCTGTCATCTTGACATAAATGTAAGTCGTATTTTTTTTATTTCCTTACAAAAAGTCAATAATTACTAATTCAATTTATATTTCACTCCTTCCATTTCATCCAATTCGTCAAGTAGCTTATTCGTAATTTTCACTTTCAATTTCCTCGAGAACAAATTAATATCTGTTTTCTCCTCGTCTGTTACAACTACTTTCAGCTTGCAAGCTCCTTTTTCACCTTCCACCTCCTCGGTCACTAGCTCTAGCAAATTATCTACAAAATCATTGTTAACCATACGAATTGGGATTGTCAAAGTGAGCGATTTACTCAGTTTATCTCTTATTTCTGTCAACAACTCCATAGAACCAATATTGAAAACTGGAGCATGATCGCCCCATCTTTTCTCATTTATTCTTCCTTTTACATGAATAAAATTTCCATTTACCAAGTAGTGTTTGAATTTCAGATAATCATCTTTAAACATGAACATTCTGTGAGAACCCTCATAATCTTCTAAATCAAAAATCCCAAAAGGATTTCCGTTTTTAGCAACTCTGTGCTCTACATTGTTGATAATACAAGCCATAGATAATTCATTGCCAATAAAATTTCCCATTTGGTTTAACATTTCTACTTTTCCACTGCAAAAATTATTGATTTCGAATTTAAAATCATCCAAAGGATGCCCAGAGATAAATATTCCTACCAGTTCTTTTTCTTTGTTCAAAGTTGCGATACTTCCCCATTCTTCGCACATTGGGATTGTTGGCTCAGGAATATCTACTCCATCTCCGTCCCCTCCAAACATAGATTGCTGATTACTATTTTTTGCCTCTGCAATTGCATGCCCATATTTGATAGCCGTCTCAACTACGGTTCTTCCAGAAGGGTCTGGAGTTACATATTGAGCCCTGTGAATGTCTCCAAAAGAATCGAACCCTCCAGAAATTGCAAGAGATTCTAATGCCCTTTTGTTAGCTGCTCGTAAATCTATTTTAGAGGCCATATCAAAAATAGAAGTGAATTTTCCTTCCGCTTTTCTTGTGTTAATGATAGATTCCACGGCACCTTCTCCTACTCCTTTCACAGCTCCCATTCCAAAACGAATTGCGCCATCTGCATTTACTGCAAATTTATAATACGATTCGTTTACATCTGGACCCAAAACCTCTATTCCCATTCTCTGGCATTCTTCCATAAAGAACGAAATTGACTTTATGTCATTCATATTATTAGATAGCACAGACGCCATATACTCTGCCGGATAATGCGCTTTGAGATAAGCAGTTTGAAAAGCAATCCATGCATAACAAGTGGAGTGAGATTTATTAAATGCATAGGCAGCAAATGCCTCCCAATCTTTCCAAATCTTGTTAAGACTGTCTTCTTCGTGTCCGTTTTCTTTTCCTCCTGCTAAGAATTTTGGTTTCAAATCTTCTAGCATAGAGAAAATCTTTTTCCCCATTGCTTTCCTCAAAGTATCGGCCTGACCTTTTGTAAAGTTGGCTAATTTTTGAGAAAGCAACATTACTTGCTCTTGGTAGACAGTAATTCCATAGGTTTCAGCCAAATATTCTGAACTGTCTTCTATGTCGTACTTTATTTCTTCGTCTCCGTGTTTTCTTTTAATAAAACTCGGAATATATTCCATAGGACCAGGACGATACAAGGCGTTCATTGCAATTAAATCATCAAAAACTGTGGGCTTCAATGATTTCAAATGTTTCTGCATTCCGGGCGATTCGTATTGAAAAACACCTACTGTTTCTCCTCTCTGGAAAAGCTCGTAAGTTTTCACATCATCCAAGTCAAAAGCCTCTGGATCAAGATCTACTCCGTGAATACTCTTTACAATTTTTACGGTATCCTTTATTAATGACAAAGTTTTTAATCCCAAGAAATCCATCTTCAATAATCCTGCATCCTCTACAACAGAGTTATCAAATTGCGTCACATACATATCTGAGTCCTTCGCAGTTGCCACAGGAACATAATTGGTAATATCGCCCGGAGTAATAATGACACCACAAGCGTGAGTTCCCGTATTACGAACCGATCCTTCAAGAATTCTTGCTTTCTGAAGCACCTCTCCTTCCAGGGTATTTTGGTCAATAATCCCCCTCAACTCCATTGCCATTGCCACATCCTCACTTCTACCAATTTTCTTGGTCATTTCGGCTTCGGTTCCTCCAAATATTTTACTCAATTTGGTGTTGGGAACCAAGTTTGCCAATCTGGTAGATTCGCTCAGAGGCAAATCCAAAGCTCTTGAAGTATCTTTTATGGATGACTTGGCAGCCATTGTTCCATAAGTGATAATTTGTGCAACTTGCTGCGAACCGTATTTATCAATTACCCAATCAATCACTCTTCCTCTTCCTTCGTCATCAAAATCAATATCAATATCGGGCATTGAGACTCTATCCGGATTCAAGAAACGCTCAAAAAGTAGGTTGTACTTGAGTGG
>JBDMYC010000084.1:0-4023 GCA_039770535.1 Flavobacteriales bacterium
ACTCCCAAACTTGCTCCTCTTGTTCCTGCCCCCAATTCGGAGGTAATTTCTACTAGTTTTATTTTTTTACTCATAGCTAGTTTTTGATAAATCCAATTACTGCAAGCGCTATCAAGGCGATTAGAAGCGTGGTTAATATAATCCTGAGGTACTTATTTCCAAAATAAGGTTTTCTGAACTTTCCGTGTGTGAGTAGATTTAATTGATAAACTTCTTCTTTGTTCATCTTTTTTACTCCAAAAAAATAAATTATTTCTCCACTCCTGCCCTCATCTTCAGAAGTTTCATAAAATATTTCTTTGATTATTAGTTGCTCTTCAAAATACTTCGCCATTGCCAAATTCCTAAAAGTAAAAACCATATAATTGGTTTTTGAAGGATGCTCGTCATAATTGGGAAGAAATTTATACATATTATTTCCAAGTAGTTACGTACTCAATAGGTTTTCTTTGGCCTTTTGGCCATTCAATAGCCGGATACCCCATGTAGAATAATCCTACACATTTATCCTTTTCTCCTATTTCCAGAAATGTATTCATCTGTGGTGTTTGCATTATTTTTGGAGAAGACCAAAAACCACCAATTCCATAGGCAGTACAAGTCAAGTGCATGTTTTGAATGGCACAAGCAACTGCTTCTATTTCCTCTATCTCTGGTATTTTTTCCTTTGGATCTGGAGTCATTGTTACCGCAATTACAACCGGAGCAGAAATTGGACGGTTCTTCATTTTATCATATTTCATGGAGTTGAAATCGTCTCCTTGGTACTCTTGTGTGTACAATCCAGATAAAAAGTCGGACAAGTCTATTTTTGACTCATTCATGAATACGTGAAACCTCCAAGGTTGGGTTTTACCATGAGTTGGTGCCCAAACCGCATTATTCAGAACATCTTCCACAATTTCTTTGTGAATACTTCGCTCCGAATACTGCTCGGGATAGATCGTTCTTCTGTTTTTTATTACTTCGGTAATTTCGCTCAGGTTGTATTTCACGACTTTCTTATTAAAAAATATTTTGATTCGCTAAAATAGCTATTTGAACGACAAAAATCAAAAAAGTGAGCTAAGAGAACCAAATTAATTCCAGATTATTCTCAAATAAGCGCTAAAACTAGGCAAAAGCCCTTGAGCATCCTCAATACTTTTGGCATTATAGGCGGAGTTTACGGTTAGCTTTTCTACATAACTTTCATTTGCTTGCATATTAAAAACACCTCCCAAGCCCAAAGAAAATTTATCATTTAGCTTGTAAGTGACACCTCCTTCGAGGTAAAACCCATAGCCAAACCCATCAATTTGTTGAACTGTGAGAGCTTGTGAAGTATTAACTCTCATTATGTTATAAGTTACGTCAGCTACTATTAACTCCTGATTTTCTAATTGAATGTAATTCAGTGTCAATCCTCCTGCCAAGTATGGTTTTAATACAGATTCTGTTTCAAATTTCTGCTCCACTCCTATTGCATATAAGAATCTTTGCTCTCTTGCATTTACAATCGCAGTTTCGAATTCTCCCGTAAAGTTTTGAGGATTGTTCAATCTTAAAACTAAAGGGGTAGAAAACCTCACTACAGAAAAATCGAATTTCATTACGACAGACAAAGTAGGTTTAATATCAAAACCTAAATAGACTCCCGTAAAAACAGAGCTTTGATAAGAATTAGCTGACGAATATTCCCAATCCAAAATTGGATAGCCCAACCTAGCTTCTATTTGCTGCTTCGTAGTTGGTTGCCCCAAAATTCTTGACGCTCCGTATGGGTGTGAACCATCCAAAAAATGAGAGTATTGTTTATTTGGAAAATCAACTCCAAGGTCGATTCCAAACCTGAATTTTTTAATTTTTTCCTCTTCTTGTGAGTAAGAAACAGAATAAATTGCCAAAAATAGAAGACTTAATATAAGTTGTAATCTGTTCATAATTAACAAAATTACAAAAAATAATACTTTGGGACTATCTTAATTTTTATTAAGTTTGTTATGAAACAAACAACCGAAAAAATTATGAAAAAATTAATTCCGATTCTTATGTGCGCTTCTTTGCTAACAAGTTGCGCAACTTTAATGAGAAAAAACACAAAACAAGAAGTCACTTTTACCACTGATCCGCCAAGTGCGATTGTGCTCGTGGATGGAAAAAATGTAGGAACTTCGCCTGTAACTGTATCTTTAGATACAAAAGAAGATCATTCTATTCAATACCAGCTAAGTGGATACCCATCAACAAATTATGTGTTAGAAGGAAGAGTACTTCCAAAATATGTAGCTGCTGATTTGGCGCTTGGTGGAGGTGCTTTAGGATGGATTCCTCTTTTGATAGATAGAAAAAGCAATAAATGGAAGGGCTTTGACCAGTGGGAAGTGAACTCAAAGGGGAAATTTGGAGCTAAGCTACCTGTAACCGATAAAGACGGAGACGGAATTGCTGATGATAAGGACGATTGTCCAACTGTGAGAGGATTGGCTGCCTTTAATGGATGTCCAGATTCTGACGGAGACGGGATTAAAGACAGTGATGATGTGTGTCCTTCTACAAAAGGATTGGCTAAATTCAAAGGATGTCCTGATACAGACGGAGACGGAGTTGTGGATAGCGAAGATAAATGCCCAACTGTGGCAGGTCCAATAAATGGGTGCCCAAAGAAGGAAGATGACAAAGATGGAGACGGAATTGCAGATGCACAAGATGCTTGCCCAACTGTGAAAGGTTTGGTAAAATTCAATGGATGTCCTGATACAGACGGAGATGGAATTGCAGATAACAAAGACAACTGTCCTTCGGTAGCAGGTGTAGCTGCAAATAATGGTTGCCCGCAGGTGAATGAAGAAGATAAAAAAGTACTGGCACAAGCTATGGAAGGATTATTCTTCAAAACTGGTTCTGCTGTGATAGAAAGAAAATCATATGCTGTATTGGATAATGTTGCCAAAGTAATGCTAGCTCATCCAGAATACAAATTGCAGATTAGCGGATACACAGACAACACTGGTAAAGCATCTAGCAACTTGAGATTATCAAAGGCAAGAGCTGCAGCTGCCAAAGCATACCTTATTAAAGATGGTGTAGCTGGAAGCAGAATGACGTCTGAAGGATATGGTATTGAAAACCCAAGAGCTACAAACAGCACTGCTGCTGGAAGAGCACTTAACCGAAGAGTTGAGTTTAAGGTGGTGTTTTAAATAGAACTTTAATATGATAAAAAAGCCTTCTCGAATATTCGGGAAGGCTTTTTTTTTGCTAATAGCCAATATTATCAATTATCTATCTTGAACTATTATTGATACTCTGGTGTAAAGTATTCCAAAACTATTGAATCACCAACTTTTTGGAAACCAACACCTCTTCACTTTCCGAATAAAAAAGAAGTGTGTAGGTTCCTGCAGCAACAAAGGAAACATCAAATGTGGTAACGTTTCCAAACTCTAACACTATTTGCCCCAATCCATTTATCACGCGTCCTCTTTTGTATGCAATACTACTTTTTATGTTGAGTACTGAGGTAGTTGGGTTAGGATAAATGATTAACGCATTTTGATTCGCTATTTCTTCAATTCCTGTAAGGCTAATATTCAGAATTCCTGCGGTTGTAGTATCTGAGCAACCAGAAGAACTAGTAACAATGCATCTATATCCATTTTGCTGGATGGAAGAAGTTACTCCTGTAATAGTAAGCGTGTTTGTATTCACTCCTGAGTAAATTCCAAAATTTGAAATGTTGTTAAATCCAGTGCCCCCATTTTGTTGCCATTGATAGCTATTCCCTATTCCAGCTACACTTATTTGAAATTGGGCATTATTTCCTACAATAACATTGGTATTATCGGGTTGAGTTGTAATAGCAGGGCCTGCGAATATCGTCAAATTCAATGTAACAATACTGTCACATCCTGCGGAATTAGTTAATGTATGAGTTGCTGTGTTGTTTGAACTTGTGTAAGTCACTCCATTAATCCACGTGTAAGAATCACAGGCAGTTTGAACATCTGTTCCTGTATTTGAATTATTGATTGTCAAATTCAA
>JBDMYC010000085.1:0-8171 GCA_039770535.1 Flavobacteriales bacterium
GGCAAATGGAATTTACCTGGGAGTGGGATACAAGTTTTAATTACTTTATACTGAACACTAACAACCTATCTAAATAAAACAATGAAAAATATACTTTACATACTTACACTACTTTCCCTTTTTGGATGCCTAAAAATGGATGATTTACCTTTTTTGGGCGAAGAACTAACCGAATATAAATTTGAAGATTACGAAGGTGAATCTGAATTATCATTGCCCGATAGTTATAGGATTGCTGACAGTAACATTCATCTAATCACAGTGAATTCCAAACTACCAGACGAAGATGCTGGAGAGAAAATTTATGCCGTTTATGTTGGAAACATGAATACAATCGCCACAGACTCAATTATTATATATTGCCATGGACAATCCAAACACATGGATGTGTATTGGAATCGAGTAAAATTGCTCGCTAATTTGGGAGAGAAAAATCGATTTGGAGTATTGATGATGGATTACCGAGGTTATGGCTTATCGACCGGAAAATCTACCGAAGCAAGTCTGAATCAAGACGTGAGAGCTTGCATGGATTGGGTGAAAACAAAAGGAGTTCCAGACAACAACATTTTCATGTATGGATTTAGCTTGGGAACAATTCCCGCTATTGACATCTCTGCATTTTACACTTCTGCTCAGCCTAGCAAATTAATTATTGAATCGCCTCTTGCCTCAGCTGAAAATCTCACTGAAGAATCGTTATTGATAGATGTTTCCCCTAGTTTTTTCTCAAGTTTAGAATTTGATAATGTAGAAAAAATAAAGTCTGTTACTCAACCCCTGATGTGGATTCATGGTGCAGATGATGACTATTTGTCGATATCAAATGGAGAAGCAATCTATGAAAGGCACGGAGGAACAGAAAAAGAAGCGCACAGGATTGCAGGAGCAAATCACAGTGATGTCCCTACAATTATGGGATATGAGAATTACATGGACAAGGTATTGGAATTTATTTCTAAGTAAATTAAAAGTGCCTAAATTGAACTAGAATTAAAAGGTGTTTTTTCATGAAATATAAAAACGAATTAATAGAAACTGGCTTTTCAATTTTAGATAACATCTATTCTGACCAAGAAATTGACAGCATGATTTCTTCCATTGAAAACAGGACAATCAGAAATGAAAATCATACAAAATCAACTAAGCTCTTCGCAATTAGACAATTGATTAATACTGTTCCTGAGTTGAAAAAACTACTTTTTAGCGAAAAACTAATCAAATTACTCTACACTATTTTTAATTCTGAATTCTTTCTTACCAAAGCCATCTATTTTGATAAACCTAAAGAATCCAATTGGTTTGTAGGCTATCATCAAGATTTGAGTATTTCTGTGAAAGAAAAACACGAAGTAAAAGGTTATGAAAATTGGACTTTCAAAAAAGGACAATTTGGCGTTCAGCCTCCTACTTATATTCTTGAAAACACAGTTACAACAAGAATTCATTTGGACAAAACAACAAGTCAAAACGGAGCTTTGAAAATAATCTCAAATTCTCATTTGGATGGTATCGTAAGAATAAATTCTAAAAATTTAAACACAGATAATGAAGTAATTTGTGAGGTAAAAAAAGGTGGAATTATGCTAATGAAACCACTTCTATTTCATACATCAAATCGTTCCGATAACTCTAGTCAAAGAAGAGTAATTCATCTTGAGTTCAGCAATCTGAATTTGCATAAAACACTCGAATATTTAGAATATAAAAGATTTTGAAGCTACTTCTAACTTCAAGTAATTTAGTCACTGTGGTTCACTTGTAAATCAGTGCCCTTGCACAAAAGCTGTATCAGTAAGTGTCAATAAAAATGCTTTCAAATCTGCTTTTTCTTGAATTGTTAATCTAACCCCTCCTGAAGGCACATTTTTCAGAAGTGGTGAAACCGTAGAAGAAGGTCTCAAACTATCGCTATAATGGTCTATAACTTCGTCTAAAGTCTTGAATCGTCCATCATGCATATAAGGAGCTGTGTAAACTAAATTACGTAGACTTGGTGTTTTGAATTTTCCATTATCGGCAGGATTTCCTGTAACAGCTCCCAAGCCATTATCTGTAAAACTCGCATCCAAGCCATTGTTATGGAAAAGATTATCAGTCCACAGGGGATTATTAGGATCTCCGTGACAATGAAAGCAATCTGCTCCAGATTCTGACATGAACAAACTGAAACCATTTAACTCACTCGAAGTCAAATTAATTTGCCTCAGTAAGTATTTGTCAAATTTCGAATTCCCTGAAATGAGTGTTCGTTCATATTGTGCTAAAGCTTTTGTAGCCATTACAGAATCAATGGTTGTAGATCCAAAAGCTGCTGCGAACATGGGCGGATAAGCTGCATTTGCTTGTAGTTTGCTTACTACATTTGCCCAAGTATCGTGCATTTCGATAGGATTCACAACCGGATCAAGCGCCTGAACTTCAAGCGTAGTTGCTCTGCCGTCCCAAAAGAATTTTTCGGCTGTATTCCAAGCATGATTAAAAATAGGCATTGCATTTCTCGTTCCTGCAATTCCATTAATTCCTGTGCTAAATCGATTGGTATCGTCAAATGATTGTGCGGGATTGTGACATCCTGCGCAAGATAGACTGTTATCAGCTGAGAGTTGTGGATCAAAAAACAGCTTTTTACCTAGCGCCACTCCTTCCACTGTCATTGGATTTGACGCAGGAATAGTTGGTGGTGGCAAAAACAAACTAAATGTTTGGGGGATTTGCAGTTGGTAGGGAGTTGGACCCGAGGCCGAAGTACAAATACAAGATCCATCATCTACTTTCGCATTGGGATTATAATTTGGTGCATTAGGATCTGTACAACCTTCTTTTCTGCAGGAGACCAGCAAAAAGGCTGCAAAAACCGTAAGATATAAAGCTCTATATTTATTCATAACTATTTTTATTCAGGTCCATAAACAACTCCTCCAAAAGAAAAAACACTTCTTCCATTTTGGTTCATCATTTTTTGTGCTGTGTAATTTGGCATCAGCATAGCGTGGTAATCATCCAGGCTCCAAGTAATAGGGCTTTTAAACCATTCTGCAATATCCATATTGATATTGATTGTTGTTTTATTTCCGTCTTTAATTTCAAAACCTCCTTCAAAATCCCATAATCTAACTCTGAAATCATTTGCCTCGCTTGTTCTTGTTCCATTAGGATTCATTTTTGATGCAGTTCCATTGTGGTAAGCAAAACCAGTTTGATTCCCCATATTATTTGTGAAATTTCCTTCAAATTTCATAAAATGGTAACCTCCTCCAATCATCATAGGCCAAGACCAAGAAGCAGCATTCAAATCTGGATAAGCTCCATTTACATTATCTGTAGGAGTAAATCCAAATGTAAGAGAAACACCTGTGTAAGTTCCTTCTGGAATATTCTCAGTTGGCGTATAAAGCATTGATTCAGAATCTGTCAAGTCTACAAAATTATATCCTCCAAGTATTACTTCTTCTCCGTTAGTTTTGTGCAAAGTAATGTTCGAGACTAAATACTGAAGTTTTGTAATCGTATGCATTGTTCCTTTTTCATTGGTATAAGTTGTTGCTCCAAAGTCTGCACTGGTAACTGAAGTTCCCTTATAATCTTGCTGGAACATAAAATTAACTACTGGAGTTGCTTCTGCCATTGGCTCAGGTGACACTTCGTCTTTTTTACAAGATGTCATGAGCGCGATTACTGTGAGTGTAAAAAGTATTTTTTTCATTGTTGTTTGTTTTTAATTATTTAATAATTCCGTTTGGGTCCTGAAAATCAGGGTTCGTGATAAAACTTGAGTCTGTAAGCGCTAATAAAAAAGCTTTCAGGTCTTGTTTCTCGAGTATATTTAATTGAACTCCCCCAGCTGGCGCTTTCTTCATAAATATATCAATGTTGGGCGAGCTAGCATGAAGTCCAGAGCTGTAAAAATCAATAACCTCATCAATAGTTGAGAATTTTCCATTGTGCATGTAAGGAGCTGTAAACACTAAATTTCGAAGAGAAGGTGCTTTAAACTTACCATTATCAGCAGGATTTCCAGTTACATTTCCAAAACCATTGTCGGTATGTGTTGGATTCAATCCATTGTTTCGTATACTGAAATCTGTGAATAAAATTCCTGCATGGCAGTGAAAGCAATCTGCTCCTGCTTCTGTTTCAAACAATGCTTTTCCATTTTCTTCGGAAGGTGTTAACCGTGCTAAGTTTCTGGCAACTTGATCAAATTTGGACTCGCCAGATATCATAGTTCTCATGAATTGAGCGAGTGCTTTTGTGGCATGCAAAGAATCAATTTCGTCAATGTTAAAAGCCTTCTTGAACATTTCTCTGTACTTTGGAATTCCTTGCAATTTGGTCATTGCATTTTTCCACGTCTCGTGCAATTCAATTGGATTCTCTACTGGATCAATAATTTGCTCTTCCAAAGTCATTGCTCTTCCATCCCAAAAATAGCGATTTGCCCAAGCAATATTCATAATTGGCATAGATTGCCTTACCCCTCTGATATTATCGATACCTACACTAAATCTATTGCTATCAGAAAAACCTGCACTTGGCCTGTGGCATGAACCACAACTCATAGTGTTATCTCCAGACAAACTATTTTCATAAAATAAATGCCTTCCCAGTTCGATTCCTTCTTTTGTGAATGGATTATCAGCAGGAATTGGCATTTGAGGAAAACCTCTTGGAATTTCTATAGTAACAGGAGTTGGGCTGAATGGTTGCTCTGAAAAATCTTTCTTTTCCTCTTTTTTACAAGACATAAAAAATAGAATCATCAAAAGGCTTGCGCTAAGAAATGTTTTTATTTTCATGGTTTATATTCTTTGTTATTCAAAAATTCATTGTCTGTCAAGGAATTGAGAAAATTGATTAAATCGCGTTTTTCTTGAATTGACAAATTTAAAGGCCTAACTAAGTTACTCTTATTTGCAGAAAGATGCCCGCCTGAATTGAAAAAATCTATCACTTCTTCCAAATTGGCTAATGAACCATCATGCATGTAAGGTTTTGTTACTGCTACATTTCTTAGCGAAGGAACCACAAACTTATTTCTATCGGCCTCGTTTAGTGTAATTCTCATGCGCCCAGAATCGGCATAATTTGGATACAATCCTATGCTTTGAAAACTATTGTCAGTAAAATTAAATCCACTATGACACGAAGAACAGTTTGTTCTGTTGCTAAAAAACAAATCCTTTCCCCTCTTTTGTGAAAGAGACAAAGCAGCTATATTTCCTGCCTGAAATTTATCGAAATCTGAGTTCCCAGAAATCAAAGTTCTTTCGAAAGCTGCAAGGGCTCTTGTAATAACAAATGGTCCAATTTCTCTACCGTATGCTTTCTTGCTCATTGTAATATATTCTTCCTTTTTTTCAAGTCTTTCAGTAACAGCAAGAATATTAATGTTCATTTCGTTATGATCTTCTAAAGGAGCATTCACTTGCAACTCCAAAGTAGGTATTCCACCATCCATAAAAAAAGAATTTTTGTAGGCTAAGTTTGCTAAACTAGGTGAATTTCTGATTCCTGTCCTTCCTTCTGTTCCTATACTTAAAGAAACTGTATCAGAAAATGCTCGAGAAGGATGATGACAACTTGCACAAGAAAGTGTATAGTTTTTGGACAAAGCTTTTTCAAAAAACAACTTTTTTCCTAGCACTACTCTATACTTTGTCAGTAGATTGTCCTCCGGAATAACTGGTGATGGAAATCCTGCTGGGATATCTAATTCATAAGGTTCATCCAAATTCATAGCAGGAATCACTTCCTCTTTTTTACATGAAAGAAGAGAAAGTGAGAACAATGCTATGTAGATAAAAACCTTCATTTACTTAGTTAGAAAATGCTGATGATGCATTATTTGCAATTCTAGTAGCTAGGGGCAAATTACCCATAGTGTGGGTGAAATTATCAACCGATAAATCAATTCCTGTTAAAAATTTACCTAAATCTACATTCAGGTTAATAGTGTTGGAATTATCGTCAAAATCGTCATGAATTACAAGAGAAACATCTCTTCTTAGTTCATCTAATCCAATGTGAAAAATAAAACTTGTTTCAAAAGTTCCGTCATTATCTATGTCAGCTGTTCCATCTATTTTGTAGAATATATATCCAGAATTCCAAGTCCAATGCATGCTTGGTGATTGCGGATAAAGAGGACTTGTAATAGGATAAGTATTTGGATCAGAATGATTAGTAGTAGAATCAATTCCTACTCCAAATTTCAATTCGTGATAATGACCACTTTCAACACTTCCCAAACTGTAATTTGCTATTTCTGGTTTTAACAATAAATATTGAGTGGGCAGAGGCGTTACAACTCCTGCTTCTTCAAAGTTTATTTTTGATAGGTAAATATTAGTAAAAGATATTTTAAAGTTATGTCCAAAATCGTCAACATAAACGGAGTCTGAATCGTATGTTGCACCATTCACTAAAAAATTTGCATTTAAAGTAATTTCTCCGCTTGTATTTCCGTGAGAATGTCCTCCCCCATTTTCTTCTTCGTCTTTTTTACAACTAAACAATACTGCTATTGCTATTGATGTTAAAATTATTTTTTTCATTTTAGTAATTTTTATTATGTAATTTATTAATCGTTTTATTCATTTAAGAACTAGGTTCATAAACTAGTCTTTATTTTTCATGTAGGCTTACATTTTTCTCATGAGAATCTTTCTCAAAACAAATAAGTAACCCCTGTTTGCACTCTGTTTTTCACATTCAACTGCAAGGGTCCATTCATATCGTTAACCATAGCATGCTGATAGATTAATTCTACTTTGAATTGATAGAAAAAAAACTGAGTTCCTGCAGTGCCGAATAATATTCTGCCGCCTGTGTTCGATTCGTATTTTTTATTTTCTATATCCCTTCCTGCTTGTTCTCCATAAATCCCTGCGAAAGGCAACAAAGAATAGCTATCACCCAATTCCTTCAAATAAAATAAATTGAGTGTTGAATTGATGCTATTTCCAAACATGTAATCTGCTTTGCTATTGAATGTATTGGCTTTATAATTTGCATTCATTGCCAATCCCCAATTTTTGTATTTCATCAAATAATCAAGAGAAAATATAAAATCTACTGTTCCGCTTCCCGCCTGAAAATCATGCTGAACTACTTTTCCTTTATGCTCAAAATCATAGCTTCCAAGTGGTATTTTTAGACCACTACCTACAGAAACTCTGTGATTGAGTTTCGTCTCATAATTTGTACGAAAAAGATGGTATTTAGCCATCACAATCGGATCTCCTATACCATTCAGCTGAAATTGTCGATCATTATTTATTGACCTTGTATTCGAGATTACAGGAACCGAAACAGTTACATGAAATCTGCGGTTGAAATTATACAACCCTTGAATCTCATAAACATTAAAAATATCTTCATGTTTCTGATCTTCTGTAGTAGGTAATAATATCACTCCTCCATGCCTTGATGTAGACTCCATTGCCATTTCTCGAAGAACTGTTGTGGTAAAATTTTTACACGTGTTTCTGCTTCGAAATAAAATAGAAACGTAGTTTTTAGCATCATCAGGACTTAAACTGACTGACATGTTGCAAATGTCGCATGCTGTGGAACTCACTGTTAGAAATAACAGAGATATTCCAATCATTTTTTTCATTGAATTAATTTTTATTGTACAGTAAAATCAATCATTCTCAAGAATGATTGTTGAGATTTTAGGACAATAAAATAGGAGGACGAAAAGGAATTTCAGAATAGCCAGAAAGTGCTGTATTCTGCTCAAATCTGTTAGAAATTTTCTTTTCTTTTCGATTGATTTTGTTTTCTTCTAGTATAATTGGGACATACAGGAAGGAAATGTGAGTCTCTACCAGGAAGTTTAATTCTTGCTCTTCACTATTTCCTTTTTCGAAAGCAGCAAGCGATTTTTTTAACTGACAACTTCCTGCACATGTTGATTCTTCTAATTCTTTCTCCACACACAATGTGCTAGCGATATATTCTTGATTGATTTTAAAATGAACCAACACTATAGACGGCAAAATGATATTTGCTGCAAAGAAAGCTATAAAGAAAACAGCTAACAGTCTATTTTTTTTGTTGATCATACTTATTTAATTCACTATAAATTTACTGTTTTTTACTTGACCAAAATATGACCTCAGACATAAAAAATAGACTCCTTTGTCAAGATTAGTAGTTTTTAC
>JBDMYC010000086.1:0-2905 GCA_039770535.1 Flavobacteriales bacterium
ACCTTATCATTAATAAAAACTTTATACATTTGCGTCCGATTATGATTTTAAACAAAAATACAGCCTCAAAGGTAGCAGAATATTTATTACAAGTAAAAGCTATCAAACTTAATGTCGAAGAACCTTTTACCTGGGCCTCTGGCATTAAATCACCTATTTATTGTGACAACAGAGTAATTCTGTCTTATCCAATAATAAGAACCTACATCAGACAGCAACTTGCTGAATTAACTATCGAAGCTTACGGAAAACCAGATATCATTGCTGGTGTTGCTACTGGCGGAATCGCAATTGGAGCTTTGATTGCTCAAGAATTGGATATGCCATTTGCTTACGTTCGCTCTCAAGCCAAAGCTCACGGACTTCAAAATATGATTGAAGGAGTGATGGAAAAAGGGAGAACAGTAGTACTGATTGAAGACTTAATTTCGACTGGAGGAAGCTCAATTCAGGCTGTGAAAGCTGTAAAAGAAAATGGGAACTCTGTAAAAGGTGTTGTCTCTATCATGGATTACGGATTCCAAAAGGCAATTGATAATTTTGAAAACGAATGTACTTTTTATTCCCTGTGCAATTTTGATGTACTAATCGAAACTGCATTGGAAAAAGAATTTATTACTAAAGAAAATTATGATGCTTTATTGAAATGGAAAATGTCTGTTTAAAACATATCGCATTTATTAATATCTTCCCAATTGGATGTTGGGTGTAAAAAATAAAAAAAACTAATTTTGATGCATCTAGAGTTAATTCTCTAGATGCATTTTTGTTTTAACCCATTTTAAAAAACTTATGGAACAAACGCTTACCGCTACCGACTACAATTTTCCCGGACAAACAGCTATTTACAAAGGAAAAGTGAGAGATGTATACAACATCAATAACGAAAAAATCGTGTTAATTGCTTCAGATAGAATTTCTGCATTTGATGCAGTGCTACCAAAAGGAATTCCATACAAAGGACAAATCCTGACGGCAATTGCAACTAAGTTTTTGAATGAAACGAGCGATTTAGTTCCCAATTGGCTGGAGGCAAATCCAGATCCAAATGTGGCTGTAGGTAAATTTTGTGAACCGTTCAAAGTAGAAATGGTCATTAGAGGATATTTGGCAGGACACGCTTGGCGGGAATACAAAGCAGGAAAAAGAATGATCTGTGGAGTTGCCATGCCAGATGGGATGCAACAAAATGATAAATTCCCTACTCCACTAATCACGCCAGCAACCAAAGCCGAAGATGGTGACCATGACGAAGATATTTCGAGAGAAAATATTATCGCTCAAGGAATTGTGAGTAAAGAAGATTACGAACAATTAGAAAAATACACCAGAGATTTATTCCAAAGAGGAACCGAAATTGCTGCAAAACAAGATTTGATTTTGGTAGATACCAAATATGAATTTGGAAAAAGAGACGGAGTCATTTATTTAATTGATGAAATTCACACTCCCGATTCTTCGCGTTTTTTCTATGCAGAAGGGTATGAAGAAAGACAAGCTAAAAACGAACAACAAAAGCAATTATCTAAGGAATTTGTGAGAGAATGGTTGATAGAAAACGGATTTCAAGGACTGGAAGGACAATCTATTCCTCACATTCCAGATGAGTTTGTAACTACCATTACTGAAAGATATACGGAACTATACGAGAAAATTACGGGAGAAACTTTTGTGAAAGCTGATAACTCTGAAATTGTGGAAAGGATTGAGAAGAATGTGACAGAGTATTTGGGGTAATGTAACAATAGTTACTGACTAACTCGCTTATTACTTTTAGTTTTGGTTTGAATACTATTAAATCTAAGAATATGCGAATTAACATAGTCCTGAGTAGCTTACTTTTTTTATGTTCAATAACACAGTTAAAATCTCAGTCAAATTACTTTCAGGTTGATATAAAACCTGCAAACATAAATGGGTTGGGAGGATTACAATCATTTGCATTTGGACAACACAATGGAAAATGGCTAATTCTTGGGGGAAGACTAGATGGTTTGCATCAAAGACAACCTTTTGCAGCATTTGACATTGCTGGTCACAACACTCAATTAATTGTAGTGGATCCAGTTTCTAAACAAAAATGGTCCACTCCTATTTCTTCGCTTTCTACTTCGATTCAGGATCAAATAAAATCAACTAATTCTCAGTTTTTTCAAGAAGGAAATATGCTATACGTAACTGGCGGATATGGATATAGTTCTGTTTTGTCAGACCATACTACTTTCGCAAATCTGACTGCCGTAAATGTTTCAGCAACTATAAATGCGGTAATTAATGGAACAAGTTTTACCTCAAATTTCAGACAAATTACAGATTCCAAATTTCAGGTAACTGGAGGAAGATTAGAAAAAATAAACAGTACGTTTTATTTAGTAGGTGGACATAAATTTCTGGGAAGATACAACCCAATGGGTCCAACTCACGGCCCTGGCTTTACACAAGAGTATACCAATCAAATAAGAAAATTCACAATTACTGACAATGGGACTTTACTAGCAGTGAATCACTTGCCAGCAATTACTGACACTAACGAATTACACAGAAGAGACTACAATGTAGTTCCTCAAATAATGCCTAGTGGTGAAGAAGGACTTACTGCATTTTCAGGAGTTTTTCAAAAAACTGTAAATTTACCTTTTCTAAACTGCGTAAACATAGACAGTTCCGGGTATACGGTAAATAACTCATTTAGTCAATATTACAACCATTACCATTGTGCTGTTCTTCCAATTTATTCTGATTATTACCAAGAAATGAACACTGTATTCTTTGGCGGAATTGCACAGTACTATGATGTAGGAGGAGTTCTAACACAAGATAACAATGTGCCTTTTGTTAATACGATTGCAAGAGTATCAAGAGATGCATCAGGAAATATGGCTGAATACAAATTACCTATAACAAT
>JBDMYC010000087.1:0-7391 GCA_039770535.1 Flavobacteriales bacterium
CATTCAGTTTATATTCCTTACAGAAAATACAACCGTGAAGAAGAAGAATTGAGAGGAGAATTTGCAGGAGTTGGCGTGAAATTTATCATCTTGAATGATACATTAAATGTAACCAATGTGATTGCAAATGGTCCTTCGAGTAAAGCTGGATTGAAAAATGGAGATGTAATTTTGAAAATTGACACAACACAAGTTGCTGGAGTCAATTTGCAAAATAGTGAGGTAATGAAATTACTAAAAGGAAAACCCGGAACTACGGTAAGAGTGAAACTAAAAAGAAGTTCTGAAATTCTGGAAAAAGAGATCGTAAGAGGATTAATTCCTATCAAAAGTGTTACCGCTTCTTTCATGATGTCTCAAGATGCGGGTTATATAAAACTAGTAAGATTTTCTGAAACTTCATCAAAAGAATTCTATTATGCAGCACAAAAACTACTGCAAAAAGGCATGAAAAAACTGGTGTTTGACCTGAGAGGAAATGGAGGTGGCTATCTCCAAATTGCTGAAAATATTGTAGATGAATTTTTGGAAAAAGATCTGATGATGGTTTACACCAAAGACAAACAAGGAAAAGGTTCACAAGCTTTTTCTACTTCTAAAGGGATTCTCAAAAACATTGAATTAGCAGTATTGATTGATAGCGAATCGGCAAGTGCTAGTGAAATTGTGGCAGGAGCCATTCAGGATAACGACAGAGGGACTATCTACGGAAGAAGGTCATTTGGCAAGGGACTGGTGCAAAAACCCGTGATGCTGGCCGACAGTTCCTCTCTGAGGATTACTATTGCAAAATATTACACGCCAACAGGGAGATGTATTCAAAAATCATATGAAAATAAAAGTCATTACGATTACATGATGGAAATGTATGAACGAGAAAAAAGCGGATCTCTATTTGCCCTGGATTCTTCAGTTTTTGTTGATTCTCTCAAATTCACCACTCCCGGAGGCAAAACAGTTTACGGAGGCGGAGGAATATCTCCTGATATTTTTATCCCGTTTGATACGGTTGGTTATTCTTCATTCTACAGAAAAATCGCCTACAGCAGAATTCTCACAGAATTTTCTATGGATTACCTCAGCAGTAACAGAAAAAGATTGAGCGACAAAAGCTTGAACCATTTTCAGCAAAATTTTACGGTCACTGATGCTATATTTTCTCGATTTCTCACTTTCGCAAAGAATAAAGATGTGACTGGATCTGAAAAAGACATTGCTACCTCTAACCAAAGACTTAGAGCCCGAATAAAAGAGGAAATTGCTTCTGGAATTTGGGACGAAGAAGGCAGAGAATACATTAGCTCTAGAACAAATAATGACCTAAAAAGAGTGATGGAGAGTTTTTAGAACTGCAAAAATCATAACAAAAAAAAGAGGGAAGAAACATGTGTTTCTTCCCTCTTTTAATTTCGACACTTTTATTTTCCTAACAAAACTCAGTATAAGCTGCTGATAAATTATCTGCAATTGCTTCTGCTGTGTTTCCTTCAATGTGGTGACGTTCCAAAAAGTGAACTAATTTACCATCTTTGAATAAAGCGATAGAAGGTGAAGAAGAAGGGTAAGGTAATGTGTATTTTCTTGCTTGAGCCACAGCTTCTGGATCCACTCCTGCAAATACAGTTACTAAATTTGTTGGTTTCTTTGCCGACATCTCAACAGACATCTTTGCTGCAGGTCTTGCATTTCTTGCTGCGCAACCGCATACTGAGTTAATGACACATAAAGTTGTTCCCTCTTGCTTCATCAATTCATCTACTTCACTTGCATTTCTCAATTCTGTAAATCCTGCTCCTGTCAAATCTTCTCTTATGGGTGCTGTTATTTCTTCTGGGTACATATTATTTATTGTTTAGTTTGTTTAGCAAAGTTAAGTAAGTTACTACTCAATTGCTTTATTTTATTCTTGTTCGGGATTCTCAGCTCTAAAAAGCTCTTCTCCATTGTTCATGAATATCGCTATGCTTCCATTCATTCTTATATCAGTAACCTCCGCCAATAATCCAATGAAAGTTGATTCCATGTTCGTATTAAAATCTGGACATTCCATTTCTGTCATTCCTGGTTCTGCAATTTTTAATGATAATCCCTTTTGTTGAACCATTCCAAAAAATGAATTGCAACCCGTATTACCAGTCAATCTGCTATTCTCAACTGAAAAATTTGGCATGACTGAATATTCTTTTCCTACAATAGAAATCACCTGCCAAGTGCCTTGTTCGAGAGAAATACTCTTGCCTATAATCACTGCATTATTCTCTTTGTAAAATCTAATTACCTTTCCTTCTACTGTAATGTTGTCCACCTCTTGCATGGATTCCATCATCATTCTTTCAATATCTGAAGCCTCACCAGGACAAGCTCTACGAGTAGAACCCAGATTACTCATTAATTTTTCATCTTCAAGATTAATCTGTCCAAAGTAGGAATTGCAGCCATTGTTTCCGCCAATTCTACCCGTCTCATCAATAAATACAGTTGGTGCAACTCCATTGATTTCTGGCATTGCTTCAAAAGAAGTGATTACGTAATTTCCCTGAATTTGATTTAAGTTAATTTTTCTTTCCAAGTTCATCTCAGTAACTGCTTTTTCATCAGTCTTCTTTTCCTTTTTCATTTTGCATGACACCAAGAGGAAAGCTGCAGTCAATCCCAATACTATTTGCTTCTTCATTTTTCTTTGTTTTTTAAGACTAATGCAATCTCTATGCCACCTTCTGCTCTATATATTGTATGACCCCAATAGCAAAACTGGGTTCTCCATAAAATTCTTGAAAGATTGCAAAAATTTTGATCCTGCAACTCCATCCACTACTCTATGATCACAAGAAAGCGTTACTTTCATTATATTCCCTGGAACTACTTCTCCTTTTTTCACTACTGGCACTTGGCTTATTCCCCCAATGGCTAAAATACATGAATCTGGAGTGTTGATAATAGCTGTAAACTCTTCTATTCCAAACATTCCTAGGTTAGAAATTGTAAATGTATTTCCTTCCCAATCTTGAGGCTGTAATTTTTTACTTTTAGCTTTTTGAGCAAAATCTCGTACTTCTGATGAAATTTGAGACAAAGTTTTTCCGTCTGCAAATCTTACAACTGGCACGAGTAATCCATCTTCTACAGATACTGCTACACCAACATTCACATGCTCGTTATAACGGATTGTATCCTCTTGCCATGAAGCGTTAATTGCTGGATGCAACTTCAAAGAAGCAGCTGCAGATTTTATTACCAAATCATTAAAAGATACTTTGCTTGGCGCAATAGACTTATTGATTGCAGCTCGGGCTTCCATTGCATTGTCCATATCTATAGATACAGTTAAATAGAAGTGTGGAGCCGTAAATTTACTTTCTCCCAGCCTTCTTGCAATTGTTTTTCTCATTTGTGATACAGGCTCTTCTGTGTAGATTTCTCTATTCACAAAACTAGCTGCATTCCCTCCTTTAAAATTGTCAACATCTCTCTTTACAATTCTTCCTCCTTCACCTGTTCCTTTAATTTGACCCAAGTTTAAACCTTTGTCGTTTGCCAATTTCTTGGCTAAAGGTGATATTTTTAAATCCATTCCATCATCAAAATGGGAAGGTTGCGCACTCATTTTTGGTGCTTCAGCTACTACTTTCTTAGCGGCTGGTTTTCTTTCTTGTGCAGGTGCTTTCACTTTTGCAGCTGGTGCTGGTTCAGCAACTTCTTTTTTAGGCTCTTCTTTTTTCTCTTCCTCTTCAGGCGCATCACTTGCTGCTTCTTTTAGCACAGCAGCTACATCTTCTCCTTTTTCTCCAATAATAGCAAGAATATCATTTACTGGGGCTCCTGCTCCTTTTTCAACTCCAATGTGCAATAAAACACCATCAAAAAATGATTCAAATTCCAAAGTGGCTTTGTCGGTTTCTATCTCTGCCAGCAATTCTCCTTCCTCTACCGCATCTCCTACTTTTTTGTGCCATTCTGCAACAACACCTTCTACCATTGTATCACTCAACTTGGGCATTCTAATTATTTCTGCCATATCTCTTTATTCTTTATTATAGTTTTTATTCTCGATACAATCCCGAGAAGTCGGGATCACTCGAACTGACAATCAATTTTATTTGTACTCAATCATAAAAGGATATTCCTCTTTGTATACATCTTCATACAATTCATCTGCTTCCGGCAAAGGAGAATCTTCGGCAAACTTAATTGATTCAGCAACTGTATCTTTCACTTTTTTATCAATTGCTGCCAACTGTTTTTCTGTCGCAAATTTATTTTCCTTTATCACTTTCAATACTTCAGTAATAGGATCTTCTTCCATGAACTCGGCAACCTCATCTTTACTTCTGTATTTTTGTGGATCACTCATTGAGTGCCCTTTATAACGATAAGTTTCAATGTTTAGTAAAGTTGGTCCGTCTCCCTTTCTTGCTCTTGCCACAGCAGTTTCCATTGCTGCATGCACAGCTTCACAACTCATTCCATCTACAGTTTCAGACGGCATATCATAAGACAATCCCATTTTGGTCATGTCTGTTACATTAGTAGTTCTTTTTACAGAAGTTCCCATTGCATAATTATTATTCTCAATAACAAAAACAACTGGTAGCTTCCACATCATTGCCATGTTGAATGTTTCGTGCAAAGCTCCTTGTCTTGCAGCTCCATCACCAAACGAGGTGATGCATACATTTTTTGTTTTGTTATATTTTTCTGCAAATGCAATTCCAGCACCCATTGGGATTTGTGCACCAACAATACCGTGTCCTCCCATCAATCCTTTCTCCACATCAAACATGTGCATAGATCCTCCTTTTCCCTTGGACAAGCCAGTTGTTCTTCCGTAAAGCTCAGCCATAACGTATTTTGGGTGAACACCCAAAGCAATCGGATGCGCATGATCACGGTAAGCTGTAATATGCTTATCTCCTTTTCTGGTAGCACTCACAGTTCCAGCTACAATAGCCTCTTGTCCATTATATAAATGACAAAACCCTCCGAATTTCTGCTGAATATAAAGTTGCCCTGTTTTCTCTTCAAACTTTCTAATCATCAGCATGTCCTCGTACCATTTCATGTACTGGGCTTTCGAATGCTTCAATTTTGTTTTGGTTGTTGCTTTTTTTGTTGCAGTTGCCATAATTATTCTTTTTTCAATTCAATTTCATTAAACATAAACGGAAGTATTGTCTCAACACTTTCCGATATATAAACCTCTCCCGTTTCTCCGGCTAAAATTAACCGAATGGGATGCTTTTGCTTCAACTCGTACTCTGCCATTGATTGTCTGCATGCTCCGCAAGGCGATATGGGGTGGTTCACCTCAAAATCTTTGGCGTGGGCAGTAATTGCAATGGTATCTATTTGGGCATCCACACGAAAAGAATTTGCATAATAAATTGCAACTCTTTCTGCGCACATTCCAGATGGATAAGCCATATTTTCTTGGTTACTCCCCTCTATTATTTCATCAGAACTCAATCGTACTGCTGCCCCAACATAAAACTGTGAATAAGGTGCATAAGCAGTATTGCTCACCTTTTTAGCTCTAAGCATCAGCTCCTTATCCGCTGGATCGAGCTCATCTATGCTGTTATAAACAGACAATTCTACAGTATGTTTCAATGTTCTGGACATAGTTCACACTCTTTCTCTTGGAAAAAGTACGATAAAGATAAACAAGAATTTATAATTGTGTCTATTTTAGAGGGAAAATTACCTGCCCAATAAACGCTTTTGATCGAAAAATAAATCAATAATATCGGAACATTCTTTTTCCATAATTCCCCCTTGTATAATTGTTTTGGGATGGAATAAGTTTTTTTGTACCGAACTGAATCCTCTTTTTGGGTCTGAAGCCCCATAAACCACTTTGCTAATTCTGGTCCAAAAAGAAGCGCCAGAACACATTACACAAGGCTCCAATGTAACATACAAAGTGCACTTATCTAGGTATTTATTTCCGAAATACTCGGAAGCCGAAGTAAAAGCCAACATCTCTGCATGGGCAGTAAAATCATTCAACAATTCGGTTTGGTTATGAGCTCTTGCAATAATTTTATTGTTTGAAACTACAACTGCTCCAATGGGTATTTCTCCCGCATCAAAAGCTAATTTTGCCTGGTTAAATGCCTGCTGCATAAATGATTCATCTGAGAAAACTGAAAGCATCTATTGTTAATTTTTTACTATTTTTATTTTTTCAATTTTGGAATTGGAACATTCCAAAATTTCGAAATTGAAATCATCAATTTCAATTACATCTCCTTCGCTAGGAATATCCTCGTAGACGGTTACTATCAATCCTGATAATGTCTCGTATTCTTCTGATTCTGGCAAACCAAGGTTGTATTCGTTATTGATGTACTCGATTTCTTGTCTTCCCGAAAAGGTATAGACAGATTCTTCGTGCTGCTCTTCTATCAAGTCTTCACTGTCGTGCTCATCTTCTATTTCTCCAAAAATTTCCTCTACCACATCCTCCATAGTAATAATCCCAGCAGTCCCCCCGTATTCATCTACAACAATTGTTATTCCTTGTTTTTGTTTGATGAATTGATTCAATAATTTATTAACGGGCATTGACTCAGCCACTATGCCTACTGGCCGTAGAATTTCCGTAATAGTTTCTGGATTCTTGAACATTTCAAAAGAATGGACATACCCAATGATGTTATCAATCGTATCTCTGAAAACCATAATCTTGGAATAACCCGTTTCAACAAACTCTTTTTTCAATTCTTCTACATCCTGCTCCACATTAACTGCTTTAACTTCCGTTCGAGGAATCATACAATCTCGCGCTTTTACTTTATTAAAATTAAGAGCATTATGAAACATCTGAACTTCATAATCTTGTTCCTTGTCAGTTTGTATTCTAGTTGACTTTCTTAGGTAATCATCTAAATCAATAGCTCCAAAATTCACTTCCCCAATTTCCTTTTTACTCCCAAAAAGCCCTAAGATAAGGTTTGAAATAAATGTAATAAAAATGGTAAGAACATAAAGTAATCCGTATACGATTGCCAAGGGAAAGGCAAGAATACTGAGCGTTCTATTTGGATTAATTCTAAAAATGGTTTTTGGTAAAAACTCAGCCGTTACCAAAATAATGAGAGTCGAGATCAAAGTCTGGGCCATTAAAATATTCCAAGGTAATGCATTACTGCCAGCATGAGCAGAGAATAATTTTTCAACTATTAAATCACCCATGAAAATTCCATACACTACAAGAGCTATATTATTTCCGAGCAAGAGCATTGTAATAAAACTGGATTCATTATTGGCAAAAAAAGACAATATTTTTGCACTTAGAACACCTTGCTTTCTATCAATTTCTATTTTCAATCTATTGGATTGCAAGTATGCGATTTCTGTCCCCGAAAAAAAGGCGGAAAAGAGCAAAGAAA
>JBDMYC010000088.1:0-3287 GCA_039770535.1 Flavobacteriales bacterium
AGACATAAAAAATAGACTCCTTTGTCAAGATTAGTAGTTTTTACTCTGATTAATTCTTGATTGTTATTTATTTTAATCTCTTTGTTTTCAATAAGTTTACCTGCTACATCCACAATGTAGTAGGAATAAACTCCTTTTTCAAAGTTATCAAGTCTCAGATTGAAAATTCCATTGTTTGGATTCGGAAAGATAGATAAGCTTGACAAATCTCGTGCTTCATCTTCTATACTAAGCGCACTGCAAGGGGTATTTGAAATTATATGTAAAGCAGGTTTATACAAGTTCAATCGTTTACCAGAAGTAGTTAGACCAAGTAAACTAGCATTTGAATCTGATCGGCTTAAAATTGCATCTTTCACCACCAATGCAATAGAGTCTGGATTGGTATGGTATAAATTCATAAAATCTGTGCAAGCAACAGCATACATAAATCCTACTGCTCCTGCAACATGGGGAGTTGCGAATGAAGTCCCAAAGTCATTTCCGTAACTGTTGTTTGAGAATGTAGAGCGAATTGCATTTCCGGGAGCTCCAATATCCATATGAATAGCTCCGTAACCTGCTCCAGATACCTTTAGGTCATTTCTTGTTGTACTTGTCACTGTAATTAAATAATCACTTATGCAAGTAGTCGGCATGTCTCCATCTGTATCAACATTTGTGTTAGCATTTGGCCCAGCTGCAACACTTAATATCCCATAAGAGCCCAGAGAATCATAAAAAGCACACCAAAGCGGAAAACTTGCGGCATTTGCATTATTGATACCAAAACTAGAATTTGTCGCTACTACATAAGCTCCTTTTGCTCCATTAGTAGAATCGTACAAGGCTCTCATTTCTAAAACATATCCATATGATTTTAGCACTGTAGATTCTAAACTAGAAGACCCTTGAATAGGCATCACTTGCATTCCCCAATTCACTCCGGCTACTCCGAGACCATTATTTGCTTTTGCTCCAATGATTCCTGCAACTGCAGTTCCGTGATTTCCGTATGTAATTCTGTTACTATCAATATAAGTATTCCAACCTAATGTATCATCTGTGTAACCATTTCCATCATCATCAATGCCATTAAATGGAATTTCATTTCGGTTTCTGAAAAAATTGAGGTCTTCATGAGGAGTATAAAAACCATCATCAATTACTGCAATTACAAGTGTATCTCCTGCTGCTGTTGTCGTATTTGTTGTCAATCCCCAGGCTTTGCAAGCTTCAATATCTGCTCCCGCAGTACCGCTATTTTGCCCTGTGTTATTCATATTCCATTGCCTTGAACTAAATAAAGGATCGGTAGGACAAGTATCACCTCTCAACTCCAAATTTGTGTGATTAAACTGAGCTAAATTTATTTCTCTTTTGGAATAAAGAAGTTCCAAAGCTTGAGCACTGCTGTAGTTTGAGCTGTTGTAATTTAAAAGCCAAACATTAATTCTTTTGGATATCGGCTCTTTGATTTTTAAATCCAAACCAGCATTACCTGCATTTATTTTTTGGCAAAAATTCTTTACTGAACTCGATTTTTCTAACATCACAATTATCTCTCCTTCAACAATATTAGGAGTTTGCGCAAATCCAGTTCCACATAGAATAGAAATACAGATAAATGTATATTTTAAGTAATTGAGCATTGCTGTTTTTTTTTAAATGTGTTACAAATCCTTGCCTAATTTAAAATTTCAAAGTGAAAGGCTTCTTTTATTCTCCGAAACTATTTAAAAATTAACCACAAAAATGTATTAAAAATCGTAGTTATCTATGTTGTCAAAATTATTGAATTCATCTTCAAATTCATTATAGTCACTTTCCTCTTCCGCCTCATCAAGAGAATCGTCAATGATTAACTGTTTGGATTCCTCTGCAGGAGCTTCTCCATATTCCAAGGTAATCGCAGGGTATTCTTTTGAACCATCAAATTCGTTTACTTCCACTAACTCAAGAAAAAAGCACCACATAGACAGAAAATCATATACATACAGTAATTTTTGACCTACTTCATCCACCTGGTCTTCAATTGTGGTTTCTCTCATTTCAAGAAAGTCTGCACTTTCTCCAGTCATGTCCATTAGTCCAATTTCTTGTCCCTTATCCCAATCGTCATTACTGAGATAAAAAGAAGCTACCTGGTCTCCTCTGAAATTAAATGCATCTACGACAGATTTGTGAAGCGTTTCAAAATTACTTGAACTATCTACCACAATATCTCGGAAGGCATTTTCTTCTTCGAGCGTATCTATCAAAACTCTAAACTTGTATTCTTTCATTCTCTTCTCCTCTATTTAACTACGAAATCTACTGATGAATAGTTGGTCACTATCTATTTTCGATAACGGTTGCTACTTTTTCAATAATTAGTGCGGCAGTTTCAGCCATTTTATTCTTTTTCTCATCCAAAGTTGGATTAATTTCTACGACTTCGAAACAAACTAGTTTTGGACTTGCTGCAAATTCACACAAAATTTCTGTTACGGTTGAAACAGGAATTCCTCCGGGAACTGGCGTACCTGTTCCGTGAGAAACTTCGTTTGGATCCATGCTATCTACATCAAAAGAGACGTAAATCAAGTCGCAAGAATCTAGAAGTGATAACGATTGTTTGGCAATTTCCTTGCCCCCTATCTTTGAAACTTCTTCTACTTTAAAATTCTTTATTCCTTTTTCTGCTATCAAATAATCCTCGGGCTGCTCCGTATCTCTTACTCCAATGAAAACTAAATTATTAGTTTCTAAATTCTGCCCTCCTAAACTTTTTAAGTTATCCCAATATTGTTCTACTCCGGCTGAAACTGTATTAACTTTACACTCCAAATTATCTAAACCACAAGCAATTGCCAGTGGCATCCCATGAATATTACCAGATGGAGAAGTGAAAGGCGAATGTAAGTCTGCATGAGCATCTACCCAAACTACACCTAACTTTTTTCCAGGATGAGCTTGATGAATCCCTGCAATTGTTGCTGCTGCTGTAGAGTGGTCACCTGCTATTAAGAATGGAAATTCATTTTGCTGAAAAACACTTTGAACGGATTGAGAAACTTCATCAAAAGCTTTTGAGACATGTTCTATTCGAATTGCTGATGGTGTTTTATTTTCTTGAAAAAGAAATTCATTGTAATCTCTAACCTCAACCGACTCGTACCTAGAAAAAAACAAAGAGTTGTTGTTATACGCAGCAGTTTTTAGAGCTCCTACTCCCAAACTTGCTCCTCTTGTTCCTGCCCCCAATTCGGAGGTAATTTCTACTAGTTTTATTTTTTTACTCATAGCTAGTTTTTGATAAATCCAAT
>JBDMYC010000089.1:0-6454 GCA_039770535.1 Flavobacteriales bacterium
GCTATCAGCAAAGTATATTCATCTGTATGATCCAGAGGAACTGGAGTTTTAGGATAAATTCTTTCTAATTCATCTATAATAAATTGAACTTTTTCTGCTTTAGTCATGACTCTGTTTCTTAGTTCCTAAATTTATAAATAATAATAACAACTAATATCATTCCCACAATCGAAAATTAATAGTATGACAAAAAAAGCTGTTTTAATAATTACTAAAACAGCTTTTAAACACTTGTATAACAACTAAGCTTTCAATATTCCTTTGTATGCATCTCTATATTGAAACATTAGAAATATAGTAAGCAATAAAAATACGGCTGCTCCTCCAATGTTTGCTGGGTCCATAAATAAATGAACGAAAAATGCATTGAGCATTACCGCTACTAAAGCGATTAACATCAAAGGAACAAACTTATTGATGAGCAGTGCAATACCTGCCACCAATTCAATTCCTCCAACAAGTGGCATCAGATAAACCGAAGCTGCAGCTCCTGCATTCCAAGTATTCATTGCTTCGGGCATTTCTCCTAAATCCATCATTAAACTGGGTACAAATTTGGTTAAACCAAAAAATACCATACCCAGACCCACTAAGATTCTAATTACTAAAGTTACTTTTTTCATGATTGCTAGTTTTTTTGTTTCCTAATAATACAAAGAATTTGTGGCTAACAAACACATTGAATCCTTGGATTATGAACAAAAGTATGAACCAAAAAAAAGCAAACCTCTCGATTTGCTTTTATTATTAAACTAAATAAATTATTAATTTAAAAGGGTGTCAAGTTTGGACCTTAACACAGATTCTGTTACCAATCCATTTACTTTTTCTACAATCTCTTGATCTTTGATGAAGAATAAAGAAGGAATGCTTCTGACACCAAATTTTTTGGCTAATTCTGGATTTTGGTCAATGTTCACTTTCTGAATTTCTACTTTTCCCTCGAATTCATTGGAGAGTTTTTCTACAGTAGGCATTAAAGTTTGGCAAGGGCCACACCAATCTGCATAAAAATCTAGTAAAATTGGATTTGATTGTGCTAGCACAGAATCGTATTGCTGAGTGTTTGCTATTGTTTTCATTGTATTATAAGTTTAAAATTTGTGATTATACTGTTTCTAATTCTTTTGCAATTGGAAAATCAATCGCTATTTGTGTCAGGTTGTGTAAATAATTCATTACCGTTTTGTCGCCAATTAATTTAATTACATCTACCAAAGTTCCTTTGTTGTAACCTGCTTCGTAAAATTCGTTTACCACGGTTTCGTTTGCCTTTCCTTTTGTTTCAGAAATTTCTTTGGTCAATTTTGCCAATGCATCCAATTTTTCATCTGCATCAAAACTTCCTGTTCTCAATTCAATGGTTTCGTCTTCTGTAAATCCATTCATTTTGCCCAAAGTAGTGTGTGCAGACAGACAGTAAGCACATCCATTTACTTGGCTTACGATTAAGTTTACTACTTCTTTTTCTTTGTTACTAAGTGAAGTTTTTGATCCTTGAAAAGCCAAATAGCTTTCTAAGGCAGAATCTGAATGAGCCATTGCTGCATATAAATTAGGCACAAAACCTAATCCTTTATTCAGGTTGTCAAAAATTGCTTGATTGTTGGCAGATACTTCTTCTTTTGTTGGAATATTGAAATTTTTCATTGTTTTATGTATTTATTTGTTTGTGTCTTATTGACATTACAAATGTAGATACACAATGAACCGAAATCGTTGGCGGAATTCCCCGAGGGGTTGTCAATTTTTCCCTAACTCATCATTTCTTGGAATTTTGATGGAGAAACTCCCTCATTTTTCTTAAAAAATCGACTAAAAGACTGAATATCTTCAAAACCTACTTCGAACGCAATTTGCTTTATCGATTCTTTTGAATGAATTAAAAGTCTTCTTGCTTCCAACATTTTCCTATCGTGAATATATTGCAGAGGGGTTTTGGAACCTACTTTTGAAAATAGATTAGAAAGGGTTTTGGGTGATTTAAATAATAAATCAGCATAATCACTCACACTGTGTTTAGTTTTGAAATGAGTTTCTACCAAAAAATTAAATTCCCTGATTAAATCTACTTTTGGTTCTTCCATAACTCCAGTCAGTTGTTTCTTGTGAACACGGGTACATAATATAAGATAGCGCTTAAGCATCATTTGCAACATTTCTATTTGCAGGTTGTCCGTAGCTTTCATTTCTACCACAAACATATCCCATACCAACTGAAAGTGAGCTACCTCCTCTTCTGGCACACGAATTATTGGAACCGTAGAAGCTCCATAAAAAAGCACTCCTTTACAGCCAACTTCTTGGTCGTGATCAATAATGCAATAAAACGATCGATTGAATCTCAAGAATCTCGATTCTTGCTTCTTCACTACTTTTACTTTGTGAAACTCAGTTAGAAAAATGATTTCATTTTTCTTGAATTCATATGGTTTTCCATCAATCACAAAATGATTGTTGTCTTTTTTGAACCAAATAACGGTCAAACTACTCGGGTCTGGCGAATCAAATATTCCACAATCAGGAACAGGTAATTCCTTCAACTCAATAAAATCATTTGCTTTTCCAGTTATTCTCATTGGGTGTTTTTTCTGTTGGTTTATATAACGGATTTGGATTCCAACACTTTCAAAAATAGGAGAATTAATTGGGATATGGCTTGGATGAAGAAACTTCCTGCATTTGTTCTCGATACATCTCGCAGAAAAAGCGTGACACTCGAACTGACAATTACGCTCATCTTTTCATAGTAAAGGTTTTTGAAAATCTTATTGTATAAGGTAATCCTGTCAATTCGAGTGATTTTCATTGTAGCCATAGCGGAAACAAAATTGTATCGAGAATGACATTCGGGTAAGAGGAGCGTTTTGAAAAAAATTCCTGCATTTGTTCTCGATACTTTTTTCTTTTTTTAACAAAAAAAGAAAAACACTCGAACTGACAATTACACTCATCTTATCATAGTAAAGGTTTTTGAAAATCTTATTGTATAAGGTAATCCTGTCAATTCGAGTGATTTTGTTGTAGCCTTAGCGGAAACAAAATTGTATCGAGAATGACATTCGGGTATGAGGAGCTTTTTGAGGGATTAAATTATTTATCGTAATTTAAAGAATGAAAAAATATTACGTTTATATTTTAAAATGCTCAGATGAAACTTATTATGTTGGTATTACATCAAGAATTAATGAACGTATTATTGAACATCAAACTGGCTTTCATCCAGAAAGCTACACCAATTCAAGAAGACCTGTTGAACTAGTTTTTTATTCTGAATTCAGTGATGTAAGAGTTGCTATTTCAAGAGAAAAACAAATTAAAAGATGGTCTAGATTGAAGAAAGAAGCTTTAATCAATGGTGAATATGACGAATTGGTTAATTTGGCTAAAAAGTCGTTTTGAAGATTGCCTATTTGTTCTCGATACATCTCGCAGAAAAAGCAGGACACTCGAACTGACAATTACACTCATCTTATCATAGTAAAGGTTTTTGAAAATCTTATTGTGTAAGGTAATCCTGTCAATTCGAGTGATTTTCATTGTAGCCATAGCGGAAATGAAAATTATATCGAGAATGACATTCGGGGAAATAAAAGCCTATTTTCTTAACGTAAATTTCAAAAGGTCGGGAAATAAATAGAAGATTGCATTTTCTAACTCGAACTTTTTACTAGGACATATACCCCTTCGCCAACTCCAACACCTTCTCAATTCCACCAGGATTACTTCCTCCTGCTGAAGCAAAGAAAGGCTGTCCTCCTCCTCCACCATTGATTTCTTTGGCAAGTTCTCTCACAATGTTTCCTGCGTGTAGGTTTTTGGATTTTGATAATTCCTCAGACACCAAAATAGTAATGTTTGCTTTTCCATTGTTCTCGTTACAAAGAACCAAAAACAAGTTGTCCATCTCGGCTTTTAACTGAAATGCAATGGTTTTGATTCCTTGAGGATCCAAATCTACTTTTTTAGCCAAGAAATTAACTCCGTTTACTTCGGTTATTTCTTTGATTAAATCGCCTTTTAGATTTCCAGCTTTTGCAGCATTCAATTTCTCAATTTCTTTTCCTAGTTTACTGTTTTGAGCAATCAAATCTTCTACAGCTTTTTTCAAGTCTTTTGGAGCTTTCAAAATCGCGCTCAGTTCATCTACTAAAGTCAATTTGTCGTTCACAAATTTATCGGCTGCTTCACTTGTTATTGCTTCTATTCTTCTAATTCCTGCTGCGGTTGAGCTTTCAGAAATTATCTTAAACAACCCAATCTTTCCAGTAGATGTTACATGAATTCCTCCACACAATTCGATAGAATCACCAAACTGAATGACACGAACCAAATCTCCGTATTTTTCACCAAATAAAGCTTTTGCACCTAATTCATGAGCTTTTTTCATTGGAGTATTTCGCATTTCGTTCAGGTGAATGTCTTTACGAATTTCTGTGTTTACTCTTGCTTCAATTTCTGCCAATTCTTCGTCTGTTACTTTACTAAAGTGAGAAAAATCAAACCTTAAGTATTTTTCGTTTACCAAAGAACCTTTTTGTTCTACATGATCTCCCAATACATCTTGAAGCGCCTTGTGCACCAAGTGAGTTGCTGTATGATTACAAGCCGTCAATCCTCTTTTATTGGCATTTACCACAGCATGAAACATCAAAGTGTTGAATTCTGGTAACTTATCTGCATAATGCAAAATAAGTCCATCTTCGCGCTTGGTATTGGTAATAAATATTTTCTCTTTTTCAGATTCAATAAATCCAGTATCACCAACTTGCCCTCCACCTTCGGCATAGAATGGAGTGAAATTAAATACCAATTGATAAAATTCCTTCTTGTTTCCTTTTACTTTTCTATATCGAGTAATGTAAACACTCGTATCCATAGAATCATATCCTATAAATTCCTGAACGTCATCTTCTTTCAGCACAATCCAATCGGAAGTATCAACTTTACTCGCTTTTTTACTTCTGTCTTTTTGTTCTTGTAAACAAGATTCAAATTCTTTTTCGCTCACTTCAAATCCGTTTTCAGAACCAATCAAAGCGGTTAAATCAAAAGGAAATCCAAAAGTATCGTACAATTCAAAAGCATCTTTTCCTTCTATCTTTTTTGTAGAAGCATTTGCTTTCATCAAATCGTCCATTCGCTTAATTCCTTGTTCCAAAGTTCTGTAAAAAGAAATTTCTTCTTCTTTTATCACTTTAGTACACAATTCTTTCTGAGCGATTATTTCTGGAAATGCATCTCCCATTTCTTTTGCCAAAACCTCAACCAAATTATGAAAAAATGGTTCTTTCAACCCCAATACTTGGTATCCATAACGGACCGCTCTTCTCAAGATTCTACGGATTACATAACCTGCACCAGTATTAGATGGTAGTTGTCCATCTGCAATAGCAAATGCCAAAGTTCTGATGTGATCTGCAATTACTCTTATTGCAATATTTGTTTTTGTTTGCTCTTCAGAATGCACTTCTCCTTCCAAATACTTTTTACCTGAAATTTTCTCAATTTCTTTGATAATAGGCATAAAAACATCCGTATCGTAATTTGATTTTTTGCCTTGCATTGCCATCACCAATCTCTCAAACCCCATACCTGTATCGATATGCTGAGCAGAAAGTGGGTGTAACGAACCATCTTTGATTCTGTTGTATTGCATAAATACCAAATTCCAAATCTCTACTACTTGAGGATGGTCTTCGTTTACCAATTCTCTTCCACCTAATTTGTCTATCTCTTCTTGGTCTCTTAAATCTACGTGTATTTCGGAGCAAGGTCCACACGGCCCAACTTCTCCCATTTCCCAAAAATTATCTTTTTTATCGGCAAGAATTATTTTGTCTTCAGCAATAATATTACTCCAAATATCCTTGGCTTCTTGGTCCAAACTGGTTCCATCTTCTTTGTCTCCTTCAAAAACTGTTACGTATAACCTGTCTTTATCCAGTTTGTAAACTTCTGTCAATAATTCCCAAGCCCATTCTATCGCTTCTTTCTTGAAATAGTCTCCAAACGACCAATTCCCCAACATCTCAAACATAGTGTGATGGTAAGTATCTACCCCAACTTCTTCCAAATCATTGTGCTTTCCAGATACTCTCAAACATTTTTGAGAATTGGCAACACGCGCATCTTTTATTTCTTTGTTTCCCAAAAACAAATCTTTGAACTGATTCATTCCGGCATTGTTGAACATCAAAGTAGGGTCATTCTTCACAACTATGGGTGCAGACTCCACTATTTTGTGTTGTTTCGATTCAAAAAAATCTTTGTACTGTTGGCGTATTTCCTTTGCGGTCATTCGAGTAATTTTATTTGGAATACAAAAATAAGATTAATATTGAAAATAGATGTTAGAACTTAGATTTTAGATGATAGATTTTAATTATACTCCGCCTGTCATTCCAAACTTGATTTGGAATCTAGTGATATCATAAGTAAATTTATTTAAAAA
>JBDMYC010000090.1:0-5995 GCA_039770535.1 Flavobacteriales bacterium
CTTTGGCAATTGCCGAACAATTGGACATTCCATACCAAACCTTGGATTTGAGTTCTGAATACAAAGAAAGAATTGTAGACTACATGTTTGCTGAGTACCAAGCAGGAAGAACACCCAACCCAGATGTGTTGTGTAACCGTGAGATAAAATTTGATGTGTTTTTAGAAGCTGCTCTAAATTTGGGAGCCGATTTTGTTGCCACTGGACATTACTGCAGAAAAGCTTCTGAAGTAATTGATGGCATAGAAATGCACAAATTACGCGCAGGAAAAGACGATAACAAAGACCAAAGTTATTTCTTGTGTCAACTGAATCAATTTCAATTATCCAAAGCAATATTCCCGATAGGAGAATTGCAAAAAAGTGAAGTAAGAAAAATTGCTGAAGAGCAAGGTTTAGTTACTGCCAACAAAAAAGATTCACAAGGATTATGTTTTGTAGGAAAAATTAAATTACCTGATTTTCTTCAACAACAATTACAACCCAAACAGGGCGAAATAGTTGAAATTCCAGCAGATTTTGATGCTTTTGAAGCATATAAAACCAAAACTGAAGTGGAAGACTTGGCTAGACCTTTTGTGTATTCGGAAGTGGACGGAAAGAATAAAGGACAGCATCAAGGCGCTCATTATTTCACAACTGGACAAAGAAAAGGACTGGGTGTGGGTGGAACAGAATTTCCTTTGTTTGTCATTGCAACTGATGTAACGGAAAACATAGTTTATGTTGGCCAAGGAACAAACCATCCAGGATTGTACAGAAAAGCATTGAAAATTAACCAAGAAGAAATTCATTGGATACGTCCCGATTTAACATTAAAAGCAGGAGAACAACTCGATTGTTTGGTAAGAATTCGATACCGTCAAGATTTGGAAAAAGCTACTTTGATCCAAAAAGAAAATGAATTGTACATCACTTTCGAGAATGCACAAAGAGGAATCACTGCTGGTCAATTTGCTGCCTGGTATGTGGAAGATGAGCTGCTTGGCTCTGGAGTTATTTCCTAAAAACTAACGCAAAAAAAAAGCCTTGGATTTCTCCAAGACTTCCATTTTTCAATAATCATACAACTTATTGCTTGAAGAACTTTGTTGTTCCTAAATACGAATCAGTTTCTATTGTTAAGATGTAAACTCCTTTGTTCAAGAAATCTAGAGTCAATGTATTGCTTAATTGATTTTCAGTTCTGAAAAGTACTTTTCCTGTTATATCTGTAATAATCACTGCATTAATTTCTTCTTCGATATCAATTGTCAATGTATTCACTACAGGGTTTGGAAAAACCTTTAGTGTTTTTAATGCTAGCTCTTTACTTCCTACATTGTTAAATTCTACAAAACCTCTTGTCCAAGTAACAAAATCTGCAAATCCTCCTGTAGCATCTACTTCGTAAGAAACGATTGGTGATTTAGCATTAGCAGCATCAGACCAATATTGGTGACTATTTGAAGTTTCTGTGTCTGTCGAAATCAAAGTATAAACTCCACCTGTCAAAGCACCTTTTGCATAAACTTCGGTCTTTGTTGTACGAGTTAAATTTTGTCTAATGGCAGAAAACATTCCAAAAGGAGTAGTCATTGTTCCTGAAGCATCAAAATCAGACTCTACAAATGTAACACTTTCAATTCTTACAGAGTCAGCTAAGGGCTGATTCACTGTAACACCAGAGACAGTAGTTGTTGTCATTGCAGTGTCTTTGAATGTTGTTCCAAATGCACTTGGGAAAGTAATCACAGTTTCAGGATCTTGAGAAGCTACGTGGATTGTCCCGTTAGATAATCCTAACAATTCCAATTTAGTTGGAGACTTTCTTAAAAACACAAAATTTGTATCTTCTTGGTTGGCTAGAGTTGCTAACGGAAAAGTGCTTGTTGCTGCATTTCCTGCCACATTTCCTGGATGAAAAAATTCGATAGTATCCCTACTATCATCTGCTAATGCAGCAAAATTCCATGTGTTTCCAGCTCCCGTATTTCCCATACTAAAAGCGGGACTATTATCAATTGAGTTGTAAATAATATCACCAAATTCAACTACATTATTGAAATTGATTGTTTGTGCATTGATAGCCGAACTAAAAGCGAATAATCCAGCAAAGAGTAGTGTTTTTTTCATGTTTTTATTTTTTTTTGAATTCTCAAATGTAATACATTTAACTAGTTAGTAATAATTATAACCTAACTTTGTTTCACTACCACTACGACACCTTTTGGCAAAAAGTTGGTGTATGTGAAATAAATTGTAACTTTTTGTAACTTGAACTCGTCCTATCGTTATAGGAGTACAAATATTGCGTTACCTAAACCACTATGAACGTCAAAGAATACAATTCAAGTATTGATTTATATGCAGATAACCTGTATCGCTTTGTGGTGAAAAACATGAAAAACTCTGAGAAAGCGCAAGACGTAGTGCAAGATGTTTTTGAAAAAGTATGGAAAAAGCGGAAAGACATTGATGCCGAAAAGATAAAATCTTATTTATTCACTGCTGCATATCACACTATGCTTGATGTGCTAAAAAAAGAAAAACGAATAACCAATTTCGAAAGCGAGCGAGATTTTGAAAAATCTCACACTGAAGCGTATTCCGGTATCAATGAAATTCTAGAAGCAGCATTGGAAACCTTACCTGAGATTCAGAAAAACGTGATTTTATTGAGAGATTACGAAGGTTATTCGTACGAAGAAATAGGAGAAATAACGAATTTAAAAAACTCACAAGTAAAGGTTTATATTTATAGAGCTAGAAAATCTTTACAAAAATATTTGGTGAGTATTGAAACAGTTTTAGGATGATAACAAGAGAAAACTACGAAGTATATTTTATTGATTATTTGGAAGGCAACCTTTCAGATGATAAAATTGCCTTGATCGAAAATTTCTTGGATAAAAATCCAGACCTGAAAACCGAGCTAACTGAATTTAGCTCTACCCCTATTATAGAAATTGGAGAACATGAATCGATCGATTTTTCTTATTTGAAAAAAAAGGAAAGGAGCGAATTGACCGCACTCGAAAACCTTTTCATTGGAAAAATAGAAGGAGATTTGACAGTGAGCGAATTAGATGAACTAAATTCTCATTTGACAAAATTTCCTGAACAAGAAAAAGTTTTGGCTAGCTTTGAAATGACAAAACTAACTCCACAAACTATTATTTTTTCTGACAAGCAAAGCCTAAAAAGATCGAAATCTATTGGCTTTTATTATTATTTAACTTCGGGAGTTGCAGCTTGTATTCTGGCTTTGTTGTACTTTAATTTGACAACTACCGGAGAACAAATAACTCCTTATGTTGCGGAGAAAAACAGCTACGAAATTGAACTTGCTCCTATAAAGACTCAAGAAGGAGATAATAAAATTAAAGCTGAATCAGAGCAATTATTAGTAGAAAAAAGAATTAGAAGAGAGAAAGCAAACACCTTCATTGAAAATCCCACTGAAACGGGCAATGAACGTGCAAATGAGCCAATTCTTGTGAAAAAAGAAAAAGAGATAATTCCTAAAATGGAAGAGACTTTGGAAATTGAAATGAAAGAAAAAGTAGAGCCAGAATTAATTGCAATTAATCCTCCAGTCAAAGAAATTATTGAAAATCCTGAGCTAGAACGTACAGAAACAAAAGCGATAAAAACATACGCAAAAGAAAAAGCGATTAGTTTTCTTGAGGAAAAAATAACCGGAAAAGAAGATAAATCGCAAACTTTATTCGCCTTTGCAGAACAAAAAGCAAAAGAAATTCCTGTGCCAAAATTTATCAAAATTGAAGAGCAAAAATCTAATAAACAACAAGTTAAAACAATTAAAATCGGAAATTTATTTTCAATAAAAAGAAAAACTAGAATATAACTGTAACTTTTCTGCTCAGGTAATAGTCTTACTTACAAAACACATAAACAAGAAAAAAAAATGAAAAACTTACTTACATTATTAGCCTTTGCTTTATCGGCAACTTTGGCTGGAGCGCAAAGCGACTCAACTATCAAGAAAATTGATACAATCCCTGCTGTAGAATCTACTGAAATAGATTTTGGAAACGTAAAAGTAGTCATCAAGGATAAAAAGAAAAAAGTGATTGTAAAAGACTCTTTAAAGACCAAAGCTCTAGAAAACGAAGGACCAACAGATGAAGATTTTCCAGATGTTAGATTTACAATTTCATTAGGAGCTGGAGTCACTGGTTTTACAGAAAATGTAACGAATGAAATCAATGCAAACCCTACTTCTAACGCTTCAGTTGAATTGGATTACGGAAAATGTAGAAGTTATATGATAAACGCAAACTTGATTTTCGATATTCACAAAAACTTTGGAATCCTGACAGGATTAGGTGTAGAATATAACAGATATACTTTTGAAGATAATTTACAAGTAACACCTAACGAAGGTGCATTTATTACCGACACCTTGGACTACAGCTCTTACAAATTCAGAACTAATTACTTACAACTTCCTGTTATGCTTGTATTCAAATCAAACAACCAGGATTTTCAGTTGGCTCTTGGAGGAACTTTCAGCTATAACATTAGAAGCCTTGTAGAACACGAATATTCTTTGGACAATGCAGACTACGAAACTAAAATAAGAGGCAACTTCAATGTAGCACCAATCAAAATGTCTTTAGGTGCAAGATTTGCCTACAAAGGAATTGGAGTATATTTTAACTACGCACTTACTAACTTGAATGACAAAGGAATACAATATGCTAATAGCACAAGTAACTTGATGCCATTTAATGCAGGAATAACTCTTGGTGGGTTGTAAAATTACCTATTTTCACGAAGAAAAAGACCAGTAGAAATACTGGTCTTTTTTTGTTTAAATTTTTATCACATTTATATTTTCAATTTTTTTTTAACCTTCGGCAAATACCTTATCTTTGTGATATTAACAAATCAGAAAATTACCTATGAAAAAATTTACTACCCTAGTATTAGCAGGATCATTTTTATTCTCATGTGGAGAATCTGCAGAGCCAAAATCTAATGAAGATGAATTAATCGAACAAGTATCTCAAGAAGAAGAAACAACAAAAATAATTCAGGAAGTTGAAGGTTACACTCATTACGGAATAGAAAAAGTTGCAATGGAAAGCTCAAGTGACATCAGTACCTTTGCAACAGAATTGGCAAATAACAATACAGAATCTTGTACAGTTAAGGCACCATTGTCAAGTATTTGTGCAAAAGCAGGATGCTTTGTAATAGTAGATATGCCAGATTCTTCTAACATGAGAGTTATGTTTAAAGACCACTTTACAATTCCTCCTACCACGCCTGCAGGAACTGAAGCAATTTTTACGGGAACTGCAAAAATGGATACTACTTCTGTAGCAGATTTACAGCATTACATTATGGATGAAATGGAAGGAGAAAATGTATCCGCAGAAAAGAAAGCTGAATTGCAAGCAAAGCATGATGCAATCACTGAACCCACTTTTGAACCTATTTTTATAGCTACAGGAATATTAGTAAAGAACTAAATATAAGATTAATCGAGAAAAAGTAATTTCTCGACTGCAACACACCTATCTTCCTCAAAAAGGAATATTTTCAAATAGAACCTCAGAAAATACATCTGAGGTTTTTTTTTGGTCTCTATTGAACCAATTTATGACTAAGGTGTACTAATAATCAAAGAGAAACCTTATTTTTATGATTATGAAACACATTACCTTTATATTTTTGCTTTTTCTTGCGCCAGCTTTTGCATTTTCGCAAAGTGCAAACAAGAAAAAAACTACGCAGAAATCGCTTTCAAAGTATGCTGTTCAGATGGACAAAAACACAAAGGAAGTAATCTCAGTTCCTCAAACAGAACCAGTAACAGTGGGCAATGTATCCAAACAGCAAATCTTTAACACCTATTATTCAAACTACCTAAGCAGTGAAGTAAAAAACAAAGATTTTAATTCTTTGCTCAAGGCTCATGAACTTGCTCCCGCAAATACTGAACTCTATTTTGAACTTGCAAAATTTTATGAACTAGAGCAAA
>JBDMYC010000091.1:0-11034 GCA_039770535.1 Flavobacteriales bacterium
GCATGATTCACAAATCCTCCATTTTCGTATTCAGAAATATTCATTCCTTTCACAAAAACTTCTCCCTCTTGCACATAGCAATAAGCTTCTTTAATGCTCGCTTTGAGTGCTCGAATCGATTTCACTTCAGTTCCCAATAACTGAATTCCTGCCACAAATTCGTCCGTTATTTCGTAATCGAAATAAGCTTTTTTATTTTTTATCGATATCTTGGGTTGGGTTTTTGCCATCTGTTTTACTGCCATAAAGTGGAGTTACAATAATACATCAGTTCTGATGATTTTCGTAATAAAATGAGGAAAAAATTATTGATAAATAACTTGAAGAATATTCCACACAGTAATTCTGAAATACTAAAAAATATCCCTATTTTTGAACTATGAGTAAAAAAGAAGCAACTTTCGAAGATTTTTCTGGCGTTACATTGAAACAATGGGAAGAAAAAATAAACAAAGACTTAAAAGGAAAATCGATTTCTGAGCTGGAATGGACGAACCATGACAACATAGCTTTGGTTCCCTATGTAAATAAGGAAAATTCCAAAAATTATTCTGAAAATGAAGCAGGTTTAAAATCTAAACCGAACTCCAAATCGAACGATTGGAATATCAATAAGTTCATCAAAATAAAAAACGAGAAAGAGGCGAACAAAAAAGCTCTTCAAGCTCTAGCTGAGGGAGTAAATTCGCTAACTTTTAGAGGGGATGATATTGACTTGGAAGTGTTATTGCAAGATATCATGATAGAAATTATTGCGGTTCATTTCATAGTTCGTAATCCTGTGAAACTGATTACAGAACTCAAAAAATTATGCCTCGACAGAGCTATCACTTTTATCGATATAGAAGGAAGCGTTTCTTTTGATTACCTCGGAAATTACGCACGAAAAGGTACTTGGCTGACTAATAAAGAACAAATAACTACCGATTTAAAAGAGACTTTTGAAACAGCTAAAGATGCAGACATCAAAACAATCTGTGCGAGCAATTCTTATTTTCAGAAATCGGGAGCAACTGTTTCTCAACAAATTGGAATAGCTTTGGCTCAAGGAACGGAATATTTGAATTTAATGACTCCTCATTTTGATGTGGATGAATTGGCAAATAAAATACAATTTGAAATTGCCATTGGAAACAACTATTTCCTTGAAATTGCCAAACTAAGAACTTTCAGAATGTTATGGGCAAAAGTATTGACTGCTTTTGGTGCAACTGAAACTAATACAACAATTAGCACCTCTACTTCTACCCTGTTTTGGAGCGATAAACAACCAAAGAACAACATGCTACGCGCTACTTCGCAAGCAATGAGTGCTGTGCTTGGAGGATGTGATTCGCTTACAATTTCTAGTTTTGATACGGTTTCTGACAAGAAAAAATCTTACTCGAATAGAATCGCTTCGAATGTCCAATTGATATTGAAGGAAGAATCTTATTTTGATAAAGTGGTAGACCCTGCAAATGGTTCTTATTTTATTGAAAACCTAACAGAAGAACTTGCCGAAAAAAGTTGGTCATTTTTTCAAGAAATTGAGAAAAAAGGTGGCTATATTTCTGGATTGGAAAGCAATTTTATTCAAGAAAAAGTATACGAATCGGGAGAGAAATTAATGGAGCTTTTTAACCAAGGAAAATTGACTCTTGTAGGTGCAAATAAATACGAAACGGACGACAGAAAAGTTTCTATGAATAGAGAAACGGAACAAAAAATGGTGGATAATATTACTTTGTCTTTTTTACACGTCAAATAAGTTTGTAAATTAACTACTAAACGGTCACTTCTCGATACAATTTTTATTTCCGTTACACTTCAATAAAAACCACTCGAAATGACAAGATTAGTCTTAAAAATAATATTTTTGTTCTCTGTCAGTTCAAGTGATTTCAGACGAACGCTAGTGAGAATGAAATAGTATCGAGAACAAATTAAACAAAAAATAAATGAACAACATACTAATCGCGCTTAAAGGAATGGCAATGGGAATGGCAGAAACCGTACCTGGAGTTTCTGGAGGTACAATTGCTTTTATCACTGGGATTTACGAAAAATTACTGGAGACAATTAAAGCATTTAAACCCAGCTTGCTAAAAACATGGAAACGTGATGGAATAAAAGCCGTTTGGACTGAGATAAATGGGACTTTTTTAGTTTCATTATTAGGAGGAATGGTTGTGGGAATAGGGATTGGTGTGGTTGCAATTGAAAAACTAATTCACTTGTATCCGCCAGTTGCTTGGGCATTTTTCTTTGGATTAATAATTGCCTCTATCATTTACATTGGGAAACAAATCACCAAATGGAATGTCCCAATTATTGGCGCATTAATTCTGGGAGGAATCATAGCTTTTGGAATTACACAATTGCCAATGGGACAAGTAAACGAAAGCCTTTGGTTTGTGTTTCTATGTGGCGCAATTGCTGTTTCGGCATTAATTTTACCAGGAATTTCGGGAAGTTTTATTTTATTGATTATGGGAATGTATTCCTACATCCTGCACGATACTTTAAAAACTGGATTGATAGAAAATCACGAGTCGGGAGCATTAATTACAATGATCGTTTTTGGACTGGGAATGATTATAGGGTTAGTTACTATGGCAAGATTCCTTACTTGGTCTCTTAAAAATCATAAAAACATCACTTTTGCTTTGCTTACAGGATTTATGATTGGCGCACTTAACAAACTATGGCCTTGGCGAGTTCCTGTGAATGTAATGGACGAAAACGATAATATTGTTGAGTTCACCAAAGGAATGGAATTCGACAAAGTGATTACAGAATACTCTACTTCTCCTTCGGGATATATAGAGAATGTGGGAGAACCTTCTTTCTTGGTTGGTGTTATTGCTTTCTTTCTTGTTGGACTTATTTTGGTATTAGGAATGGATTATTTTTCTAAAAATAAATCCCATTAAGCCAATGCAATTAGGACTTCTAGGTAAAACGCTTTCTCATTCTTTTTCTAAAACTTATTTCGAAGATAAATTCGAAAAAGAAAACTTAGCTAATCATTCTTATGATTTATTTGAGTTAGAAAAAATTGAAGATTTTGTTGATTTACTCAAACAAAATCATGATTTATCTGGCTTAAATGTTACTATTCCTTACAAAGAATCTGTGATTCAATTTTTAGATGAGTTGGATGAAACAGCCACAGAAATTGGAGCTGTGAATACTATTAAATTCGTACAAAAAGGTAATAAAAACATATTGAAAGGTTTCAACACGGATGCAGTTGGATTTGGATTATCAATAAAACCTTTTCTTAAAAATACGCACGAAAGAGCTTTGATTCTTGGAACTGGAGGTGCGTCTAAAGCTGTAGATTATAGGTTGAGAAAATTAGGAATAGAAACCTTATTTGTGTCAAGAAATCCTGAAGAAAACCAAATAAGCTACAAAGACATTAACGAATATGTAATGAAATTTCATAAACTCGTCATTAATACTACACCCTTGGGAATGAGCCCAAACGAAGATACTTTTCCTGATATTCCGTATAAATTATTAAACGACTCGCACACATTAATAGATTTGGTTTACAATCCTGAGCGCACTCAATTTTTAACTAAAGGAAAACAAGAAGGAACAGAGATTTTGAACGGAATGTCTATGTTACATAATCAAGCGAATGAGTCTTGGAAAATATGGACCGGCCGATAATCGGCAGTAATTAAAAACGTCACTTCTCGATACATTTTTCATTTCCGTTCCACTACAATAAAAACCACTCGAAATGACAAGATTTATCTTAAAAATAATATTTTTGTTCTCTGTCAGTTCGAGTAATAATTGACTGAAAAGGAAATTATTTAGTATCGAGAACATCATTTGAATATAATAAACAAAATGAACACAGAATTAAACAACATAAAAGAAACAGCTGCATTTTTGACTGACAAAGGATTTGCTAATGCAGAAGTAGGAATAGTTTTGGGAACAGGATTGGGAAATTTGGTTACCAAAATTGACATAGAAATGGAATTGTCTTATTCTGATATTCCTAATTTTCCATTATCTACAGTTGAGTTTCACTCTGGGAAATTGATATTTGGAAAACTGGGAGGAAAACAAGTCATAGCTATGCAAGGACGTTTTCATTTTTATGAAGGTTACTCTATGAATGAAATTGTGTTTCCGATTAGAGTTTTGAAACTATTGGGTATTAAAAATCTATTGATTTCTAATGCAGCTGGAGCAATAAATACCGATTTCAAAAAAGGAGAATTGATGGTGATAAACGATCACATTAATTTACAATCCAATGCATTAATTGGAAGAAATATGAAAGAATTGGGAACAAGATTCCCTGATATGAGTGAACCTTACTCTTCTAAATTGAGGGAGATTGCAAGTTCTGTTGCTAAAGAAAACAATATTAAACTACAAGAAGGAACTTACGTATCGGTACAAGGCCCAATGCTAGAAACAGCTGCAGAATATCGCTATTTGGATATTATTGGCGCAGATGCTGTAGGAATGAGCACAACTCCAGAAGTAATTGCTGCCAATCATATGGGATTGCCCGTTATGGCGATTTCTGTATTGACAGACGAATGCGATTATAACGATTTACAACCCGTAAATATTGAAGATATTATTGCTGTGGCAGGAAAAGCAGAAATTGTTCTTACTGCTTTATTTGAGGGGATTATTGAGAAGATTTAAATTATTTTCTTTTGTTCGTGAAATATTCTTTTAGAGATTCCGTGTCGAAGCACGGAATGACAATCTAAGGAAACTTAAAGGAAAAATTAATTCCCACTATTAATTATCCTCTCCCCTATTTTGTATTTATTTGTCTCATCAAAAAACAACCTTATGGTTTCAATTTTTTCTACTCTTCCGTCTGCCATTAAACATTTTATATTATTGAAATAAATCATACTCCCCACATTTAATCTTTGAATATGATTCTTCATTGGAATCGTTAATTTATTATTACTCGAATGAAATTGATTTTTACTTCCATTGGTAAATGTTACTAAATCAAACGACAGTAACCTCACTTGTCTTCCTTCGCAAACAGCATTTAATTTAGCATAATCATATAAATATCGCTTATCAATTAGCGAATCTGCCTTTATATTTCCTACATAAATTTCGGGCATTGGTGGCTCTACTATATTATAAATCAACACTTCTCCAAGCTCTATTGTTCCGTCTTCATTCTTAATGTGAACTCGTATCATTCCTTTGTTAATCTTACTGTTTCGAGCAATTTTAATGGAATATAAATCTTGCCTCACTCTAGAAATATAAATAGAATCAGATTTTGCTTTTACTACTCTTTTTTTACCTTCTTTCATTTTTATAGAAACCAAATAATGTTTTCCTTTTACCAAGAAAGTATCTTTATGAGAGACATCTAAAATTGAAGTAGGTTTCTTAATTTTAAGTACATAGACGCTATCCTGAGAAAATCCATTTCCCCCTAACACAAAGCCCAAAAAGCTCAGTATAACTATTTGTATTTTAAAATAATGCGCCAATATCTAATTCTTTTTTAATGTTCTCTTCTGCGTATAAATCTTTCTCTATAACTTCAAACTCTATGTTGTAAATTCCTTTGTGATTCAATGGAATCTTAGCAAATTCAGTTGCTTTATACACAACTAACTTATTATCTATTGTAACACCCCAAAGCACACATTTATTGTTTGGATTATAAGACAAAGTACTAGATGGAGAAAGTGTATACAAGATGTTTTTGTTTTCCTCTACCAAATATAACTTTTTAAGTTTTAAGGTATCTTTCTCTACTTGGTCACTTTTTTTCAAATACTCGGTTGCTAGTAATTGCCCTTTTGGCATTCTTCTTGGGCAATCTGAGTTATAGATTCCAAAATTATTGACTTCGAAAATACGAGTAACAAATACACCTAAGTTTGAACTAACACTTGCTTCGTTATTAAACTGATTGACACTTCCCATTAAGTTTTCGCGAACATCATTAAGAGAATCAAGCTTTCTTCCATTTTCTGTATTATAAATTGATAAAGCTTTATTAAAAGTTTCGCCTTTGAATACTGGCTTAGTTCTGATTGTTGTTTTCTTAAATTTCTTGAAAAACAGTAATTCAAAAATCCCATCTTTCTTTCTCAATTTTATATCGTCCCACTCTACTTGAGCCAAATCTTCAGAGAAATTATTATCAGTGACATCAATCTCAAATAAGATGTCTTTAAATCCTCTAAACTGTGGAAATTCATTTGAATCCATCTCTAGTTTTATACACGCACTTCCTGCAGATTTCTTGCTCGGTTTAAGCTTTTTAATTGTAGCTATTTCCTTATCAATCAATTGTATTTCCTTATCGTCAATTTCAATAACAGTATTGGTATCAGCCAAAGTTTCATACACGGCATCATCTTTGGCAATAAAATCCCATGAGTCTTTCTCTTCGTCATAATAGTATTTATTAAAATAATCTCCTTCTTGCTGAGATCCCAATACCACCCTAATCGATTTATCTATAAAAACTGGTTCTCCGTTTTGCTCGCCTCTTATATCAAACATCCCAGCTGATTCAAATTGGTATTCTGTTCCAGCAGAATCATATGTCATTGGAATTCCAGAGATAAAAAAGTCTACAGGATTATGAAATTCTTTGTAAAAAATGGAAACTTCGCCAGTAATTTTATTCCCAAGAGAATCTACAAAAGCTTGTTCAGGTATCTCTATCACAGTATTGTCATAACTCAATACAGCTCCTTTTTCCGAATTTATAACAAACTCTTTTCTGTCCAATTCTATTCCAAAAACTGGAGTTATTTCCTTTTCATCAATCAACTCAATGCTTTTTATTTCAACTTCTTCATTCTCTTTTTTCAAAGAATTAAAATAAAGTACAAGTGCTGTAATTAAAAAAACACCAGCAGCTATCAACCCTCCAGCTATCCATTTTCTCTTTTTTACAAAATGCTGATGTTTTTTCAATAATTGACCAAAATCCTCGTTTCGTTTCACCTCCTCATTGGTCAGTTTATCACCTCCTATTATTATATTATACTCATCCATCTCCTTTAATTTTTAATCAATTTTGTTTTTATTTTCTCAATCGCTCTATACGTTTTAGCCTTTGCATTTACTTCCGAAATATTCAATATTTCTGCAATTTCTTTAAACGGTCTCCCCTCCCAAAATCTCAACTCGATTAATTGTATGTAAATCGGTTTCAAAGTTTCTAATTCTCTTTTTAATCTTTTTGGTAACTCTTCGTCTTTTTCTTCTAATTCTTCTGATAAAGTGAATAAAAAACTCTCGTCTACTTTTATGACTTTCGTTTTCTTCTTATAATGAGTGCTTATTTCATTTAATGCAATCCTATAAAGCCAAGAACCAAATGAAAAACCTTTATCTTGATATTTTCCTATGGCTTTCATTGCTTTCATAAAAACTTGTGAACAAACGTCATAAGCCTCATTTTTACTTTCCATTCTCTGAAAACAAAAGCGCAATATCTTTTCATGATAAGCCAAATACAAAGGTTCAAAGTCCTTTATATTTTTCTTTGCTAATTCTATTTGTTTCTTTTCTTCTATCCTCAAAATTGATTCGATTTACTAGTATAACATTCAATTTCGTAAAAAGATATGTTTTTGGGTAATTATTTTTTGTAATAAGTTTATTCACTTGAAATTTTCTTTGAAAGACTTTGACTCCGCTCAGCCTAACAGAAGAAGAATAATTAGTAAAAGAATGACCTTTTGAAATTTACGTTAAGAAAATGAATTCACTTTTCGTAAAGAAAACAAACCTGTCTGAATCTGACCGAGAGGGAAGATGAGTTTTTTGTTTTTAGAAAAATGGATTTATTTTTAGTCAATTTCAACCAGTCTTGACTTTTTTTTGTTTCTTTTTTTGCATCAAGACAAAAAGAAGAAAATTAAAAACTTAAATTTGGTGAAAATCTAATCTCATTGTCTGGAATCTATATCCATATCCCTTTTTGCAAAAAAGCTTGCGTCTATTGCGACTTTCATTTTTCTACTTCTATGAAAAATAAAAGCGAACTGGTAGATTGCATTCGCAAAGAACTAACTGTAAGAAAAGGATATTTGGAAACCAACCAAATAGAAACCATTTACTTTGGTGGAGGAACTCCGAGTTTACTTACTAAAGAAGAATTGGAAAGTATTTTAGCAACTGTTCACCAAGAATTTGAAGTTGCAAAAGATGCAGAAATTACTTTGGAAGCCAATCCTGATGATTTGACACTTGAAAAACTACATGAACTCAAAGCTTCTGGAATAAATAGATTGAGTATTGGAATTCAATCTTTTATTGGGCGTGATCTATTATTTATGAATCGCTCACATACCATAAAACAAGCTATAGATGCTGTGGCAACTGCCAAAGAACTTGGATATGATAACATCACAATAGACCTCATTTACGGAATTCCAAATTTGACACAAACCGAGTGGAAAAGAAATATAAAAAAGGCTTTGGAACTGGATGTAAATCACATTTCGGCTTATTGCTTGACTTCGGAAGAACGAACTGCTATGCACCACGATATTGCAAAAGGAAAATACGCCTTGCCTCACGAAGATGTAACTTCTGTGCAGTTTGATGTTTTGGTTTCTACCTTGCAAGAAAATGGATTTGAACAATACGAAATTTCTAATTTTAGTAAAATAGGACATAATTCGAAACACAATTCTTCGTACTGGAAACAGAAACATTTCTTGGGAGTTGGTCCTTCTGCGCATTCATTTAATGGAAAAACAAGACACTGGAATGTATCTAATAACGGACGCTACATAAAAGGAGCAAACGAAGACAATTGGGTTGCCGAAGAAGAAGTTCTTGACGAAAAAACAAGGTATAACGAATACATTATGACTTCTTTGCGAACTAGCTGGGGAGTAAATTTAGATTTTTTGAAACAGAATTTTGAGTCCAAATTCGTTTCGCATTTCGTGAAAGAAAGTAAGCAATTTGTTATTGCCAATTCACTTATCCAAAACGGAAAAAACTTTACACTTTCCCAACAAGGAAAATTATTAGCAGATGGAATTGCGAGTGATTTGTTTTGGGTGGATTGAAAAAACCCCTTCAAAACATAAAGCGTTAATTATTATATTATAAAAATTAATAAGTGTTAAATAATACAGTAAAATCTTAAATTTTCACTACCTTTTATTCGTGTTATTAAAATCTCACACTATGAAAAGACAATATTTAATACTGATCGCATTCTCTGGATTACACCTCACATCCTATGCATCCACAGGAAGTTCGGCTGACGAAGGTTATTTGTTTCTTGGTGTTGTAGGAATTTTGTTGATTCTTTTGGGCATTGTAAGTCTATTCGATTACTTGAAAAAGAATGGTAAAAAACTACTTTACAAAACCATTTCCTTTATTAAAGAAAAGACTAATTCAGTTGTAAAATATCTCAAAAAAGTATTTTCTGATAAATTTGATTTCTCTTTTTTAAAGTTTCAGCAATAAAATCCACGAAATAAAAATATTTACTTCCCCAAATCCACTCGACTCAATTTATCACTCATGTGATTAAATAAATTAGTCAATGGCTTTTCTATCATCATTTTAAGAAAGGCGTTTACACGGGCTTCGCAATTCAAAAAAGCGTCACAAGTTCCATTTCCTAGGTCGTTTATCGAGATGTTGAGATCAAAATCTATTGGCGAATCCTCTCCAGAAACCAATTTTATTTCATTGTGTGGTGTAGATGAATCCTTTTTTAGTGTTAATCCAAACCCCATCATTTTGAAAGAACAAGAATCGTATTCTCCCTCCCATTCGGTATATTTTCCTTCGGGCAATAATTCTTTTACATTATTCAAATCCATCAAATAATTGTAAATATTTTCTTGAGAATTCTTAATTTCTGTGTGAGTACTTTCTATGTTCATCTCGTTTATTTAAATGCTTTTATAATTCTTTTTACCAATTTGTGCCTTATCACATCATTTTCATCTAGCTCCACAATTCCTATTCCTTCAATATCCTTCAAAACGGTTAAAGCTTTTATCAATCCCGAGTTTTGGTTTCTTGGCAAATCTATTTGCGAAGGATCTCCGTTTATGATAAACTTGGCGCTCTTTCCCATTCTTGTCAAGAACATTTTTATTTGACTCTCAGTTGCGTTTTGTGCTTCATCCAAAATTACGAATGCATTATCTAACGTTCGTCCTCTCATAAATGCCAAAGGAGCAATTTGCACAACATTATTTTCTATGTGATCTTCCAGCTTTTCGGCAGGAATCATATCGCGCAATGCATCATAAAGCGGTTGCAAATAAGGATCTAGTTTTTCTTTTAAATCTCCTGGTAAAAAACCTAGATTTTCTCCAGCTTCTACAGCTGGTCTGGTTAAGATTATTTTTCTTACTTCTTTGTTTTTCAGTGCTCTCACTGCCATTGCCACAGCCGTGTAAGTTTTTCCTGTTCCTGCAGGCCCCACAGCAAAAACCATGTCATTATCCAGACTAGCTTCTACTAAAGTTCTTTGATTGTGAGTTCGGGCAGAGATTTTTTTTCCGTTATTTCCATGAACAATAACTTGGTCACCTCTCGTGTGTTTTATTGTTTCTTTTCCGTTCTCTCCCAGTATATTTTCAAGGTCTCCTTCGTCCAAAGTTTTGTATTTTTTAAAGTAATTAATCATCAGATTTATTTTCTCTTCAAATAAATCTAAGTCAGCTTCCTCTCCACTAAATTTTAAATTTCGTCCTCTTGAAACTATTTTTAAACTTGGAAATCTGGCTTGTATAAATTTCAAAATACTGTTATTAACACCCAATAAATCAATAGGTTCAATTTCGGTTATCGTTAAATTTCTCTCTGTCAAATTGAGCGTGTTTTATTTGTAACTACTAGTTTTAATAAATATAAATAATTTCAATCAAAAATAATTGAAACCTACATTTAATTCTTAATTTTGATACTCAAAGTAACAATAAATATTTGAATAACGACTCGAAATGGCAATCATAACTTTAACAACAGATTTGGGAATCAAAGACTACTACGTCTCTGCTGTTAAAGGAACTATCCTCA
>JBDMYC010000092.1:0-7323 GCA_039770535.1 Flavobacteriales bacterium
TCCAAACTCCTTCTTTCTCAATTCGTTAAAAAAGTTGTCTGATGGCAAATCATATTTTGCCTTTTTTTTATTTTTCAAAAGTAAACCCATGCTTTTTCTCTGTCGTTTTTATTATTCCAAATATACAGATTTGAAAAGTTCTGTGCAGACAAAATTTGTGATTATTTCAGTTTTATATTTGTTACCCTCTTTTTTATACATTGCAACTCATTTTTTTCTAATTTTAGAACCTAAGAAAAATTAAACCTTACATGCACGCTATTGAACCTCATTACAACTGGAGAAATCTTTATGTTGCCTCCGAAGATTATCGATCTCCTTTTTTTGAAAGGGAATACAGTGAATTTGAGTTCACCAACAAAGTATATAATTTTTTGTTGCATCCACAATGGGATGATTTTGGGGCGGACACTTTATTTATCAAAATTATTTTTGCAGACTATGATAAAGGCTTTGCCATTATTGAAATGATTGGCGAATGGAATGATTGTATTGAGAATGACATAATGAATTTGAAACTAGAAGTTTTTGAAATTCTTATCCAAGAGGGAATTGACAAGTTCATCATGATTGGAGAAAATGTTCTTAATTTTCATAGTTCAGATGATTGTTACTATGAAGAACTATTTGATGAAGTAGAAGAAGGCTGGATTGTTTTTCTAAATTTCCATCCTCATGTACTCGAAGAATTTTCTGATGCAAACATTGATAGTTACGTTATCTTTGGTGAGGATTTTGACCTCATTGAATGGCGCAAACATAAACCAGATCAACTATTTGATAAAATTAGAAAAAAAGTGGATAATCGTTTTGATTTACCTCTTTTGGATTAATCTAAACTACGAAATAAGCTACAATTCCTCCAGTCATTATAATAATTAACTTGAGCAGGTTGAACTTATGACTTTCGTCCGATTCAAATAAAATTGTGGTAGAAATGTGAAGAAACATTCCGAGAACAATTGCCAATATATATTCGAAAATTGAACTATTATCTATCAAAAAATCTTGAAAGAAAGTGCCTGTCAGAAATCCAAGTGGAGCCATCAATGCAAAAACTGTAAGCCATAGAAAGGACAGACTCATTTTCAGGTTAGATTTCAAAAACAAAGTCATGAGTGCAATTCCGATAGGAAATTTGTGAAGAAGAATACTTACCAAAAAAGAATCTCCGTGATCGTGGTTGTGGCCGTGATCGTGCCCATGAGCATGCGCAAAATCCATTGAAAAGTCTTTTGCTAATGGAACACCTTCTAGGAAAGCATGGACACACAAACTGATGAGGATTGGGGTAAGAAAAAATAACGACTTTTGATTATGCACATGAATATGCCCATGCTCAATTCCTTGAGAGAAATACTCTAAGATAAGCTGAATTAAAAATCCTAACAAGACGAAAATTCCAATAGAAAATCCATTTGCTAAATATACTTCTGGAATAATATGCAGCACTGCTATGGAGAGCATGAAAGCACCACTGAATGCAAGTATATACTTGAGGTATTTCGTGATTTTTTCTTTCAGTAAGAAAACCAATATCCCTCCCAAAAGAACAACCCCAATCAAACTAATGTATGTAACGAAATCTCCCATCTATTTTTTTGCAACAATAATTAATCTATCTGACTTTTTTTCGTCAAATTCATTCAATCCATAATCCCCAAAGGTAGCAATGATTTTCATATTAGTTTGGGAAAATAAAGTTCTAAAATCATCTAAATTTATTGCCTGTACTTTTTCTGAAAACGAAAAAGTTTGATTTTCAGCTTGAAATTCAATGTGCTTCATGATTTTACCCTCTTTCACTTCTCTTTTCAGGCTAAACTGAACGCCTTGCACTTCTTTAAGTTCTTCTCTTACCAAATTGGAGATAACTTTGTGAGAATTAAAAAAATCTAGAACAAAAACACCCTTTTCTTTCAATGTCTTTTCCACAGATTGTAGCATTTTCAAATTTTCTTCGTCCGAATCGAAGTAACCGAAACTTGTGAAAAGATTGAACACAAAGCTAAATTCATTTTTCTTATATACTTCGCGCATATCATGGACATCAAAATTTAAGTTGCTACTTTTTGATTCTAATGCTGTTTCGATACTATTTGGCGATAAATCCACTCCTGTAACTTGATATCCCAAACTATTGAGAAAAATAGAATGCCTTCCTGCCCCGCAAGCCAAATCTAGAATTTTATCCTCTTTGGAAGGTTTTAGATATTCGGTTAAATTACTGATAAAAAATTCAGCATCTTGAAAATCCCTGTCCTTGTATAGGATATGGTAAAATGGAGAATTGAACCAGCTTGCAAACCAGTTGTTTGAATTATTCATTGATGGGTGTTTTATCAAAGATTGATGTTTTATTTAGGAAAATCCTAAAAAGAATAAGACTGATTAACGAGCTTGCTCCCCAAATCATTACAGAATCCCATTCTTTAAAAATTAATTTACCAATAAAAAACAAAATGGAATATGTCATCCACACTGAGGTTACCCAGCAAACTATTAAATACGGAAGATTAGATTTTTCCTCTTCATTCCCTGCTAATTTTCTGATTGGACTCCAAGCTCCATCTGGTTTTACTTTATTAAAGAAAGAAACTAGCTTTTCTTGTGCGGTTGGTTTTGTTGCAAAAGTAACTATCAACCAAACTATTGTAGTAAATAAAGTGGTAACTAATAAAATCCCTTCGTTTTCGATAAATGAATTTGATTTTCCAACAACATACAATGGAGCAATCATGTATTTGGCAATTGTAAACCCAAGAATAGGTGCCAGAGTTGCGCTAATTTCTGTCCAGATATTTATTCTCCACCAGTACCATCTTAAAATTAAAACAGCTCCCAAACCAGCTGAAGATCCAATTAAAAATCTTGCTGCTCCATCTATAGTTTCAATAAAAGTGGTAGTAATTACTGCAACAATCATTATTAGGATTGTGAATAGTTTTCCTGTGTTTACTAATTGTTTTTGAGTTTTATCTTTGCCAAAATTACGTTTGTACAAATCGTTTGTCAAATAACTTGCTCCCCAGTTGAGTTGAGTAGAAATGGTACTCATGTAAGCTCCCAAAAAAGCTGTAAATAATAACCCTTTCAATCCTGAAGGCATGAAATCATTCATTGCCATTACAAATCCAGTTCCTGCATTCTCGCTAGTTAGCTCCGGATAAACGACCAAAGCGCAAAGCCCAACAATAATCCACGGCCAAGGGCGCAAACAATAATGTGCTATTTGAAAAAATAAGGTTGCAAAAACTGAGTCTTTTTCGCTTTTTGTACTCATCATTCTCTGAGAAATATAACCACCTCCGCCAGGTTCTGCTCCGGGATACCAGCTCGCCCACCATTGCACTCCAACAAAAGAAACGAATGCTAATATGGAAACCGTGAAAGTTCCTATGGTATTTCCTTTGTCAAAATTGGGAAAGAAATCAAATCGCCAAGCTGGCAATTTCTCTTTCAACCCATCAATTCCGCCCACTTGTTCGGAATTCACCATAATTACTGCCAAAATTACACAACCTGCCATTGCTAAAACAAACTGCAAAGCATCAGTGATTGCAACTCCCAAAAGGCCTGATATAGAACTGTAAATAGCAATTAAAACCATAAGGCCAGCAACAATATAAAATGCTGTTTGGAAATCGGTTCCGAAGAAAACCATCATAATTTTTATCATGGCAGAATTTACCCAGCCAATGACAATTGCATTGAAAAATATTCCTAAGTACACTGCTTTAAAGCCTCTGAAATAATTGACAACTCGGCCCGAATAACGAATATCTAAAAACTCTAGTTCTGTTAGCACATCTGCTCTTCGCCACAATTTTGCAAAGAAAAAAGTGGTTACCATACCTCCTATTAACATATTCCACCACAGCCAGTTACCGGATATTCCGCTTTTATGAATAACCTCCGTTACCCAAAGAGGAGTATCAGCAGCAAAAGTGGTTGCCACCATAGAAATCCCTGCAATGTACCAAGGCAGATTTCGTCCTGCTAAAAAAAAATCGGTCAGGCTTTTACTAGCTCTATCTTTGAAATACAAACCAACAAAAAGTGTGATAGCGAGAAATGAAATGATAATAACCCAGTCTAGTGTAGAAAAATTCATTTATTCTGTTTTTTTTGGCAATAACAAAAGTAAGTTTTAGAAAAGACTTTGACTAATTTATTTATCAAATGCAGGATTGTTAATTAATTGCAAATGCACAAAATAGAATTCACATTGTTTCGTTATATTTGCCTTTTACAAACTAAAACTTGGTTAAATGTGGAATAAAATAAAATCCAAACCTCTTCTCAAAAATTTTTTATTCGCATCAATTACAGCAATCATGATTGTCATCCTGACCCTCATTTGGCTTAACTTTTACACCAATCACGGAGAAAAAATTGAAACACCAAATTTCTTAGGATTATCCATTGAGAAGGCTACTGAGTTGGCCAATGAAAATAATTTGAGACTTACCATTGATTCTGTTTATGCAGATAGGCCAAAGAACACAGTCATTCTTCAAAGTCCCAAACCTTTTTCTGATTCTTTAGAATCTTGGGTAAAAAGTAATCGAATTATCTATTTAACGGTGGTACGAAAAATGGAACAAAAAATTAAGCTTCCTTCCATTGTCGATAATTCAAAATCTTTGGCTGCGACCAAACTAACCATTGCAGGATTGAATATAAAATGGAAAACACAACCAAGTCCTTATAAAGATGTGGTATTGGATGTGAAATACAAGGGAAAATCAGTAAAAAAAGGATTTATCTTACCCAAAAACTCTACGGTTGAAGTAATTATTGGAGAAGGACAAAACCTCACAGCTCAAGTTCCAGTTCCAAACTTGATAGGAAAAACAATAAATGAAGCAAATTTGGAGTTAGCAAATAAAACTTTCACGCTCGTTACAATGTTCAATGGAGAATTTAGTAAATCAGATTCTAACACAACACCAATTAGCGAGCAATATCCTGAATTTTTGGAAGGAAGCACAATGGCTGAAGGCAGTGAAATAATGGTAACGATTAACAAGTAGAAAATTCATGTACAAAATAATTATACTCGCATTTTTGATTATTTCTCTTAATTCAGTAGGACAAGAATCCCTTGAACCTCTGGGAATTAACCCAAAACTAGTTCGAGAATACAAAATGAGTCAAGCCTTAGTGAGCAGAAGTGTGAATAACAAGTACATTTACGCGATTGACACTATCAAATTGCCATTTACTGATGATTTTTCGGGAGATTTTTTCAAAAAATTTGATGCAAAACCAAGTGACGGTAATGTTACTGACACTTTATTTCACACAATTCTGAATGCAGGAATTCCTGATGTAGATACAGCAGCTTTCATGTTGGATACTACCTATAATTACAGGTACACACCTACTGCAACTCCAGATTCTTTCCAAATAGACACTATTCCATTACCCTCTATGGGAATGCGTACAATTTGTGACTTAAGTTTTTATCCCATAACTTGCGTTTCTGTGCCTGTCTGGCCTCCCTACAACACAGACGACACTGTGGGCACAGGCGTTTCACCCGACAATATTTATTTGGCCATCCCGCCTGATGTTGTGCAAGATTCGGCAAAAGTATATTTTGTTGCTGCAACTGATACAGTTTCTTTATGGCAAGATAATTATGCATACCGAAACAATGATTACCCGATAAACCCTCCAACAATTGGTGTTGCTACCTTTGACGGTTTGAATGAAAATGGATACCCTTACAATTTCACAAGTCCTACTGCCTCAGGTCAAGCAGATTATTTAACATCAAAGCCCATATTTTTAAATTTGAATTCAGTTGGCTCGCCAGCTCTTTTGTCAGATTCTTTGTATCTTAGTTTTTATTATCAAGCAGAAGGATTGGGAGATGTACCTGAAACTTCAGACTCACTAGTTGTAGAGTTCTGGTCGCCAACAGATGCGGCTTGGTCTGCAGTTTGGGGTACTGCAGGAGAAAGTTTAGATAGTAGCTTTAAACATGTGATGATTCCGATATTGGACAACAAATATCTTCAAGCTGGTTTCAAATTTCGATTTAAAAACTATGCTACGTTATCAGGAAGCTTTGATCACTGGCACATTGATTACGTTTATTTGTCAAGTTTCAGATCTTTTGATGATACCGTTCGAGATGATGTTGCAATGCAGTATCCTTTGCGAACTTTATTGAAAGAATACACAGCAATGCCTTGGAAACATTTCAAGCAAGATCCTACGAATTCAATGCTAGATTCCATTACTGTGGAACAGAGAAACAACAGTAGAACTGGGAAATTAATTGGATTCAATAACCTTGAAATTAGTTATGAAGGAACGTCTCAGTTGTTGGTAAATAACCCTGCGACTCCTTCAATCAATGGATTTACCGATTTTGAAACTAAGTTCGGACTCCCTGCGGGTTACTTTTTTGACACGACAATGGTTGATACCAATGCAGCTTTTGATATCTCCGTGAGTCACACAACTACTCCTGACAATTTAAGGTTAAATGACACTGTGAAATTAAGACAAGACTTTTTTGATTTTTATTCTTATGATGATGGAACTGCCGAGGCTGCATATGGAGTACAGGGCTTGGGATTGATTTTTCCTGAAATTGCGATTGAATACAACTTAGTAAATGGAGATTCTATCAAGTCGGTATTCATGCATTTCTCGCCTTCTGCGTTTAACATGAGTAATTCTTCGTTCAAAATAACTATTTGGGATGACAATGCTGGAAGACCAGGCAGTATCATTTTCCAAAACCAAGGAGATGACGTTCCAAGGTATAATTTGGGAACCAATGGATTTTATGAATATCCTTTAGATTCTAAATTTTTCTTGAATGCAGGAAAATATTACATTGGAATCGTGCAAAATACAACAGATAGAATCAATTTTGGATTTGACAGAAACATTGATAAATCATTGAAATTATTCTATAAAACATCCAGTAGTTGGATTACTTCTGGATTTTTGGGTAATATTATGGTGCGCCCCTCTTTTGATTTTGAAAGAGATTATTTAGTTGGACAAAAAGAGCTTATCACTGAAGTAGAAAAAATTTCTGTGTTTCCTAATCCTGCACAATCCATTCTAAATTTTGCTTCTGATATTGCTTTCTACAACTATACTGCTATCATTACGGACCTTTCGGGAAAAGTAGTTTATTCAGGAAAAGCAAAAAGCAAATTGGATGTATCGAGTTACCAATCTGGAATTTATTTTGTGAAATTGGTTCATAATGACAATGGAACCATTAAAGTTGCTAAATTTGTAAAAAGCAATAATTAAATTTTGAGTCAACAAAAGAAACAACCCGAAAAA
>JBDMYC010000093.1:0-9975 GCA_039770535.1 Flavobacteriales bacterium
CTTTTGCAGTGGAGATGTGGCAGAGTGGTCGAATGCGGCAGTCTTGAAAACTGTTGTACTGCGAGGTACCGGGGGTTCGAATCCCTCCATCTCCGCTCAGAGCAAAGCTCGGTTTCGTAACACGAAATCGGGCTTTTTTCGTTTTTAGCCATGTCAAGAGCGCCAGCTTTTGTAAATGGATAAAAATGAAAAAAGCCCAAAGGCTGCGACAACAGACTTGAGCTTTATTACCAACACTGAGATTCAAGGGATATCCAATCCCAATTATTCTTTAGAAAACACTCTTATAAATGGAAGATCTCTTAAAACTAAAACATTAGTGTTGAACTGTACTTTCACGTTCAGCTCATAAGGAAATATAAACCCAAATTAACCCAAACGATAATCATTTTAAAATATTAACCTAGATTAACTGAGGGTATTCACTTATTTAGTACTTTCGCACAATAATTAATAATAATAAAAACCAAAAACAATGAAAAAATTTATCTTACCTGCTTTATTAGCAGTAGCTGTAATGACAACTTCTTGTGGAAGTGACGCAGTAGAAGCATCAGATGCAAAAAAAGTAGAAGAAGTAGCGATTACTGCAACTTACTCTAACCTAGGAGATCACAATCACGTAGATTGGAAAGCATGGCACCTTGCAAAAACTGGAGAAAGATCTGGTTCTGTAATGTTGAAAAGTGCTGAAGCATCTGTAAACGAGGGAATGTTAGCTGGAGGGAAATTCGTAATGGATTTAGCTGCACTTAAAGTAACTAACTTTGGAGATGATACTGCTCAAAACGAAAAATTGAGAGGTCACTTGACAAGCGGAGATTTCTTCTTGACTGATTCTTTCCCAACTGCTACTTTCGAAATCACAAGTGTTGACACAATGTCTGGAGATTTCAATTCTAAAGTAAGTGGAAACTTGACTATCAAAGGAATTGCCAAAAACATCTCTTTCAATGCAAACGTAAACATCACTGAAGATGCTGTTTCATTATCTTCTGAGTCTTTTGAGGTAAACAGAGAAGATTGGGGATTGACTTACAATGCTGAAGGAACTGCTGGAGTACCAGTTGATTATTTGATATCTAATGAAATTGAATTTACAATTCACGCTAACGTAACGAAGTAATTAAAACTTAGTTTTCAAGCACAAAAAAATCCTTCTCGAAATATCGAGAGGGATTTTTTTTGTGCTTTATTTTTTACCTAATATTAATTGAGTGTTAATTCTGTTTTTAGACTAACACTATTAATAAACTTCGGCAGGAATGTTATCACAGTTTAGCCAGTTTTTTTTTCTGGGAAGAATATAGCGAAGATGATTACAGCCGAAAAAGATTCCTCTATTAACGGAAAAAGTATGGAAAGAAGTGGATTACAAGAAAAAAACTACCCACAAAAAAAACACCTAGCTAATGCTAGGTGTTTTTTTTATCAGTTTTACATTTGTAAAAACTAAGAGCGAGAGACGGGGCTCAAACCCGCGACCCTCAGCTTGGAAGGCTGACGCTCTATCAACTGAGCTACTCTCGCTTAAGAGATGGCAAATGTAAGGAATTTTTTATTAATTCCTAACCTAATAGTCCATTTGTTGTTTTTACTCCTTCTGCACTTTCTGAAAGCTTAGCTTTCTCAGCATCCGATAAGGATATTTCAACTATTTTCTCAATTCCATTTTTTCCTAAAATTACTGGAACTCCGATACACAAATCAGACAATCCAAATTCTCCATCTAGCAAAGTAGAACAAGGGAACATTTTCTTTTGGTCGCATGCAATTGCTTGAACCAATCCTGAAACTGCTGCACCTGGTGCATACCAAGCAGAGGTTCCTAATAAGCCGGTAAGAGTAGCTCCTCCCACTTTCGTTTCTTGCACAACAGAATCCATTTGTTCTTGTGACAAAAACTCTGAAACTGGAACTCCATTTCTTGTTGCTTTATTAATCAATGGCACCATTCCTTTGTCAGAGTGACCTCCAATTACCATTCCATCTACATCAGAAATTGGACATTCCAAAGCTTCTGCCAATCTATATTTGAACCTTGCAGAATCCAAAGCTCCACCCATTCCAATAATTTTGTGTTTTGGTAAGTTGGTAGATTGGTGCACCAAATAAGTCATTGTATCCATTGGGTTAGATACCACAATAATAATAGTATCAGGAGAATGCTGAATTAAAGAAGAAGAAACTGTTTTCACAATTCCTGCGTTAATTCCTATCAATTCATCTCTAGTCATTCCTGGCTTTCTTGGAATCCCAGACGTAATAACACAGATATCACTTCCTGCAGTTTTTCCGTAGTCGTTTGTACTTCCTGTGATTTTTGTGTCAAATCCATTAAGCGAAGCCGTCTGCATAAGGTCCATTGCTTTTCCTTCTGCAAATCCTTCTTTAATGTCTAATAATACCACTTCCGAAGCGAAATCCTTGATCGCTATGTATTCTGCACAACTGGCACCTACTGCTCCAGCTCCTACAACTGTTACTTTCATATCGTTTTTATTGAGTTAATTGATTAATAATTTAATTCTCAAATTTACAAAAAATACCTAAATTATTTGGATATTAGCATTGAAACTTATTCCTGCTTTGAATCAAAAAAAAACAAGAACATTAAATTAACCAATTGATAAAGCAACCCATCTATTCACCTCACGTTTTATAAACGAAAATTGAAATTACTTTGACGAAAGAAGAGCTAAATGAAGTCATCAATCAATGTATTAGAAAGGAAAAAGGAGGACAAGAACTCTTCTTCAAACATTTCTATGGAAAGATGATGGTGGTTTGTTCGAGGTATGCAAGAGATCGAGACGAAGCTCAAGATATTTTGCAAGATGCGTTCATGAAAGTTTTTGATAATTTACAAAAGTATGAAGTAACAGGCTCTATTGAAGGTTGGGTGAGACGAATTTTTACCAACACAGCTATTGATCATTACCGAAAGTATAAAAACAAATACAACTTGGAGGAAGATGGTAATGTAGCAGATGAAGTGAGTTACTACAATGAATTGGAAGAAAATGACAGTGTTTATAGTCAAATAAAACCAACAGACATATTGGAAGCAATGGAGCAATTATCTCCTGCTTACAAAATGGTTTTCAACTTGTATGCCATTGAAAACCATACACACCAGGAGGTTGCAGAAATTTTGGATATAAACATAGGGACTTCAAAATCCAATTATGCGAAAGCCAAAGCGAAAGTAAAACATATATTAGAACAAAAATTTCACTTAGGGTGAAACAACAATAAAGATGAAAGATAATTTTGAACAACTAATCAAAAACTCACTCGAGAATCATGAGGTAACTTATGAGGCTGGAGCTTGGGAGAAATTTGATCAAGCACAAGGTGCTGCAACAACCAACAAATCAAAATGGTTCTTGGGTGGAGTTGCTCTGCTTGCAATACTTACAGCCGTGACTTTTTACACCTTAAACATTGAAACTCCTACAGCTGATGTTTTACCGATTAATGAGAAAGTTGCTGAGTTAAGCAATTCTAATCATTCAATCACCAGAACTTCTTCTCATGTAGATGAAAAAATAGAAAAAAGTGAAAAAGACCTGAAAGAGGCTGAACTTACTCTTGATGTACCTACTACAAAAATAGAAAAAGATGAAATTAATGATGTAACTAATTTATTATCTACAATCTATCTTGACGACACTCCAAAAACTGCTGTTAGCAATGCAGATTCAGCAAAAGTAGACACTCCAACTGAACCAGATAAAGCAACAAAAACAGATACAAAGCCTACCTTACAAAAGACGGATACAAAACCTGTGAAAGTGCCAACTCCTCCTTCTGCCTCATTCTTCGTAGAAAAATCAATTTGTGAGGGAACTGAAATAACTCTGATGCCAGATGAAGTGAATGAAAACTTTGACTATTTGTGGAAAATAAACGGAGAAGAATTTACAAAGGGAAAAGCCCTAACAATCGAAGCTGAAACCATAGGAGAAAATACGGTTACTTTATTTATTAGCTCAAATGGAGATGAATTAGCTACAAAAACCAGCACATTTACTGTTATAGAATCTCCTTTTGATAATGGAAAAATAAACTTAAATCAATCTTCTTTAGTGAATGAACTAGAATTTGAGTTGGGAAATTCCTCAAATGAGATCATTTGGGATTTTGGTGATGGAACAACAAGCACAAATAGCACAGAAAAACACACCTACAAAAAAGCTGGAAAATACACATGTAAGTACACGATTACCGCAATAAATGGGTGTTCATCTACGTTTGAAAGAAATATAAATGTTAAAGGATATTACAATCTAAGGACTGATTATGGATTTTCGCCAAGGAAAAGAGACAACCTCAATGATGTTTTTATTCCTGTAGAATTGAGAGAATTAAATGTCCCTTTTGAAATGTCAATCTACGCAAGAAGCGGACAGCTTTTATACACAACTACTTCCATCAATCAACCTTGGGATGGAAGAATGCAAGACAATTCTCCTTGCCAGTTTGGCTCCTATGTTTGGGTGGTGACACTCACAAATGAATTAGGAAATAAAGAAGTATACAAAGGAACTGTCACAAACGTTAATAACTAAATTGTTATTTTCTTATCAATTTTCCTTAATTTAGTTAAATAATTTCATTTAATACTTTTCCATGAAAACACTCTTTGCCCTATTTTTAATTCTATGCAGTTCCTACGGGATTTCACAGAACAACCTAAAAGAGAAGCTAGCCGAAGTTTTCAATGAAGATCGTGTTAACTCAATTTTAGAGGATGCAGAAGAGAAAAAATACTACAACAACCTTGTTTTTCACTCCTTCCACCTTGAGAAAGTCGAAGGAAATAAAATACAAAAAGGAGGTTTTACTAAGATTACTACTTTGGAATTATTAAACAATGACGGAACTCTAACTGCAATTACTGCACAAGAATTAGTAGAATCGATCAATGATAACACCTTCAACATCCTCCGATTAAAGCTTCCAAGAGATTTTAAAAACGCAAACTTTTACTTACTAGGAACAACTAATCATGTTCTCAAGATAAAATCACATACTTTCCTTACTAAACTTCAAAAAAAATGAAAAAGCTAATTATTTTAATCCTAGCTTTCTCATTGATTACAATAAGTAGCTTATTTTCTCAAACCTACAATATGTCCGCAGGAAATGACACGACATGTTCAGGAACTTTTTACGACAATGGCGGCTTAGGTTTATACGGTAATAATTTAAACCTCACACAAACCTTTTTTCCAAACACCACTGGAAGCGTTATGAAGGTGACTTTCACCTCTTTTGTTACTGACCCAGCACACACTCTAACTATAAGAGATGGAGGGCCGGCAGCACCAGTAATTGGAGTATATTCAGGAACTTCTTTGAATGGAAGTACGATTACTGCGACCAATCCAGCAGGAAGTCTTACTTTTACTTTTAATTCGACTAGTTTTGGTGTTCTTAATAATGGGTGGACTGCAACACTATCCTGCGCATATGCTTGTCAACCTTTTACTGCAATCCCCGACAGTACAGCTCCTATGGCAGACACCAACAATGAGATTAAAATCTGTGTGGGTACATCAGTAAACTTAGTAGGAGATGCTATTTATCCAAACACAGGAACCTACTACAATCAAAGCAATGCAACCAGTACATTTACTTGGAAAACTGGTGATGGTTTTTCCATTCCAGGGCAAAACGCAATTCACACTTTTAATGGAGCAGGAATTTTTGATGTTTCCCTTGTTGTGACAGATACAAATGGTTGTACCACTTTTGAAAAAGGCGCGAGGGTTGTTGTTGCAAAAAAACCAAACTTCAAAGACTTAAAGTTCTTTCCAAACGATACCATTTGTTTTGGAGATACGGCAATTATTTCTTTAGGAGACAGTGGTCTCTTTACTCCTTTCACTCCTCCGATTCTAAATGCAGCCGGAGTAACATTTTTGCCTGACGGTAGCGGAGTTTCATACAGAGATACAATTCCAGTTTCAATCTTCAGTCCAGTCGCAACATTTGCCACAGGTTTTCTAGAGGGTATTTACATCAATATGGAACACTCTTACCTGGGAGATCTAGAGATAAGACTAACTTGTCCAAATGGTTCTTCTGCGATATTAAAGCAGCCTGCAACAGGTGGAAACACATTCTTGGGTGAGCCAGTCGACCCTCCCACTTTTCCTGTACCACTTAATGCTGGTATAGGATACACGTATGACTTTACAAACATCAATCCTCAATACGGCACCATGGCTGCTGAAAGCAATACTTACACGCAAACGTACGCAGACGTATTAGGAAATAATTATTTAAATCAATTCTACCTACCAGCAGGAACTTACACCCCTTTTCAAAATCTAAGTACACAGCTAAATGGTTGCCCACTGAATGGAAATTGGATTATTACGGTTACAGATAATCTCGCGTCAGATAATGGATATATTTTCTTTTGGGGATTGAATTTTGACACACTCATTAGGCCTCCAAGTAATATTACGGGTGCAATTATCGGAACAAGAGATTCAAGTACTTGGTCAAGTACTGCCAATATCATTGGAACTCTAGCAGACACTGCTGTAATTGCCAGTCCGGCAATGAGCGGTACTTTCCCATACACTTACACAGTGTATGATGACTTTGGTTGCTCTCATGACACAACAGTAAACTTGGTGATAAAAAACAAACCAAAATCTAATGCTGGACCAGACTTTGTTACTTGCCTACTCAATTATCAACTAGCTCCTGTGCCAAGCGCGAACAATGACTCTAGCCATTGGACTATGTTCAGTCCATCTGCCACAGCAACTTCCCTGCTAGGAACAGATACGACCTATACCGCAACTACCACTGTGAATGAATTTGGAGTGTATAATTATATTCTGAATGAAACTGTGGAAGGATGCCCAACTATTCCCGATACAGTTACCATTGCACACGTTCAGGTTCAAAACACAATTGATATCGATATTGATAAAGACACGATTTGTATTCCTGAGTTGGTTAACTTCACCAACAATTCTGATATGACATTTTTTGACAGTATTTATTGGGCTTTTGGTGATGGAAACACTTCCAACGATCAAGGTAGCACAAGTCACACTTATTCTAGTTTAGATTGTTTTGATGTAACTGTTACTTTAGTGAATTCATTAGGTTGTACGGTTGACTCTGTACTTACGGATGTTATTTGCTCCTACCCCACTCCAGTTGCTGGTTTTAATTTCTCGCCTTTCGAAGCCATTGTGCCTGACACGGAAATAACGTTCACCAATACTTCGGTTGGAGCCACAATTTATGTATGGGACTTTGCAGGATTGGGAACTTCTATCAATAGAGATGACAGTTATGAATTTCCAAAAACCGAAGGAGGAATATACCCAGTAACGCTATACGTAGCAAACGAAGGAGGATGCTTTGATCAGATCACTCAAAACATAACGATTAAAAACCCACTAAGCATTTGGATTCCAACCGCTTTTACTCCAAATGGAGACGGATTAAACGAAACCTTTCGAGTAGTCTTTAACAATGATGCCGTAACTAAATATTCCATAAGAATATTCAACAGATGGGGAGAAATGCTTTTCTTTTCTGAGGATCCAAACTTTGAATGGGACGGAACTTTAGAAGGAACAGAATTACCTTCAGGAGTATACATCTGGCAAATAAATGGAAAAGAAGAATTTCAAACTGATAGTTTTACGAAATTTGGGCATGTTACATTAACTAGGTAAATTCTTTTACTTACTTTTATCCCAAGACCAAGTATTGAAACATATGACTGTATTCAATCTGGTAAATTTATTTTACTAGTGTAATAAAAGATGAAAATTGGAATAATTGGTGGCGGAGCCGCAGGTTTTTTTGCTGCAATTCATGCAAAGAAAAACTATCCGACTAGCGAAGTTACTATTCTCGAAAAATCTCAAAAATTACTCGCCAAAGTAAAAATCTCTGGTGGAGGAAGATGCAATGTTACTAATGGGTGCACTGCCATAAGCGAATTATCAAAAGCCTATCCTAGAGGTGAAAAAAAACTAAAGAAAGCTTTTAGAGAATTCAACACGAAACACACAATGGAGTGGTTTGAGGAGCGAGGAGTTGCTCTAGTTACTCAAGAAGACAATTGTGTATTCCCAGTCTCACAAGATTCTCAGAGCATTATTGATTGTTTCATGAATGAGGCAAATCACCTTGGAATCAAAATTGAAATAGGAAAAGGAGTTAATTCTATTCAAAAAAAGGACGAAATTTTTGAAGTAAAATTCAGAGGAAATGAACTCGTGTACGAATACGACAAATTAATACTTGCCACTGGCGGGTCGCCAAAAAGAAGTGGACTTGAGTGGCTCGAGAAACTGGGACACAAAATTGAAGATCCAGTTCCTTCTCTTTTCACATTCAACATGCCGAATGAAGAAGTGACTAAACTGATGGGAATTGTGGTGAAAGAAACTAAGACTTCTATCCAAGGAACCAAACTCAAATCTGACGGACCACTGCTAATAACGCACTGGGGAATGAGCGGACCTTCTGTGCTTAAATTATCTGCTTTTGGAGCTCGTATTTTAGCAAATTCCAACTATGAATTTAAGATGCAGGTGAACTGGGTAAACATCCAGAATTATGACGAAGTTTTTTCTTCACTGAAAGAACTGGGTGCAAAACAACCCAATAAACTGTTGCAGAATTACCGAGCTTTTTCTTTGCCAGAAAGGCTTTGGTTCTATCTCCTCGAAAAAAACGAAATTCCGATTACTAAAAAATGGGGAGAATTAGGAAAAAAAGACCTCAACAAATTAACAAACTCGCTTACCAATGATATCTATGCTGTGAAAGGAAAAACGACTTTCAAGGAAGAATTTGTAACTTGTGGAGGAGTGAGCCTAGATTCTATTGATTTCTCCACTATGCAAAGTCGAGAAGTTCCAGGTCTTTATTTCGCAGGTGAAGTAATGGATGTAGATGGAATTACAGGAGGTTATAATTTTCAAGCAGCATGGACCACTGCATTTATAGCGGGAAAACTCAAGTGAAATAAAAGAAAAACGAAAAGCTTAATCTATAATTATTGTACCGAATCACCTTAAACACATAGGTAGGATTCAATTTTGCAATGTTGCATACTTATTCAATTTGCGATACTAAGTGTAGGATTAAAAAAATAAAATCAATTAAAATGAGTAATTTCTTGAACCATACAACCTTGACAATATACTCTTTGAATTCTTTTTCGGAAACTTCTCCCAAAGAACTAAGTGAGGTGAAAATCAAAAATACTGATAATACGACTTGGGTAAATACCTATGGAATAAATTATCTTTCAGACTTCAATAAAGTGATAAGTCAAAATGAATTGGATGATTTTTTGCGTTTATTAATCAAAGAAAACAAACATAGAAACAAAACTATCGAGTTAGAAGATTCGATATTTTTGGCAATTAATACGATTCACCTTAATAACAATCAAATTTCTACAGAGCAGATGATGTTTATTGTGGGTGAAAACTACGTGTGGAGCATTCAAGAAAAAGAAGGTGATTATTTTCAAGAAATTCGTTTTAGATTAAAAGAAAATAAAGGTCTTGTCAGAAAAAAATCTGCCGATTATCTGTTGTACTTATTGTTGGATGCGATTATTGATAATTACGCTAGTGTCTACGAAAAAATACATCAAGAAATTGCCTCTATTATTGACCTAGAAAACGACAACCCAGACCAAAGTTATGTAATTAAAATTGAAGAAAAGAAAGGACAACTATTTCACCTAAAAAGAGCGCTTACTTCACTGAGAGATGCTATTTTTAAATTAGAAAATACTGAATTGGAGAATGTTGAAACTCGTTATTTCATTGAGGCAAAAGAACAAGTTCATTATTTAATTGATGACATTGATTTTGATTTGGCACAGCTGGAAAGTAAACTAAATCTTGTTTTTAACCTCCAAAACAACAGACTGAATACAGTGATGAAAACACTCACTATTTTCTC
>JBDMYC010000094.1:0-7747 GCA_039770535.1 Flavobacteriales bacterium
AGGTGTTGGTTTGAGATTGTTTTTACCAATGTTTGGATTGATTGGATTGGACTACGGATGGGGACTGGATCCATTGACTCCAGAAAATTCTGGATACCGTGCAAACCTACACGCACCAGGGAATTTCACTCCACAAGGCCAGTTCCATTTCACGATTGGCATGAATATTGGAGAGTTGTAAACGAACAATAAAAAACCTACCGCAATTTATTTTATAGTTTGATTTTAAAACTTAAATTTGCCTCAGGTCACCAAAAACTGAATAGCATGAAAAAGATAATTTTTACAACAGCTCTAGCATTATTTACGCTTGCCTCTTTCGCACAGAAATATGCCTATGTAGATACAGATTATATCTTAAAGAATATTCCTGAATACATCACTGCTCAAAAAACATTGGACGATATGTCTGAAAAATGGGAAGCTGATATCGAATCAAGAAAAAAAATGATCAACAAGAAATATCAGCAATATCAAGCCGAAGAATTATTACTTCCTGAAGAAATGAAAAAGAAAAAAAGGGAAGAAATTTTCGCCTTGGAGGATGGATTATCAAAATTTCAGCAAGAAAAGTTTGGAGTGGAAGGTGAATTATTTCAAAAAAGAAAAGAACTCATAGAACCAATTCAAAACAAAGTATACAATGCTGTGAAAGAACTAGCATCTGTAGGTAACTACGGATTCATCTTTGACAAAGCAAACCAAAGCAACATTTTGTATGCAGATAGCAAACTTGACAAAAGCCAAAGAATTTTAAAAAACCTAGGATACTAAAACGACAGAAAACAATAAAATAACTAATAAAACAACAGAACGACACAATGAAAAAATTAATAGTAATAGCAGCAGTAGCACTTTTAGGATTTACAACCGCAGCAAATGCTCAAAAATACGGACACATTAACGCACAAGAATTACTAATCGCAGTTCCTGGATACGAAGACTCAAACAAAGAGATGGAAAGATACAGAGAAGGAAAAGTGAAAGATTTGCAAGACATGCAAAGAGTGCTAAAAGAAAGATATGACGAATATGTAGCTAAAAAATCTACTTTGTCAAAAGCTATTCAGGAGTCAAGAGAAAAAGAAATTACTGAATTGCAAACTAACGTAGGACAATTTGAGCAAAGCGCACAAACTAAAATCCAGAAAAAGCAGCAAGAGCTAATGGAACCTTTATTGAATAACTTACAAGATGCAATAAAAGCAGTGGGGAAGGCTAACGGATATGCTTATATCTTTGACATTACACAAGGAACTGTAGTATACTTTGACGGTGGAGATGACTTGACTCAATTGGTAATTGCAGAATTGAAAAAAGGAGCAAGTACAACAACAGCAACTCCAATGAAATAATAGATAACAAATTTTTCTAAAACCTCTTATCCTTTTGGGTAAGAGGTTTTTTTTTAACTAAATTTGAGTAGAAAATCTACTTTCAATGTCCAATTCATTTCTCGCCACCTCCATAGAATACCTGAAAGGTGTGGGCCCGAAAAGGGCTGAACTTATGAAAAAAGAATTGGGAATTTACACTTACGAGCAACTCGTCAATCATTTTCCTTTTCGCTACATTGATCGATCAAAAATTCACAAAATAAAAGATGTGAATTCTGCAGAAACTTTTATTCAATTGCAGGGAAAAATAACGCGAGTGAATGAAACAGGAGTTAAAAGAGCAAATAGATTGGTTGCGTATTTGCAGGACGATACAGGAGAAATTGAACTTGTTTTTTTCAAAGGAATAAAATGGGTAAAACCCAAACTAGTGATTGGAAAAGAATTTATCGTTTTCGGAAAACCCACTCAATTCAATAATTCTTTCAATTTGGTTCATCCAGATTTTGAACAAAAAGTAAATACGAACAACCAAATATCAGCTTTGCAGCCGGTTTACAGTTCCTCGGAAAAAGCAAATGCAACTGGACTAAACTCCAAAGGAATTGAAAAATTGACCAAAACAATTGTTCCTTTGCTCAGGCAAAATATTCCGGAGACTTTATCCATTACTTTGCTACAAGAATTAAAATTAATGCCAAGAGAATTGGCTTACCAACAAATACACTTACCCACTAATGCAGAACTTTTGCGAAAAGCAATTTTCAGGCTAAAATTTGATGAGTTTTTCTTTTTGCAACTAAGGATTTTGAAACAGAAAGTAGTTCAGGAGCAAAAACTAAAAGGATTTGTGTTTGAAAAAGTGGGTGATAGTTTCAATACATTTTACACTCAAAAATTACCTTTTGAACTCACAAATGCTCAAAAAAGAGTAGTGAAAGAAATACGAAATGACCTGGGAAGTGGAAAGCACATGAACCGATTGCTACAAGGGGATGTGGGAAGTGGAAAAACTCTAGTAGGATTATTAGCTATGCTTATAGCAAAAGACAATGGTTATCAATCGCTACTAATGGCGCCCACAGAAATTCTTGCGACTCAGCACTACTCTACTATTGCAAAATATTTGGAGGGAACTGGAGTAACTATAAAACTACTAACCGGTAGTAGTAAAGTAGGAGAAAGACGAGTAATTCATGCCGAATTACTAAGTGGAGAATTGGATATTCTTATCGGAACCCATGCTTTGCTAGAAGATGTTGTTCAATTCAAGAATTTGGGCTTATCCATCATTGACGAACAGCATAGATTCGGAGTAAAACAAAGATCCAAACTTTGGCAAAAAAACAAAATCCCACCTCATGTTTTGGTCATGACTGCTACTCCAATTCCAAGAACTCTTGCTATGACCGTGTATGGAGATCTAGACATCTCGGTTATTGATGAATTACCACCAGGACGAATAGAAATATCAACCTCTCATAAATATGACAAAGACAGGCTGTTTGTATTTGGATTCATGGAAAAGCAAATTGCCTTAGGAAGACAAATTTATATCGTATATCCTTTAATTGAGGAATCAAAACATCTGGATTTTAAAGATTTAATGGATGGTTACGAAAGCATTGTAAGGAGATTTCCATTGCCACAATACAAATTGAGTATCGTTCATGGTAAAATGAAAGCCAAAGACAAAGAATATGAAATGCAACAATTTGCCCAAGGTCATACTCAAATTATGGTAGCAACTACTGTGATAGAAGTGGGTGTAAATGTGCCAAATGCGACTGTTATGATAATAGAAAGTGCTAATAAATTTGGTTTGTCTCAATTACACCAATTGAGAGGTCGTGTGGGCAGAGGAGCTGAAAAATCTTATTGTGTACTGATGACGGATTACAAATTATCACCTACTGCGAAGACTAGAATTGAAACTATGGTGCGAACCACAGATGGATTTGAGATTGCAGAAGAAGATTTGAAACTAAGAGGGCCTGGCGATTTGATGGGAACTCAGCAAAGCGGTATTTTAGACCTCAAGCTTGGCGATTTACTCAAAGACAACAGAATAGTTATTGCTGCAAGAAACTATGCCTCTGAGCTGCTAAAAAAAGATCCAGACCTTACTTTGCAGGAGCATTACCTCATTCGCCAAAGATTGGCGGAGTTGATTAAGAAGAAACCGAATTGGGGAAGGATTTCTTAATCCGCCAACGTCAACAGAAGTTGCCGAATATGAAAAGAATGATATTATTTGGAAAAAAATAAACTTTTTCAATCTATCTTCGTGAAAAATTAACAACAAAAAAATATGAAATTAAAATTAGCAATATTAGCGGCAGTAACAGGTATGGCAGTTATTATGTCTTGTAATAAAGATGGTTTATCAGAGAGGCAAATTACAGATACTGATGGGTTAAGAATTGAACTGGAATGGAACACAGGAGGAAGTAGCTCACAAGCACTTTCTGATGTTGATTTAGATCTTATTCTAACAAAAGGGTCAACACCAATAGCTGATTCTGATAATCTTAACTCTTTTGAATCTCTATCTATTACAAATTCATACACAAATGGAGTTTATGGAATTGAATATGATTATTTCTCTGGAAATGTAAATCCTGCTTACACATTATATGTTACAGGAATTTCTTCTGGAACTAGAAAAACTTACACTGGTACAATCGATAGAACAGAAACTAACGATTTGCTATTACTAACTATTGATAAAGATGGGTCGGAATACCTTATAACTGAGCAATAGTTGACACAAAAAATTCTCAATAAAAAAGCCTCAAGAATAGAATTCTTGAGGCTTTTTTATTGCCATTTCTGTAAAAGCTATTTCTTCTTAATTACAACTTTTTTCTGGGAGAAGTTATAAGCCTCTTCCAAGAATGCAACATAGTCATTCCAGTTTTCTTTCTTAGCATTCGCTTTTCTGTATTCTTTATTTGTTTTCAAAATTACTTTACCATCTTTCAGCTCAGCCGTAGAGTAAAACGCTCCAAATTCGCTTACAGTACTTGTATTCAAATTCTCAATTCCATCCATATAATATCCTTCTGGTAACGTAATTGTGAATTCATAAGAATATGATTTTGCATAATCCATGGCAATGTCATAAGTTCTTGTTTTATCTTCCTTCTCAAGTTCAAACTGAGACCCAATCAATTTACCAATCTGAAAAACGTAATTTCTTCCCGCTCTTGAAATTAGTTTCTCAATTACATAATCCTCTTCAAATATTAATTTAGGATTCTCTGCGAAAGAACCAGAACTCTCTAAGGTAAATCCATTGTATTGTTTTATTTCGTAGTCACCTTCGTAATAAGACTTCAGTAGTTTATTTTCTCTTTCTGTACGTTCTTTATCTAATTCTGCTTTCTTTCTTGCTCTCTCTGCTAGTTTTTCAGCATTTCTAGTTTTTCTTTGCACAGCTTCTACTGGTGGCACAATATGATCACTGCCGTTCAATACATATCTGCTCCTTCCCGCCTTCATGTATCCTTCATACACATTATTATGCTTCACTGCTATTTCTTCAAAATCATCAGAAATTTCTAGTTCCAATATGTGTGCTGCACGATTCTTTTTATGGTCGGTTGTAAACTTCATCTCAGTGTACTTTCCTGGATTTTCTGGATCTAATTCAACACACTCTGAATTCAATATGTTTACTGGAATTCTATTAATGTCTGCGAAATTTGTAAAAGGAAAATAAGCTATTCCTTGCACAGAAATTCCTGCATATAGCTCATTTGGAAAAGCCACATCTGTAAAGCCTTTCCCCTTGTTACTAGTTCCTAAAATTAGTTTGTAAGGAACATCTGCAAATTTCAAACTAGATCTCATTATCCATAGAAACATACTCTCAGGGAAGAAAAATTCTTCATTAGAAGCAAGTCTCTGTCTCATTCCCGGATAGTAGAGCGACATTGTACTAAAACTTTCTTTTCTTGCCAATTCATAAAGGAAAATAGTTCGTTCGGTATCGTTAGCCAAATTTTTCTTGTTCTTCTTGTACTCTTTTCTTATCCTCACCACTGCTCCCTCTAAAACTCCAGTTGTACCGCCATTATATAAATTGGCACCAGCAGCTATTATTTCATCTTTTGTTGGTTCTCTAGTGGTAATAAAATCTTCATTTGGGTCCAATAAATTTTCAGCAATTGATTTTTTACCTTTAAAATATAAAACTCTCATTTTAACATAAGGCTCTGTATCGTATCGGTTAATCCAATATTCGTTTTTTAACTTGTCTATTTTTCCTGTTTCAAAAGTAAACACCTTTGTTTTCTTGTCGATATTACCTAAATTGTTTGTCCCAATTCCTTCATCTACAAGTTTGATATCCGAATTAAAAGTCCTAAACATCATCTTGAATCCCTTCTCCATGTTATAGAAAAACTTTTGTTTCAAAATAGGAAATTGTCCTGCAAAAGTAAACTGATACCTTGGCCCGTAGTACCAATCTTTGTTTGGGTCAACTCCAGAATACTTAAAATAATAATCCAAAATATCTCCTTCCACTAAATTTGGAATCGCTATTTTTTGGTAAGTCACTGTAGAACTATTTCTATAAAAATCAGGCACTTCGTTTACTCCTACTTCTACGGCTTTATCCAAATCAATTCTTTCTTCGCTTCCATCTGCTTTCACTACTTTCAAGTCAAATTCCTTTGAGTTACTGAAGTAAAAAACAGAATACTCTTCAATGGCACTTTGCTTATTCAGTTTCAGTCTTTTTCTGAAAATCTGATCCAAAACCATCCCATTCATAGTTTTGTTATAGTAATAACTGAACTTCTGGCAAAGAACAACTATCGGCTCGTCTTTCCACTCTGCTGGAGCTGTCGTAACATCAAAATCTGGATCATTATCTCCAAAAATAAACTTAGTTTGCTCGTCCTTTTTTCTCTCTCTTCGTGATTCCCTTTGTGAAATTCCATCTACTAATAATAATGTCATTAGTAGAACTAATATGTACTTTATTTTTTTCATTTTTTTAATATGATTTGATTGTTGTAAAACTCATTTAATTCCTTGATTCCTTGATTCCATTTCTCAATTTTCTCTGCTTTCACTTGTCCATTATTTACAACAATCTGCTTCCTGTAAACCAATTCATTCCTCGTTTTGTCATGAATGTATGAGAGTTTCATAGAGAATTCTTCGTCTGTCACATCCACTAATTCAGGCAAATAATCTACTGAAAATCCGGCAGGCATCTTAATTCTTGTCTCCTTATTGATGTTTATTTTCCTTTTGAAATCAAGGTCATTTACTCGGTCCTTATCCACTTCTAACGAAGAAAAACTCTTGTCATAGTCAGTATTCATATATAATTCATTACCCACTTCAGTAATCTGATTCAGCAGGTTCAACTCAAAATCAAATTCTATTTTATCTTCTCTTTGCTCTGCTTTATCTCCCGTATAGTTTACTAATTCAATATTTTTGTTTCCCGAAAACACAACTCGGTTAATGAACTTTTCGAAATCCTTATTAGTCACATCTTTCATGGCAGAATACAAATTCTTTCTTTCTTCTCCTTTATATTTTTCCGTCCCTTTCCCACTAAGAATTTGTCCTTCAAACACAAGGTTTATTTTTGTTACCACTCCATTTTTGTCGTAACTAGCATCTGGAATCGTATCAATAATGAAATCATTTCCATCTTCTATCATTACATCCTGTCCTTGAATTCTGTGCGCATACTCGCCAAACTGAACACCTTTTTCTGTGGCATCAAGGTAATAAGGTTTCCCGTTTAAGTACAAAGTTGTAATCATATGATTATCCACTGCAAAACAAGGTGTGTTGTAATTGTAAGGAATACTTCTCGTACCGATCCAGGTTAATCTTGCGTCAAATCCTGCGCTCTTAAGCATTTCGCAAGTCAAATTAGCCATTCCCTTGCAATCTCCAAATTTGTTGTTGTAAACCTCCTGAGCTGTTGCTGGTTTGAAACCCATTATCCCATCTTCGTATGCGATATAACGAATATTATCTTGAACCCAATAAAATATATTTTTAACTTGTTGTTCTTTATCTGCAACTCCAGTAGTAAGCTCTTTCACCTGCGGTTCGAAATCACTTGTTTTGTTATTTACCTCAGTTGTTAAATTATGGTACCAATTATAAAGATCTTGTGTAGAGTTAAGAATAGAGACTGCGCTAGCTCCATCTTTAAACTCTTTTGCCAAAATAAGGATATGAGGTAAAGAAGTAGAATAACTAGACCCTAATTTCTTATTCTGGACAGGCTTCAAATTATCCATAGTATAAGTGATCACAGTTTCTTCACCTTCTTTTTTACTTTCCTTTACAATGTCAAATCCTTCAAAGTTCATTTCTAACAATTCAAGCTTTAACCAATTTGGTACACGAAACACAATTTTCTTAGA
>JBDMYC010000095.1:0-4697 GCA_039770535.1 Flavobacteriales bacterium
AAGACAGAGGGAAGTTCTTTGTTGCGCCAAACGAGGAAATTTACGAAGGACAAGTTATTGGAGAAAACTCAAGAGATAATGACTTGACAGTGAACGTAACAAAAACAAAGAAAATGTCGAACATGCGTTCTTCAGGTGCCGATGACAAAGTAAAATTGGCTCCACCTATCAAGTTTTCATTAGAGGAAGCTTTGGAGTACATACAAGAAGATGAATACGTAGAAGTGACTCCAGTGAGTTTAAGATTGAGAAAAATCTTATTGAAAGAAGCTGAAAGAAAAAGAGCTGGAAGAAACTAGTTGTTCTGCATAAATGGATTAGTAATAAGCTAAGAGTTTTCTCTTAGCTTATTTTTTTTGTGCTTTTTTTTCAGATAGGTAAAAGTCCTGAAGACTTGCTCAGTCAATTTTTCCACTTTGATTTGTGGGAAATGCATTGATTTGTAAAAAATCGGAGGGAACCATGTAATGAGGTAAAACAAGAAGTAAATTCTCTTTCAATGAAGCCATATCCAAAACTTCATCGGATTGAATCATGCAAACTATCCTAACGACTTTATCTTGTCTTTTGAGTCCTATGGTACGAGATTCATTTATAAATGGGTAACCCAATAGTTTTTCGTTTATTTCGTCCAATTCAATTCTGTATCCGTTCAGTTTTATTTGGTTGTCGTTCCTACCCAAACAGTAAATTAACCCTTCTTCAATAAACCCTAAATCTCCGGTTTTGTAGGCTTTTTTGCCATCAATTTGAAAGAACTTTTCTTTTGTTTCTTCAGGTCTGTTTAAATAGCCTTCGGCTACATTTTCTCCAATAATGATTAATTCAGAGGGGGTTTTACGAGTAGCCTCACTTTTCTCGGTAATCATTTTGGATTCTGGCTTAGAATATCCAATCGGCAAGCTCGATGAACTTGAAAACAATTCTTTTTCTACTTTTAGTAATGTGGTAATCACAGTGGCTTCGGTTGGCCCATAAGCATTGTAGATATTGGGATTAGAAAAATTGTCATACAAAGATTCGCAGGTGCTTATAGGCAATGGTTCTCCTGCAAAAACAAAAGACCTCAAGTGTTTGAGCGAAAAAGAATTGAACCAAGACTCACGTAAATACATGTAAATAAAGGCAGGTGTTGAGGTCCAGAATGTTGCTTTATAGTTTCTAAGTACTTTGAAAAACTCATCACTATTTTTGCTCAACTCTTGTGAGACCAAAATCATAGAAGCTCCATAGGTAAAAGAGGCAAAAGTATCGAAAAGCGAAACATCAAAAGAAAAGGGAGATTGATTCACAAACACATCCTGTTCGCTCATTCTAAAGGCATCAGATTTAACCCACTTAACAAGATCTAAAATTGAGCTTTGCCTTATTAAGACTCCTTTTGGTTTACCTGTACTTCCCGAAGTAAAAAGAATGTAAGCCAATGGATTTTGGTCATAAACAGGGACCCAAGATTCTCTAATTTCGCCATTCTCAACAATAACTTTATCCCCAATAACTTGTATGAAGGTCTTGTTTTTGCCTGATAAAGTGCCTGTACAATCTATAAAAACTGAAGAGTTAGTCTCTTCTTGAATTTCATTAATGCGTTCAGTGGGATATAGTTTATCTATAGGAACAAAGGGATGATTTGCAGAAAGACAAGCCAAAATAGAAATAGGAAAGGCAGTTTCTTTATGTCCGTATATGAAAATGGGATAGCCTTTTTTTAAGGACAAAGACTCAATTGCTTGAGTTATTTGTCCAACGAGCTGTGACACTTCGTTCCAACTTTTTTCTCCATCAGAACCGATTAGGGCTAATTTATTTGGGCGAGTAGTTTTCTCTTCGAACTGACATGATTGGAAATTGAAATACATAGTTTAGAATAATTTTCCGCTGAATATATAAATAGAAAAACAAGAAAGTTGAATCATAATGACAATCGAAATAACTCTCACGATTTTAAGATTTATTTCACCAAAAATCACATCTCTTTTTTTCTTTTTACATTGATAAACATAACTATTGTGAACCACCGAATATAAGCCAAAAAGAGCACCACTTGCTATGTAATGCAGTTGAAACCCATTCCAACAACCCATCAAGAAAAAAGTAGAAAATAGCGCAATGTTTTGACGAACAACCATTGATTTCACTAGTTTTTTTGAACTAAGCTCCTTGTAAATAGGACGAAAGAAAAAATCCCTCAGCCAATCTCCCAATGATTTGTGCCATCTTTTCCAAAAATCGCTTGGGTTTTGGGCTAAAAAAGGCTTATTGAAATTGATAGGAACATCTATTCCTAGGCATTTTCCAAAACCTACCGCTAGGGCTGAGTAACCTGCGAAGTCAAAAAATAAATAGAGCGTATAAGCATACATATAATTTACGTGCCCCCAAAATGATTGAGTTGTAATTTCTTCTAGCCAGAAATCACTTACCAGAGCGGCAAAGACGAACTTGTATAAAAGCCCCTTTAGTAAAAAGTCTAGCCCAGAAACAAATCGGGTAATACTAATGCTACTAGAGTCGTTTAGGTTTTTTAAAAATCGGTCGGATCGATCAATCGGACCAATCAAAAGAGTAGGTGTAAACAGCACAAAAGACATAAAATCTATCAGCCCAATTAATTCCTTTTTGGAGTTCGTGTCTACAACTGTTTGTACCGTTCTAAAGGTAATGTATGACAGCCCTGCAAACTGAAAAATAGAGTTGTTTATTTCCAATTTCATCATGAACATTGGCCCAATTGTCGCAAGAGTCATCAAGAGTTTTTTCTGACTTTTGAGATAGGTGACACTTATATACAATACCGCATAGCTGTATACGGCAAATCCAAGAAGCTGGATAGGACTTGGATATAGAATTAAAAATGAAATAGAAATGGCAAAAACGATAATTCTATAGGATACTAAAGTACTCAATAGTGATTTCCAAATCAAAACTAGAGAAACGGCAAAAAGCACAAAATAAAAGAAGTCGAAAGATGAAAAAGGAAGCATAGCTTAAAATTGTTGGTAAACGAATTCTGCGCCCGTTAATGTCTCTTGCGTCTCTGGTTTTAATTGGCTTTTAATTGGAAAAATGGTAAAAAGGACTATCCCCAAAAGCAAAAGAGTGTACAACAAGTAATTGATAAAAATTTTATTTTTTGAAATGTCTTTCATATAAAAATTGATTTACTTTCATCCAACCGTAGTCACTAAAGTGCATTACATCGGACAAAATTCCTGGTTCGTATTCGTTGTTGTTTGTTACGAATAAATTCAAATAGTTATCGGTATGGCCAAACTCAGCCATCAAAGCGTCAATGCTATCCATGATAGGTTCGTATTCGGATAAGCTATTATAGTGCTGAGGATGAAGTGGCTGCATCACAAAGCTAACCTCACAATTGTTTTCTTTCATTAATTGTAATACCTGTTTTAAGTCCGATAATTCATCGTTGTTTGTGCTGGGAACAGGATCCACAGTGATAACTTTTAGATTTCCGTTCTTGTCTGACACATAACGCTCGAAATAACTAGAGTCGATGTGATACTTATTCAGAGGTTTAAGCGAATTGTCAAGGGAAGTATTCAGCCATTTTTCCCAATTGGGATATGGGTTTATTTTCAAATCTTTTTTATCCTCAATTACAACCAATTTATGTTTAGGTTTTAGTGAGTTTTTGATTTTCTCAGCGCCAGGGATATGCCGTTCTTTGGCTCCCAAGTATTTGTACTCCAATCTTTTTCCGCCTAGTTCAGATCGGTAGTATGTAGAGTAGGTTTTGGATAAATAATTGGTGTGATAAGATGAAATTGAAGAATCGTTAATAATTCGAGTAATAAAATGCGGAGGGACGTATTCTAAAAACGATTGAGGCAAAGTTCCTTTTCCATCCTCAAACCAGCCCGGACTCAAAACAATATGAATCTTGGAGCCCTGAAGGTAGGGCCGGAAATAAAGCAACTCGCAGTAAATTGCAAATAGTTCATGATATCCATGACCTATTGCAAGTACCGGAATCCCGAGACTATCTGGCAAAAAATTATTGGCGAGCCCGGGTCTTTTTCCACCAGATAACTCCGATGATCCAAAAATGGTTAGCTGATTTTTTCTAAGTAAACTTCTGGCAACGTAAAGTTCGTTTTCTACATTATTCTGATAGTTTGTCAAAAAGCGAACCTCTTCTTTTAAATGCTTTGAAGAAACAGAGGTTGGTTGAGAGTTGGTTTCATATAAATTGAGCAATGGATGGTACAAAAACCATAAAGTGAAGCAAGCAAAAATTAACGGCAAAATATGATACCAAACTAGCTTTTTCATCACTAAGATTTCAAAGATTCAACATAATCCATAATAATTTCAATGGTCTCAAAATTTTCGGGTTTTATTTCGTTAAAAGGTATTGAGACTCCCACTTCGTTTTCGATAGAAACTGCTAAATCAACAACTGTGATTGAGTCTAAAATTCCCGACTCTATCAGTGATTCATCTTTTGCAACTGTCTCAAAAGTCAATTCCTCAATCATTTCTTTTAAAAATTCTTCCATTTGGTAAAATTACGACAAAAACTCCAAACTACTTTCTATCTTCGTGTAAGATAAAGACTTCAAATCTTTGGCAGCATCTATTTTTGGAGTTATATTTTGTAAATTTATGATTACAATGAGCAAAACGGTCCTTTTAGCAGATTTTGAGTACGACTTCCAACTCATTGGAATTAGTTC
>JBDMYC010000096.1:0-5722 GCA_039770535.1 Flavobacteriales bacterium
AAATATTCTTTTACATCATCAATGGATTGTTGTTGAGTAATTACACCAATTATCACAGCTTTTTCGGCTGTATATTGCACTTTTTTATTCTTTTCTATCATCCAGTTTCCTCTTCTTTAATTACTGTAAATACCTGTTGTTTTGTTTTTCAAAGCCAATGGTGGTTTCGGGACCGTGTCCACAATATACCACAAACTCATCTGACAAGGTAAATAATTTTGATTTTATACTGTGAACCAAAGTGGCAGCATCTCCACCTGGCAAATCTACTCGACCTACGCTTCCATAAAACAAGCAGTCGCCATTGATTACAAATTTCTCTTCTTGTGCAACAAAAGCCACATGACCTGGAGCATGACCCGGAACAAAAAGAATGTCTAAAGTTGAGTTTCCAAAAGTGATTTTATCTCCTTCTTCAAAAAAATGAGTGGGAGTTTCACACGGCTGGAATTTCAAGATTCCATATTTTGAGGCAGAAATATCTGCTGCCAACAAGGTTTCAAGGTCCAATTTGTGGATGTGTAAATCTACTTCAAAAGTTTCCATCACAAATTTATTTCCCAACACATGATCAATATGGCTGTGCGTAGAAATTAGTTTTACAGGTTTAAGTTCGTTAATTTCTATGAAATTTACAAGCTCTTCTTGTTCGTATTCCTCGTAACATCCTGGGTCAATAATGACACATTCTTTAGTTTCATCAAAAAGAACATAGGTGTTCTCTTGAAATGGGTTGAAAGTGAATTTTTTTACTGAAATCATTTTTTTTGTCGAATTTTATAGAACAAATAGTGCTGCAATAATAAAGATGATAATGAGCAAGAGGTATTGCCAAACGTCTGTAAAGTAAGGCTTTATTTCTTCCCAGGAATCTTTTAGTTTTTTCATTGCAAGATTGTTTTACAAAGTTAACTATTCTATTTGGACTGGATAGAATTTGAAAAAGATGTTTTCGAGATTAAAGAATAAATTTTTATATTTAGACTTAGAAATCTACATCCACACAAATGAAAAAGTCGAAAAAGTTTATTCTCGCAGTTGTATTAATTTTGATTGCAGCTGTAGTAATTTTATTGTCCTTTCCGGATTTGTTTGACAGCAAAGATGAAACTCCTGCAGATTTAGTGCCTACAGAAATTGAGGCAGAACTCGGAGATGAGATTTTTGATTAAGAACTCGGCTTAAAACCTCAAAGTCGCTCCACCCATAATATTTATTCCTTGCACTGGATATAAATAGAATTGTTGGTATTTTCTGCTTACTATATTATTGAAATTAAGAAAAGCAGATACTATTTTACTGTAGCGGTATTCAAATCCAATGTTAAAATCGACAATCGGTTTCAGATCCACAGTATAGGAATTATCGTTATTCAGCTCTGCTCCATCCACAAAGGTCAGTGATTTTGCCTTTCTATTTCCCATAAAAAAGATGTCGGCACGTACCATAATTTTGTCTGCTAAGTCATAAATCCCTCCCAAGGTAATGTCGAGAGCTGGCGTATTCCACACATAATCTTGGTTCAGGGGAGAAAATATGCTATACTTTCCGTTCAAGTAAACTCGAAATTTATCAGTTTGGTCGTACATGATTTGTGCGCTCAATTCTGTCACATCCATAGAGTCATAAACGACAAACATTTTATTTTGATTGGAATATGTGGTGTCGTTTACAAACAAAGAATTTCCATAAACACTTCTTCTTGCCACTTGTGCATTGAAAGAAATGGTGTTAGAAATACTGCCTCTAACTCCTGCATAAATATTGTAACGAGTATTCGTATTTTGCAAGCGAACTTGTGACAGCAAAAATGGATTTTCTGTGGTTAACGAACGGAAAGAGTTTCTTTCCAATCCACCATTTATACCAATGTAAGGAACAAAAATATCGTGGAAACTGTATTTTGCTTCTGCATTTGGGTAAAAATGGAAACTAGTTTTGTCATTGATGTCGGCAAAAATTCCCAATCCTACTCTTGCGTACCATCTTTTGCCAGAGGTAGTAATATTTGGCATTACTTTGATAATGGTGTTGTTGACTGTTACAGCTGTTTTTGGACCAGGGAGAGGAACAACTCCACCATTGTGGACGGGATCAATTGGAAGACTGGAATAAGTGTTGAAATCGACTCCAAAATCGACTCCGTAAATCTCACTGTTCACCATTTTCTTGGCGTTCACAGCCAAAGCTATATTATTTTCGGAAGCGTCATAGCGATCAGAGTAATTGTTGTAAGCTAAACTCCCTTCGTAGTTCAGCTCTCCTGTATCGGTATCAAAACTTGCAATTTTTATTTTTCCACCAATCGAGTTGAAAACCTGTCTGGTGTCCACTTTGTCAATGGCAGTATCTTCTGGGTTAAATCCATAAAAGTGCATACCACTTCGCAGGTAATCTATTTCTCCTGTGAGTGCATATTTTTTGGCGTAATGCGTGTAAAAAGCATTGGCTTTATTTTCGCTCAGCCCACTAAATCCAGTTTCTTTTATAGATGAATTGGAAGAAAGGTGTTTTCCATGAATTCCCCAACTACTGTTTTTCGACCTCAAAGAATTGTAGTAAACTTCTACCAAAGGAGTCGTATACATCCCAATTCCTCCTTTCACATAACCTCTTTTTAGTTTGTTCAAAGGGTCAATAATTTTCAGCTTAGCAGCCGAAATAGGTTGCAGTTGAAATTCGGAACTTGCTTTGTATTCGTAAAATAAAAACTTTGATTTGATCTGAGATTTTGTTGTGTCTTCGATCAAGATTGGAGTCAAAGGTCTCTTTTTTGTTGGCTTTATCAATCTGTCTCCAGTTCCCACTGCATCCGTTTCGATAATGGTGTCGTTCTGGCTAAACCCGTTAAGGAAAGCCATCACAAATGCCAAAAATAGTGTTATGTGTTTTATATTTTTCATTCTCTTTTCACTTTACTAAGCAAAATTTTATCAATCTTGCTAGGTTGCTTTCTTCTTTTTCTAGACGCTCAATAATTAGTTGCCATCTATGGGTTCAATCTCAATGATCTCCTCGTCTTGATTGTCTTTACTTTCTTCTGCAGCAATAATTGCATCCAGTTTTGTCTGTGCAATAGTTTTGATGCCGTCTTCTTCTTTTTTGTAATAATCTATTACACTTTGCAAGGTAGCTTTTGCCTGAAAGTTATCCTCCAGTTTTACGTATGCATCTGCTAGTAAAATATATCCTTTTGCCAACCAGTAATCGTACGAAGGTTTTTGTTTCAAATAACTAAATACTTCTGCCTCTGTTTGCTTGTATTCTCCATCTTTGAAAGTTATCTCACACAATTTGTATCCTGCTTCCGCTTTATCGATATCTGTAGAGAGTGCTACTACTTTTTTGTAGGCCATTTCTGCTTGGCTATTATTACCAAGTTCATAGTTTGAGTTGGCATTAATCATCAGTGCCTCCTCTCTTTGTCCATTCGATAATTGTTGATCTAGCAATACTTTTTCTGCGTAGATAATTGCATTTGCATAGTTGCTAAGCTTGTAATGTGTCAGCATCAATCCTTTGTTCATCACAGGGATTTTCAATTCATCTGTATTGATCAGTTCCAGTTTGGTGTACAATTCATAGGCTTTTGCATTGTCCTTGGTTTGGCTGTAGTTGATATTTGCTGCATGGAAAAGAGCATCTACCATATGCTTTTCATCTTTTTCTATCACTTTGTTATAATGGAAAAGTGCTGTTTCGTATTCTTTATCTAAATAATTACACTCTGCAATAAAGAAATGTGCAGTGACATAGTTTGTTGGTTTCTCAATCTTACTCAAGTAAGCAGTAAATCCATTTTTGGCATTGTTGCAATCGCCACTTAAATATGCTTGATTTGCAGGATACCAAAGTGTAGAATCTAATTTTGATTGCGAGTATTTTATTCCCAATGAAGTTAATAAATCTGGAAACTGAGCAATTTTATTTTGTGCCAAATAAGACTTTTCTAGCTCACTGATTGCTGCTTCGCCTTCTTGAGACTTAGGATATTTTTTTACTAAATCGACAAAGCTTTTCTCTGCCAAGCTGTAGTCTTCATTTCTCAGGTGAATTCCTCCAATTTGCAACCTAGATTTTCTTTCTTGATAAGTTCCTTCTTGGCCAGTCACAATTGATTTGTACAATTCAAGTGCTTTATCGTTTTTGTTCTGAATTCGGTAATTATTCGCTAATTCAAATGCTGTGTTGGTCGAGTATTTAGATTTTGGATATTGAGTCAATAACAAGTTCAATAACCTTTCTTTCTCTTCGTAATCTTTGTTGTAGCCGCTACTCACAGATTTTTGATACAAAGCATAATCCACATTTCCTTGGTCCAAGTCGATAGCATTTTGATAATAATTCACTGCTTTTTCGTCATTTTTCATCAGAAAATACGAATCTCCCAGCCTCAAATTTGCATCACTTTTTTTTGGTAAATCAGTAGCAGTTTTGATGTAGTTTCTGAAAGCAGTAATACTTTGTTCGTATTTCTTTTGTTCAAAATAAGCATAACCAATGTTGTAATCCACCAAGCTCGCTAGGGGAGAATTTACTGCTCCAGGCAAAGATTTATAAGCATTGTAGCCGTTTATAGCTTCCTTGTATTTTTGTTGTTTGTATTGAGCTTCAGCAATCCAGAATTTACTTTGCGAAGTCAAACTGGTGTTTACGGGATAAGTATTCACGGCTTTGTAAAAACTAATCGCCTGCTCGTAATCTTTCTTATAGTATAATTCTGTTGCCCTGTTGTAACTAAGTTTTTGGTGGGCTTCCTTTATCTTGTAATTCTTATCCTTTATTTTATTAATCGAATTAAGAGCAGCTTTGTAGTTTTTAGTCGTGGTGTACACATCCAATAAATACTCATATACTTCTTCTTTTTTTGTTGAACTAGGGTATTCATCTAGGAACTTATGAAAGATTTCTGTTGCTTCATCATAAGGATTATAACTCAACTCATAGGTCGTTTTGGCATAACCAAAGAGAGCATCTTCTTGCAATTTTTTGTCAAAATCAAGCTCGTAAGCTCTTTTGAAAGCAGCTTTTGCAAATTGTTTTTTATCTGATTTTACGTAACATTCGGCCAAAATGAAATTACAAACTTGGGCTCTTTCAGTTTTCTTTGCAGCAACTCTTCCAAGGTATTTTATTGCGTTTTTATAATCTTCGTTTTTGTAATAAGAATATCCTAATTGGTAGTAATCATCAATCGATTTCTTTGCAGTCTTGCTGAAATATTCTTGCAGGTAAGGAATAGCCTCTTTGTACTTTTTGGTTTTGAAGTAAGAAGAACCTAAAATTCCTTTTATCTCAGCTTCACGCTTGATTCCTTTTCCAGATAATGCAGTTGGAATGTACTCGATTACTTCACTGTATTTATCTTGTTTGAATAAGATTTGTGAGATGTAGTAAGGTACAATGGGTGCAAAGCCAGGATTGTCTTTTATGTTGCTAAATCCCTCAAGAGCAGTTTGGTACTTTTTATCTTGGTATGACAAATGAGAATAATAGTATTGTGTTGGCCCGTAATAATCAGAATCTTTCTGATCTTTTATTTCATAGAACGCTTGCTTTGCTTTTGCAAATTCTTTTCTATTGAAATAGCTATAACCCAATTTGAAAAAATATTGCGTTTTTTCCTCTTTGGTCAAGTCGTATTTATCTACTTTTTCGAACCATTCTATCGCGCTTTTAAATCTCTTTTTCCTGTAGAAATCATTTCCCAAGAGAAAAAATA
>JBDMYC010000097.1:0-6868 GCA_039770535.1 Flavobacteriales bacterium
CCCAAGTATTTATGAGTCTGCACAGAAATACGCCATTGGGTATTTCTTGTAATGTAATCTAGAATTAGATCATACATTTTTTCTTTCTTTCCCCACTCGGCTTGTAAGTATAAATTACAATCAGCTGAAACTTGCTCTGCATAGCTCTCCGCCCACTCTAAATCACTTTTGTTAAACACTACAATCTTTAATTCTTGTGCTTGCTTTATCACAGAATCAACTGGCTTTTTGAATTTCTTTGGCGATAAACAAATCCAGTCAAAATCACCCACTAATTCATAAGCTCCAGAAGTTTCTATGGCAATTTCTACTTCTAATTTGTGTAATTCTTGAGTCAAAAATGTTAAATCATACATAGCTGGTTCTCCGCCAGTAATAACTACAAAATCTGTGTTGGATTCTTTTACTTGAGTAATTAAATCCGAAACTTTGAAAATTTCATGATCATTTCTGTCCCAACTTTCTTTGACATCACACCACACGCAACCGACATCACAACCTGCAATACGAATAAAAAAAGCTGCACGACCACTATAAAAACCTTCTCCCTGAACGGTATAGAAAGTTTCCATGATTGGTAATTCTGTAATTGGAGAATTAGATTTATTCAAAATAATAGATTTCTTTGGGTGTAATGCAAATCTGCATTTTCTTGTCAAAGGTATTCAAATCTTTTATTTCCTCCACAGGTTCGAATAAAGAAAGCCCAATCAACTGAGTTTTTTCTGGTAATTGTTCTATAAATCTATCGTAAAAACCCCCTCCATACCCTACTCTAAATCCTTGTTTATCAACAGCCAACATTGGTAATAAAACAACATCAATGTTTTTTATTTCACAAGGGTTTGCTCCTTCTGGCTCCAAAATATCGTAGTTATTTAATACAAGTTTGGTGTCTTTTTCGAAATAAAAGTGAGTCATAGAGTTATCCTCAAAATTCGATTTGGGAACAACTACTTTTCCATCCTCCATTATCCTATCAATTAATAACCAAGTATCTACTTCGTTATTTTTGGCAATAGGAATAAAGCAATGAACTGTTTTTTCTTTCAAATCAAAATTCTGAGAAAGAATATCAGATATTTTTAAACTTTCAATTTTTACAAACTGAGACTCTAGTTCTTTTCTTTTAGTAAGATATTCTTTTCTTATTTCTTGTTTGAGCATCTACAATATTAACTATTATCCTTCAAAGAAATATCAAATTCTATGGCTAAATTTCCATTTATATCTTCGAGAGTAATCGGTAAAATTCTTCTTTCAGCATTCTCAGAAGAAGCCCACGGATCCTCCTCAATATGTGGATCATTCTGAAAATAAATTTGAGAAACCAAATCCTCCGAATCAGGATGTGTTATCTTAAAATGAATGTGCGAAGGTCTGTACAAAGCTCCATTCTTGTATTTTCCTGGTAAAATTGTTTTAAAACCATATTCTCCAGCACTGTTCGTATTTCTAACTCCTCTATGAAGAAAAGCTGAAGAAGTGTTGTCGTAATCACCATCTGTGTCGCAATGCCAAACTTCTACCAATGCATTTTCCAAAGCAGTTGAACAATCTTCTTTAAATACTTTTCCTTTCAATTCTATGACATTTCCTGTTAATCCAGCAAACGTTAAATCATATCTATCAGGCGCTCCAGCTCTGTAAAAAGGCCCCAAAATATCACTTGTTGTTAAACAAGCTTCTACAGGTTTTATTCCTCCTCCTGTATTAGGCTCTTCATCTTTTTTGCAAGATGATACCGCAACTGCAAATGCTGCAAGTGACGAGTTTATAATAAATTCTTTTCTGTTCATGATAGAGTGATTTCTTTAAATATAGAAGTAATTTCTTAATATGAATCTAAAATTTAAATCGAATGAGAAGAATTAACACTATTTAAGTCATTAATTACTTCAGTTGATACTTCACAGGTATCACAAATTTTGTTCTCACTAATTCTCCATTATTCTTTCCTGGCAACCAATTTGGCATAGATGAAATCACTCTCAGAGCCTCTTTATCTAAACTCTTATCAATTCCTTTGATCACCTCAGCTGCTTTGATACTTCCATTCTTCTCCACAATGAATTGAACAAAAACTCTTCCTTCTATTCCTTTATTTTGTGCTTTCTTTGGATACTTTATATTCTTAGATAAATACGACATCAAACTGTCCATCCCTCCCACAAACTCGGGCATTATTTCGACAATTTCATAAATCTTTTCTTGATGAGTTGGCTTTATTATTTTACCAATTTCTATTTCAGGTGGTGCCAAATTACCCATGATTTCTTGCTCTCTCATAGTATTTTCTGCTGGTGGCTGAGGAATTGCAATCATTTTACCCATTTTTACTGGATCAGGACTGAGAACTTCAATAATCTCTCCGGTCATCATTTCAATTTCTCCACTTTTTGGTAAACAAGTTGGTTTTAAAGGTTGTTCAAAAGCCATTCCGCCCATCTCTATTTGCCTCAAAGAATCTTGTTTTGCTTGTTCTATTGAATCTAATTCTTTTATAATCTCTGAACGAGGAATATTTTCAATTTCGCCCATAATAGGATTAGAATCACAAGAAAGCAAAGCCAAAGCAGCCAAAGACATCACAACAAAAGGAAGATTGCCTTTTTGTTTTCTTGTTCCTTCTATTATAGCTTCTAATTCTTGGTGATGAAAATCCATTTGACCTCCATACATTCTTGCACAAGTAGATTTATTATTGTTTTTAAAAAGATAAATAAGAATTTCTTCTCGGCTCATTTTGGTGAAATCCATTACGTTTTTCACACACAATTCGCAATGTCGAGAAATCATCCCAATCTTCATTTTATTCCAATCGGCATCACACGGTTCCTTGATTTTTATTTTCATAATAAAGTGGTTTACCTTCGGTACACTCTACTTCAAAAAAAGTTCACACTTTTTTTTTAGAAAAATTACAAAAACAAAATCCCAAACAGCAATGTATAATTCTCGAGTTAGTCTTCGACTCCGCTCAGACTGACATTTGCAAAATTTTTATTCATCAGTCACATTGAGCGGAGTCGAAATGTCTTCATAGAATCCGCAAAGCAAACAAAACTTGTAACCAGCTAACCAGGAACTTGCTACTACATCCCAGGTAACATTCCAGCAGAAGCAGCTTTCATTTCAGATTCGTTTACACTTTCTGCTTTTTCCAAAGCATCATTCGTAGCAATAAGAATCAAATCTTCTAATTCTTCTTTCTCCAAATTGGCTAATTCTTCATTGATAGATATAGAATTCACTTTTCTATTCCCAGTCATAATTACAGAAACTTTTCCATTACTGGCTTTTCCTTCTACAGTAATTGTATCAAGACGAGCTTTTGTTTCTTCTACTTTCTGCTGCATTTCCTGCAACTTTTTCATCATTCCGTTTCCTCCAAACATATAAATAATCTTTAGTAATTAGTATTTAGTCCTTAGTAATAGTTTATAAACTTATTACTAGGGACTTACGACTTTCTACTTTGTAGCCGGCAACACTTTAGCCTTCACCTCTCCAAATCCAATTCTTACTCCGTCTTTTTCAGAATATCCTCTCATAATAACTGTATCGTTATCGTTTATGAATTTTCTTTCCGTTCCGTCTTTCATGGGAACTGTTTTTGTTCCTTTCCAAGAAATCTCAAGCATAGAACCAAACTGACCTTCTTCTGGTCCAGATATTGTTCCAGAGCCCATACAATCTCCTGTTCTTATATTACATCCATTCACAGAATGGTGAGCCAATTGCTGATTCATATTCCAATACATAAACTTGTAATTGGATTGACAAACTGAAACTTCTTCACTTCCTTCTGGTTGAATTAAAACTTCTAAATTAATGTCAACATGCTTGTCTCCAGCATATTCCAAATAAGGTAAAACCTTAGGATTCTGAACTGGACCAGCAGTTCTGAATGGCTCCAAAGCATCTAACGTAACTACCCAACTAGAAATATGAGAAGCAAAATTCTTACCTAGAAAAGGCCCAAGAGGCACATATTCCCATCCTTGAATGTCTCTGGCACTCCAATCGTTTAATAATGTCATTCCAAAAATATAATCGTCTGCTTCTTCAGTAGAAATTGATCCTCCCAATGGTTTTCCTTCGTAAGTAAAGAAAGCAGTTTCCAATTCAAAATCTAATAAATTACTTTGTCCAAACACAGGAACTTCAGCCGTAGGTGGTTTCTTTTGTCCTTTTGGTCTGTGAAAATCTAATCCAGATGGAACAATAGAACTCGACCTTCCGTGATATCCTACTGGTATGTGTTTCCAGTTTGGCAATAATGCATTGTTTGGATCACGGAACAAACAACCTACATTAAATGCGTGTTGCTCACTTGAATAAAAATCTGTGTAATCGCCAATATGCATTGGCAATAACATTTCTACATCACTTTGTGAGTGAAGAACTTGCTCACAGTGGTGTTCGTTTTTTTGTAATTCGTCATTGTCAGCATTCAATAAATCAGAAATTCTATTTCTCAATTCTCTTGTCCCCTGCTTCCCGTGACGCATCATTGTGTTTAGCACATTAGAGCTCACATCTTCAATAGTAAATTGTAATCTTGTTAAATATCCTAATGAGTGTAAAGCTTTTAAATCCAAAACTTTATCACCTATGGCAACTCCAACTCTTGGTGTCCCTCCTTCTTTTTTAAAAATTCCAAAAGGAAGATTCTGAATAGGAAAATCAGAATTTGTTGAAATTTCTACCCATGATTTTAATGCTGGATTGTTAGCTTGTAGTGTCATTTGTTTTTGGTTATTTATTGTATTGTAAAAATACGAAAATTGGATTCAGCATTAAAATTAATAAACAAAAAAAAAGCCACCTACTTCCGTAAATGGCTTTCGATAATTTTATTCGTCAGTTCGAGTGTTTTTATTTTCTTTTGAAACAAAAAATAAAAATGTATCGAGAACTAGTTCACATAAAGAACAGCTTTCACTGCATCAATCACTCTTTTAGGGTTTGGCATTGCCTCATCAATCAATGTTGGTGAAAATGCAAATGGAGTATCTGCTTGAGTAACTCTCATTACTGGTGCATCCAAATAATCAAAACCATATCTCTGAACGTAATATGCAATCTCAGAAGAGATAGAAGCCATTGGCCAACTTTCTTCCAACACAACTAATCTGTTTGTTTTCTTAACTGATTTCATTACTGTATTCCAATCCAAAGGACGTATAGATCTTAAATCTATTACTTCGCAAGAAATTCCTTCTTTTGCTAATTCATCAGCAGCTGTGTAAGCTTCTTTTATAATTTTACCGAAAGAAACGATTGTTACGTCATCTCCTTTTCTTTTAACATCTGCAACTCCTATTGGAATAATGTATTCTCCTTCAGGAATTTCTCCTTTGTCTCCATACATTTTTTCCGATTCCATTAGTAATACTGGATCGTTATCTCTTATTGCTGCTTTTAATAAACCTTTTGCATCATAAGGATTAGAAGGTGTTAACACTTTCAATCCTGGAACGTGTGCATACATTGCCTCAAAACTTTGAGAGTGTGTCGCTCCAAGTTGCCCTGCAGTTCCATTTCCTCCTCTAAATACGATTGGCACATTAATTTGACCACCACTCATTTGCAACATTTTTGCTGCACTGTTTATGATTTGATCGGCTGCAAGAATTGCAAAGTTCCAAGTCATAAACTCTACGATTGGTCTCAATCCGTTCATTGCTGCTCCTACTGCTATTCCAGCAAAACCAAGTTCAGCAATTGGTGTATCTATTACTCTTTCTGGACCAAACTCATCCAACATTCCTTGACTTACTTTATAAGCTCCGTTATATTCGGCAACTTCCTCTCCTAGTAAAAAGACACTTTTGTCTTTTCTCATTTCTTCATTCATTGCTTCTCTAAGCGCTTCTCTAAATTGAACTGTTTTCATATCTCAGTTGTAATTTTTGTAATAATTGATTTCAAAGATAGGAATACTATTTTTTATTTAATAGACTTAAAAGATATTTTTACACCTTGTTTTTATTATGCACGCATACCTTTACTTTTATTAAAATTATTCCTAAATTTGAACATAAAATAAATCAATTAAAATTAACCTTATGAAAATACTAGTTTGTATTAGTAAATCACCAGATACAACATCAAAAATTAGTTTTACAGAGAACAATACTAAATTTGATGAAGCTGGAATTCAATATATCATAAACCCTTATGACGAGTGGTATGCGCTTGTGAGAGGAATAGAATTAAAAGAAGCTAACGGAGGTTCAGTTACTACAATTACTGTAGGAACTGCAGCTGACGATCCCACCATAAGAAAAGCACTAGCAATTGGAGCAGACGAAGCTGTGAGAATTGACGGAGAAGCAAAAGATGCTTTTTATGTTGCTAAGCAAATTGCAGAATATGCAAAAGACAAAGCATTTGATTTGGTTCTTTTAGGAAAAGAAACTATTAGCTACAATGGAGCACAAGTAGGCGGAATGGTTGCCGAATTATTGGATACTCCGTACATTTCTCTAGCAACAAAACTAGAATTAGCAGGAACTACAGCAAGTATCACAAGAGATGCAAAAGGTGGTGATGAGTTGGTGGAAGCCAATTTACCGCTTACAATAAGTGCTGCAAAAGGAATGGCAGAGCAAAGAATTCCTAACATGAGAGGAATTATGGCTGCAAGATCAAAGCCTCTTCATGTTGTTGCTCCGGCAGAAGTAGAAAATACAGTTTCTACAGTCAATTATGAAATTCCTCCAGCTAAATCAGGAGTAAAAATGATTGATCCAAACAACATGGATGAGTTAGTTAGTTTATTACACAATGAAGCAAAAGTTATTTAATTATGTCAGTATTAGTATATATAGATTCAAAAGATGGGATTGCTAAAAACGCC
>JBDMYC010000098.1:0-12467 GCA_039770535.1 Flavobacteriales bacterium
AGTAATTAAATGGATAATTACTCTTAGCAACCCAAACGCTAATAATGATTTTAAAAGAGAGAGAAATACTCAACAAGACAGAAATCAACATTCTTATTTCCCGATTAACTAGACAATTAATCGAAAACCATAATTTATTCGAAGACTCAATCCTAATAGGCGTGCAACCAAGAGGAATTTTTGTAGCCAATAGATTGAAGCAAAAGTTGAAAGAACTAAGCGGAATAGAAGTAACAACAGGAGCAATCGATACCACTTTTTTTCGAGATGATTTCAGAAGAAAAGACAAACCTCTTTTGCCTAGTGTCACTAATCTAGATTTCTCTATCGAGAACAAACGAATTATACTGGTAGATGATGTCCTATTTTCTGGGAGAACAATAAGAGCGGCCATGGATGCCCTTATGACTTTTGGAAGACCAAAATCCATTGAGCTTTTGGTGCTGGTGGACAGAAGATTTAGCAGAAACTTGCCCATTGAAGCTAATTATGTAGGGAAATATATTGATACACTCTCGAGCGAGAGAGTGGAAGTGATGTGGAACGAAACAGAAGGAACTGACAAAGTAATATTGGTAAAAAAATGAATTCACTAAGCACAAAACATTTACTAGGAATTGAAGACATCACAGCTGAAGACATTCAGATGATATTCCAAGTAGCCGATAATTTCAAAGACGTTATCAATAGGCCAATCAAGAAAGTGCCTACTTTAAGAGACATTACTATTGCCAATTTGTTTTTCGAAAACTCGACAAGAACTAAACTTTCGTTTGAACTAGCAGAGAAAAGACTGTCGGCAGATGTGGTAAACTTCTCGGCAGCAAGTTCTAGCGTAAAAAAAGGAGAAACACTAATTGACACGGTCAATAATATCCTAGCCATGAAAGTGGATATGGTTGTGATGAGGCACCCAAGTCCGGGAGCAGCTGTTTTTCTCTCCAAACATATTGATTCTGTGATTATTAATGCAGGAGATGGAACTCACGAACATCCCACGCAAGCTCTGTTAGATGCCTATTCTATCAGAGAAAAACTTGGCGAAGTAAAAGGAAAAAATGTAGTAATTGTGGGAGATATTCTGCACTCGCGTGTGGCAATATCAAATATTCATTGCTTACAAAAACTGGGAGCAAATGTGAAAGTTTGCGGACCTTTGACGCTCATGCCCAAGCACATAGAAAGCCTTGGAGTAGAGGTAGAGACAGATTTCAGAAAAGCCCTGGAATGGTGTGATGTTGCCAATATGTTGCGCATCCAGCACGAAAGACAAGAAATGAAATACTTTCCTTCATTGAAAGAATATTCGCTTCAATATGGCTTGACTCAAGAATTACTGGATGAATTGGGCAAAGAAATTGTAATCATGCACCCAGGACCTATAAATAGGGGAGTAGAAATCTCAAGTGAAATAGCCGATTCCAACAATTCTATCATCCTAAATCAAGTAGAAAACGGAGTCGCAATCCGAATGGCTGTGATTTATTTGCTCGCAGGTAAAATTTAGTATTAAAATTTAATTTTTTTCTTATCTTGTAATCATATTATTTGCAACAATTTGTACATGGAAATTACCAAAGAGAGAAAAGACAATTATACGATACTAAAAATTAATGCCGAAAAGTTAGACAGCTTTCTTTCGCCCGCGCTCAAAGCAGAGTTTGTGGTATTAAGCAAAGAGGGAGTAAATCGTTTTTTGGTAGATCTAACTGATGTAAAATATTGTGATTCCTCTGGTCTTAGTGCTTTGCTGGTAGGAAATAGATTATGTAATGAGACAAATGGAAAATTTGTACTCAGCAATATGCAAGAAATGGTAGTGAAACTGATCGAAATTTCTCAGTTGAATAAAATATTGAATATTACTAACGATTTGCAAAGCGCAGATAAGCTGTTGGCTTAGTTTTTGATGTGTTTGAAATAAAATTATTATGAAAAAATTTCTACTTTTTACTTTTCTTGCTAGTTCTAGTTTCGTTTTTTCACAAACTTGTATAGTAAATACTTCAGCACTTGATGCTTACATCTCCCCGGATACTTGGGGAATCATGCCAGATACTACTGATAACCTTCCGGCTGCTTACATCAATGTGCAGTACGATACCTTTTTGTCATTCAAATTGCCTTTGTATGCCAATGAGTTGGATCCTTCTTTGCCGGCTATTCAATTGGCCACCTTAGAATTAATAGATATCAAAGGATTGCCAGCAGGAATTTTATTCGATTCACTTTCGCCTTCAACAGACAGTATTTATTGCGACAATGCAGGATGCAGCTGGACAGCAAGTTCTTATGGTTGTTTGCGAATAATTGGAACACCAACCGTTACAGGAGTTTTTCCTCTTGTGATTACCCTAAAGGGGACAACAATAGGAGGTCCTTTTGCACAAACAGGAACAGGAGATATCAATGGATACAAATTGAACATTACGCCAGTAGGAATTGAGGTCATAAAACCCGTATCAGTCGTTTTGAAACAAAATGCACCCAACCCATTTAGTACTTACACTAACATTAATTTTTCTTTGGCAAAGCAAGCAGATGCTAAATTTTACGTGATGAATTTATTAGGCAAAGTAGTTTATTCAAAAGAATTCAAAGCAGACCAAGGAGAAAACAAATTGAAATTTGATGCTTCTTTGTTAAATAAAGGAATTTACCTGTACACGATTGAAGTGGAAGGAGTGAAGATGACAAAAAGAATGATTATCGAGAAATAACAATATCAAAAGAATCCAACAAGCCAGCTATTCCTTCTTGCGAAAAGCTGGCTTTTTTTATGTTGTTTTCTGAAGGATGAATGCTATAATTATATGCAGTTTCAAAGTTTGCTTTTGTCAGATTAGTTTGGTCGAAAATCGCAGAACGTAGTTCACAATTTTCAAAAACACTTTGAGATAGATTTGTCTCAGTAAAATCAACTTGTTCTAGCTGGCAGGAAATAAAATCTGTCTTGGGAATTTTAAGTTTGTAGAAAGAAGCGTATGAAAGAATGCAATTTTCAAATCTCAACTTAAGTAGAAAAGGATTTACAGAATCAAAATTAACTCCCATCAGTTTGCAATTAATAAATTGCACCTCTTTGAAACTTGAATTGTCAAATTTGGAATTACTTAAATTGCAATTCACAAAATTACACTCTGTAAACGAATAATTAGCAAGATGCACCTCATTTAGGTCACAATTTACAAAGCTACATTCCGTGTATTCTGCTCTTTCTAAACTGTTTGTGTTTTCAAAATCTTGGTTGTGAAAAATAGTCATTGTTATCTTTAGTTTTTAATAACCCGGAGTGTTGTGGCTAATTCACTACTCGAAATCCTTATGAAATAAACTCCTTTTTCAACATTACTTAGGTCGATTGATTTTCTGTTTGTAACAACCAAAAGTAGTTTTCCTGTGGTGGTGAACAGTTCAATTTTGTTATCGGATGAAATTCCATCTAAAACTATTTGTCCCGAAGTTGGATTAGGGTAGGCGACAATCTGTGAGGATTTTTGTTTTTCATTCAAAGAAAGTGAGCTACAATAATTAGATGAAAAATTAGCTATATAATGTTCTTCCAGGTATTCCAAAATTGTTTCTGCTAAGCTATCTGCATATTCCACTCTTCGCGCAAAAGTTCTATGTGCATCCCAATTGTGTTCTATCTGAATAGCATCAATAGTTCCGCCAATCCTAGAGCCGAATCTTCGTGTATTGTATCCGCCAGAAAAATAGGGTTCGCCCAAAAGGGGAGTGGGAACAGAATCTGAAGGGACTGCTGGATATCCTCTTTTCTGGATTAATGCACCAAAACTTGTCAATCCTCTTACCAGCTGAGATGGAGAAAGATTATTTTGGTTAGCAAAGGTCAAATTCAAGATACTACTTTTGGCATTTAGTGGAGCCGCATCAAGTGCAGAGTCAGTTTTTCTTAAATCCGTTCCAGTAAGTAAATAGCCCAGTTCGAGCCGTGAAATCGTGTGTGCATGACCGTGGATATCCAAAAATAAACCTTTGGTAAATTGCTTACTTACTCTATTTTTTGCCGAATCAACAAAATTCATGTATTCATGCCAATAGGGTTCAGTCACAGCATTACTGTCTGTTGCTTCGGTCATGTCTCTGTTCGCATCAAGTTTTGTTCTGCGCAATTTGTTTATTATTACGTGCGGATAACAGCCAGTTTTGAAAATAAGAGAGGCAGCAATTTGGCGAGTTAATTCTTGCGTATTTACATCTCTTACATACACACATCCTTGGCAGTTTCTATCGGGAAGAGCCGAAGGAGTTTCGTAACCGCCATGCGGAGCAGATAAAATGATGGGTAAGTTTCCGCATTTGTATTCGATTAAACTGTCATTGCCAAAGTAAGTTGTTCCAGGAATGTAATTCTGAGAAAAACTAAAAAAACAGATTAATACAAAAGCAACAGTCAAAAATTGTTTCATGTGCTAAATATAGTCACTTTTTAGCAAACTACATGCGACATAATTTCCGTAAAAGTGCTTTGGCACATAGTTTGAAATTAAAAAGAAGACAAAGACAGTGACAAAAATTAAAAATCTGATTATCAGTATTTTTAAATCAAAACATATTAATTAACATACTTATTTGGATATGCTTTATCTTTGAGTATGTCATAATGACCTTAAAAAACATGAACGAATCACACGAAGAACATATATTTCATTTTGCTCAATCTAATGATGAAGGCGAATTTATTCCCTTGATTACAGTAGAAGATGAAAATGAGATGAATAAAGAAGAGTTTCCTGATGAAATGCCTATCCTTTCACTTAGGAATAATGTCTTATTTCCAGGGGTTGTTATTCCAATTACGGTTGGGAGAGACAAATCCATCAAGCTAATCAAAGATGCTTATGCAGGAAATAAAATACTGGGAGTAGTTTCTCAAAAAGACGACAAAATTGAAGATCCAGATTCCTCTGAGATCAATAGAGTGGGGACAATTGGGCAAATTTTGAAACACTTAAAAATGCCTGACGGAAGCACCACGGTTATCATTCAGGGAAAAAGAAGATTTGAAATTGAAGAATTTACTCAGGAAGATCCTTATTTGAAAGCAAGAGTAAAAACAACTATCGAAGACAAGCCAGATGAAAATGATCCGGAGTTTTTCGCCCTATTTTCTTCTTTAAAAGATTTGGCTCTGAAAATAATAAAGGAATCTCCGTCCATTCCTTCAGAAGCTTCTTTTGCAATCAAAAACATTGAAAGTCCTACTTTCATGATCAATTTTATTTCGTCTAATATCAATGCAGATGTGAGCGAAAAACAACTAATGCTTGAAGAAGTAGACATGACTTCACGTGCAAAATTGGTATTGAAAAACCTGACAAACGAGCTTCAGTTATTGGAACTGAAAAATGACATTCAGTCCAAAGTGAGAACAGATTTGGATAAGCAGCAAAGAGATTATTTTTTGCAACAGCAAATGCGCCAAATCCAAGAAGAATTAGGCGATAATCCGGCTCAACAAGAAGTGGAGGACTTGCGCAAAAAAGCTGAAAAGAAAAAATGGAGCAAAAAAGTGAACCAAACTTTTTATAAAGAGTTGAGTAAGTTGGAGAGAATGAATCCACAGGCTGCAGAGTATTCAGTTCAGCTCAATTATTTGCAATTACTAACCGATTTGCCATGGAAAAAGAAAACCAAAGATAAGTTTGATTTACAGAAAGCTCAAGAGATTTTGGATAGAGATCATTTTGGTTTGGACAAAGTAAAAGAGCGAATCATTGAGCATTTAGCAGTTTTAAAACTGAAAAAGAACATGAAAGCACCAATTCTTTGCCTTTATGGACCTCCGGGAGTAGGAAAAACCTCTTTGGGAAAATCGATTGCAGAAGCAATGGGAAGAAAATACGTGAGAATGTCGCTTGGTGGATTGAGAGACGAAGCAGAAATAAGAGGACACAGAAAAACTTACATTGGCGCAATGCCAGGAAGAATTCTTCAGAATTTGAAAAAAGTAAAGACTTCAAATCCTGTATTTGTGTTGGATGAAATCGATAAATTGACAAGAGATTCTCACGGAGATCCCTCATCAGCATTATTAGAAGTACTCGATCCAGAACAAAATGCAACCTTCAATGATAATTTTGTGGATTTGGACTACGATTTGTCTAAAGTAATGTTCGTAGCAACAGCAAATAGCTTGAATACGATTCAGCCTGCCTTGCGAGACAGGATGGAGATTATAGAGATAAATGGTTATACTATTGAAGAAAAAGTAATGATTGCTCGCAAGTTTTTATTGCCAAAGCAAATCAGGGAAACTGGTGTAACTGAAAGTTCGATAGAAATAGGGGATGCCGTTTTGGAATCGGTTGTGGAGAATTACACGAACGAAAGTGGAGTGAGAGGATTAGAAAAAAGAATCTCTAAACTTGTGCGTTATAGAGCTAAGCAATTGGCAATGAACGAGAACTATACAGTGGAAATTAAACAAGAAGAATTGGCCAAAATTTTGGGGCCGGCTCATCCAAAAGACAAATACCAAGGGAATGACATTCCTGGAGTGGTAACAGGATTGGCATGGACACAAAATGGAGGAGACATCTTGTTCATTGAGACAAGTTTATCCCCAGGAAAAGAAAAGCTGACACTTACAGGGAATTTGGGTGATGTGATGAAAGAAAGTGCTGTGATTGCTTTAGAATATCTCAAATCTAACGCTAATAAGATTGGCATTGAGCCTGAGATGTTTGAGAAGAATAATGTGCATATTCACGTGCCAGAAGGAGCAACTCCAAAAGACGGGCCATCAGCAGGAATTACTATTCTGACTGCATTAACTTCTATTTTTATGAACAAAAAAGTGAAATCAAATTTAGCCATGACGGGCGAGATTACACTGAGAGGGAAAGTACTGCCAGTAGGAGGAATTAAAGAAAAGATTTTGGCAGCTAAAAGAGCAGGAATCAAGGAAATAATACTGTGTAAAAGTAACAAAAAAGACATTGAAGACATTAAACCTGCTTATCTGGTAGGACTAGAATTCCATTATGTTGACTCCATGATGGAAGTTCTTGATATAGCTTTGATTTAAAATAATAACAACAACCTGTTGAATGCAAGCATTTTTTTGAGGTTGTCAAATAGTAAAAAATAGTTATATTTGTTTCAATGAAGCAGAGTATAACTATTTTTTTGTTCGCAGTTGGTTTGTTTTTTTCTTGCAAAACATCCAAAACGGAAGTTGTAAAAGAAGTAGAGCCTTGTGTTCCTAATACAGAAGAAAGTTGTGTTTGCACGCAGGAATACGATCCAGTTTGTGGGTGTGATAACAAAACTTATCACAATGCTTGCCATGCTGGTTGCAGTAATGTGACTTATGTCGCAGGAAAATGTAAGGAAGAGAAATAAAACTAGAAATTGACCGTTAATATATCATAATTATGAAAAAGAACATTTTACTTATCGCCTCTGTTGCCTTCGCAGCTGTTTTGTTATCAACTAGTTGCAAAAAACCTTTGGATTCTTGTACAGAATTTTTTGAGCAAGGATGTGATACAACAACAGAATACGAGCCAGTTTGTGGATGTAATGAAAAAACATATGCAAATAAAACTTATGCAGAATGCGCAGGTGTTGACTATGTAGACGGAGCTTGTAACTAAGAAAGCACGTAACACAGAAATGTTCTCAAAAAGATAAGAAAATTTGAATTTAACAAAGACCATTTCTATCAAATCATTAAGCTTATTTTTTTTCGCAGCTATCCTTTTTGTTAGCAGTGATTTGTTTTCACAATTGGGAGGAACTAATTCCTATCAATTTTTGGACTTGTCCAATTCCTCTCGTATTCAAGCGCTTGGAGGAAACAACATCTCTATCTATGACAATGATGTAAACCTAAACTTGTCAAATCCAGCCCTTCTGGACTCAACCAAATCGGGCTCTATAGCCCTAAATTACATGAACTATGTATCCGACATCAATTACGGATTCACTTCATATACTAAACATTTTGATAACATTGGGACCTTCAATGCGGCAATTATGTATGCCAATTATGGAGATTTTGTGAGAGCAGATGAGGCAGGAGTTGTCCAAGGAAATTTTGCTGTAAATGATTTAGCAATGATTATTGGATATGGCAGAAAGATAGATTCCTTGTTCAGTGTGGGTGCAAATCTTAAATTTTTTCAATCCTTGTATGATGTATACACATCTAATGGAATTGCAATTGATTTAGCAGCTAATTATTACAAGCCTTCACAAGAGTTTTCGGCTAGTTTTGTCATGAAGAACATTGGCTTTTCATTCTCTTCTTACACAGAAAATGAAAGTTTACCTTTTGAAATTCAATTAGGATTAACAAAGAAATTAAAGCATGCTCCTTTCCGTTTTTCTTTGACTTTTACAAATTTACAAGTGTGGGATTTAACCTATGATGACCCCAATGTAAAAAAAGAATTTGACCCTAACACATTCGAAGAATTGCCACCTAAAGAGCCTAGTTTTCTTGACAAAGCAATGCGTCATGTTGTGTTTGGAACTGAGTTTGTACTGAGTAAAAATTTTAACATACAAATAGGGTACAACTACCGAAGAAGACAAGAATTAAAGTTCAATGAAAAGACTGGATTAATTGGATTTTCTGGAGGAATTGCTTTCAAAATCAAGAAATTTAATTTGAATTACAGCATTTCAAATTTTCATTTAGCAGGAAATTCACACAGTTTTTCTATCACAACCAACATGCATAATTTCAGAACTAAAAATTAGAATCTGTCTTACTTCTTGCACAATTCCATGTTTACAAATTTCCTTCTATGCAAGATATTTTATTAATCAATGAAATATCTTTACAATTATGATAAAAGAAATTTTTAAAGGAATAGTGGAGGGATTGTTAATTCCCTTATTATTTATCGGAGCTTTGTACCTAGTTTTCTATGTTTTTGAGAAAACAATAACCGATCAGGTCGTAAGTTCAGCTTTATTATTTGGGATTGGACTAAATGCACTGTTGATGCGTTTCTATTTTAAAAAAGACAAAGATTATCCAGCCAGAGGGATAATGATTGCTTCATTTGGTTGGTTCATATTTTTGGTTTTAAAATTTTTCGTCAATAAGTAATCCTAGCACCATGAAATACTATATAATATCAGGAGAAGCCTCAGGAGACATGCATGGCGCAAATCTTATCAGTGAAATGAAAAAATTGGATGCTTCGGCAACCTTTAGAGGATGGGGAGGTGATAAAATGGAAGAACAAGGAATGACTCTTGTGAAACACTACAAGGAGTTGGCTTTCATGGGTTTTGCAGAAGTGATAATGAATTTGAGGACTATTCTTGGTAACATCAAGTTTTGTAAAAAAGATTTGCTAGATTATAAACCAGATGCTGTCATTTTGATAGACTACCCTGGTTTTAATTTAAGGATAGCTGAGTTTTTACACGATCAAGGAATCAAAGTGTTTTTTTATATTTCTCCCCAAGTTTGGGCTTGGAAACAATCAAGAGTAAAGAAGATAAAGAAGGTAGTGGATCACCTTTTTGTAATTCTTCCATTCGAGAAGCCGTTTTATGAAAAATTTAATTATCACGTAGATTTCGTGGGAAACCCATTGCTTGATGAAATAGGTAAATTTAAAAAAAGCTATCAATTTGAAGATTTTAGAGCTAACAATAATTTGGACGAAAGGCCAATCATTGCATTATTACCTGGAAGCAGAAATCAAGAGATAAACACCAAACTGCCTCTAATGCTGTCTGTTGTTGAAAAATTTCCTGCATATCAATTTGTAATTGCAGGTGCTCCATCTCAAAATCCCGAGATATATGCAGAACATATAAAAGGGAGTAAGCAAGTTTCTTTGATTTTTGGGAAAACTTATCCGTTACTGATGAATAGTCATGCGGGTTTAATTACCTCAGGTACTGCAACACTTGAAACGGCCTTATTTCAAGTTCCTCAAGTCGTCTGCTACAAGGCAAATCCCATTTCCTATGCCATTGCCAAAAAGTTGGTTAAAATTAAGTTTATCTCTTTAGTGAATTTGATTATGGACAAAGAAATAGTAAAGGAATTAATCCAACATGATTTGAGCACGGAAAGCTTGGCACAAGAATTGAATACAATAATTGACGGAGCAGGAAGGGAAAAGATGAAAAATTCTTATACTAACCTAATAACCAGACTAGGAGGAGAAGGTGCCTCCAAAAAAACGGCTACATTGATCAGCCAATACATGCAATAAAATTGAAAAGAATTCTCGCCATACTGTTTTTATGTTTTCAAGTGTTATTTATTAATGCTAAGGATATTAGAGTTGGGTTATTTGAGAGTTCTGACCTGAAGAAAGCAGATGTTTTTTATAATATAGGACGATTCGAATTTTACTCAGAATCTGAAACCTACGGAATCATTAGTAATAAAAAAGATAAAATATCTTTTGTGTCCGCCCAAGACAAGGTGAAAGCCTATTTTAATGGGAAGTATTTGGGTGAAAAGATTTGGTTCAGGCTTGATTTTAGAGTATTTGAAAATAGTCTTTTAATCAGTGATGGAAAGAAAAAAAGGAAATATCAGGGAAACATTATTCTTTATTCAATCAATGGGAAATTGAAAGTGGTGAATGAAATCGATATTGATAAATATGTGGAAGGAGTAATCAAAGGGGAGGCAGGATACGGGTATAGCTTAGAATATTACAAAGTACAAGCCGTGATAAGCAGAACTTATGCCTTGCACCATCAGAAACACAAAAAAGAAGGTTTTGATTTGTGTGATCATACTCATTGTCAGGTTTATCATGGGATTAATGATAAAGAGGAAATTTCACAAGCAGTAACAGCTACTTCTGGAGAAGTTCTTGTGGATTCGAGTATTTCTTACATTAATACTTTGTTTCATTCCAATTGTGGAGGACAAACAGTTTCTACAGAATTCGTATGGAGTAAAAAGCTAGAATGCATGGAGAGTATTGTAGATACTTTTTGTATTCATTCGAGCCAAGCAAAGTGGAAACGAACTTTCTCAAAGACCAGATGGGTGCAGTTTTTAGCTAAGAAAACAGGCAAGTCAGCTAGTTCGATCAATGCTAGTAATTTAGATTTTAACCAAAATCAAAGAAAAGAATATTATCGTTTTGGAAAGGATAAAGTGAGACTAGTTAAAATCAGGTCTTTCTTTAGGCTTAAATCGACTTTTTTCTCTGTCCATGAAGTCGGAGATAAAATTGTATTAATTGGAAAAGGCTATGGCCATGGAGTTGGACTCTGTCAGGAGGGCGGAATTGTAATGGCTAAAACTCATTCTTATCGCGAAGTCTTACACCACTATTATAAAAATGTGTCCATTATGCCAATAAGTAAAGTGGAGTACTATAAATTATTTTGATAATTCTTTATCAATAAGTACTAATTTTTCGTAGAATGCTTTTCCGTATTTTCTTTCTAATGGATCTTTCAAAAACCTAAATACAGATACGTTCAATTCTTCTCCGCAAGCACAAGCTGGGCTGCAAATGTCCCACTGATTATAATCTAACGCATCATAATAGGTGAGTTTCTTGATTCTAATAGGGTACAAATGACAGGAAATAGGTTTTATGAAGTCAATTTCATTGTTTCGGTAAGCTTTTTCTATTGAGCATTTAGCTGTGTTTGTTTCATCAAAATAAACAAAAGCACACTCTTTGTTATTGACCAGAGTAGTGACTAATTCTCCGTCAAAATCTTTGTATGAAACTCCACTATTAGTGACTGCATCAATTCCAATTTGACGCATGTAAGGAATTATCTTTGTTAAGTTTTTTTCAATTGTTTCTTTCTCCTCTTTTTCAAGAGGTGCACCAGCATCTCCTTCTACGCAGCAAGCTCCTTTGCACGCAGATAAGTCACAAACAAATTGCTTTGAAAAAATCTCTTCAGAGATCAGTTTATCTTCTAATTCTATCATCTTACTAGAGGTCTATTTTATTACGCTATATCCTGAAAAATCTGCTATTGCACAATGTTCCATGACCAAAATTAAACTAATAAATTGAATATTTAGCATCTTAATAAATGAAATGAGCACTTTAAACAATAATAAACTGAGGCTTGTTAATAGTTAGGTCAAATACTGCCTATATTTGCAGGATATTAAGGAAGAAATACCAAACTTATGAAGAAGATAATCTTTGCAGCTACGTCATTATTGTTATGCACAGCAGCTGTTTTTAATAGTAGCAATTCGTTCGCTCAGCAGGATGCTCAGTACTCTATGTACATGTTCAATCCATTGTCAGTCAATGCAGCATACGCAGGAAGTAGAGACGCATTAAGTGTTACATTATTAGGAAGACAGCAGTGGGTAAACATTGATGGAGCTCCAACAACCGGGACAATATCAATTCACACACCTTTGAAATACGAAGCAGTTTCTGTGGGATTATCTGTTATTCAAGATGAAATAGGACCAACACAAAACACGGGGATTTACGGAGATGTTTCTTACAGATTTA
>JBDMYC010000099.1:0-7366 GCA_039770535.1 Flavobacteriales bacterium
AAGAAAATTGTAATTCAGTCGATACAAAGAGTTGCCACTGAAAAAGCAGTTGAGAACTCTGTTTCTATCTTCAATATCCCAAGTGATGAAGTGAAAGGTAGAATTATTGGAAGAGAAGGAAGAAACATTAGAGCATTAGAAGCTGCTACTGGAGTAGAAATAATTGTTGACGATACACCAGAAGCAATTATCCTCTCTTGCTTTGACCCTATAAGAAGAGAGATAGCAAGACTTGCGCTTCACCAATTAGTATCAGACGGAAGAATACACCCGGCAAGAATTGAAGAGGTCGTAAAGAAAACAAAAAAATCATTGGATGATGAAATCATTGATACAGGAAAGAAAACTTGTATTGACTTAGGTATTCATGGTCTTCACCCAGAGCTTATAAAACTAGTTGGCAGAATGAAATACCGTTCGTCTTACGGACAAAACTTACTGCAACACTCGAGAGAAGTTGCCAACCTTTGCGCTACCATGGCAAGCGAATTAGGATTAAATCCTAAAGTAGCTAAAAGAGCAGGATTGTTACACGATATTGGAAAAGTACCCGAAGACGAACCAGAATTGCCACACGCAATCTTGGGAGCAAAATGGGCTGAGAAATATGGAGAAAAACCAGATGTTGTAAACGCTATTGGGGCTCACCATGATGAAATGGAAATGACTACTCTGTATTCTCCAATTATCCAAGTTTGTGATGCAATATCAGGTGCGAGACCAGGCGCAAGAAGAGAAGTTGTAGAATCTTATATCCAAAGAATTAAAGACCTAGAAAGAACAGCTCTTGATTTTGATGGCGTAGAAACTGCATTCGCAATTCAAGCAGGAAGAGAAGTGCGTGTGATGGTAGAAAGTGCAAAAGTATCGGACAAACGTGCAGATGAATTGGCCTTCGAAATCTCACAAAAAATACAAACGGATATGACTTATCCTGGACAAGTAAAAGTAACTGTGATTCGTGAAAAAAGAGCAGTTGGGATTGCTAAGTAGTCTTCAGAGTAATTAGTCTTTAATAAAAAAAAAGCCTCAATAATCGAAGATTATTGAGGCTTTTTTTTTGCTTTCAAATTTATTCCTACTGAACATCAATTGGCAATACGAACGAACTCACAGGTTTATTTTTTTATGCTAGAAATCATGACAAAAAAAAACTCTACCTCACCAAATTCAAATGCCCTATCCGCTCCACTACTTTTCTACTTTGAAATTTCATTCTTGCTTTCCAGATATAGACTCCTTGAGGACAAACTTCCTCGTCCACCTTTCCATTCCATAGCTCCGTTGGGTCTTGGGTTTCAAAAACTAATTCGCCCCATCTGTTGTAAACTTTTAAATCAAATTCAGCCAAATCCCTAAGCCCAACAAATCCCCATTCTTGGTTATTTCCCTCAGGATAAGGCGTAAAACTATTGGGGATAAAATAGAGTTCATCTTTGATCTCTACATTACTTCTTAGTGTGTCGTTACAGCCAAATGGACTAATGGCAATAAGGGTAACTTCGTAAATTCCTTCATCTAAATATTCATGCGTAGGATTTGAAAGAACAGAAGAGTCTCCATCTCCAAAATACCAAATGTAACTCACTGCTCCCGCGGAAGAATTAGAAAAACTAACCGTTTCTCGAGTATTGATAAGTATTGGCGAAAAATCAAAATCTGCTTCGGCAAAAGGATAAACCGTAATCAAATTTGTTTTTAAAGTATCGTCTATACAACCCAAATTAGAACTCACTCCTAACCTCACAGAATATTGCCCTGGCACGGCATACGAATGAACTTGATTTTGTCCCAAAGTAGTATTTCCATCTCCAAAATCCCAAGCCCAATTCAAAATAGATCCGAAGTTAATGACTGATAAATCCCTAAAATTAACTGCCAAAGGGACGCAACCTGATGTATCAATAGGACCGAAATTTGCCACCAAAGCCTGATCAGTGACAAGTATTGTATCGTAATCAAAACAACCGTTAGAAGAAACTCTAACCCAATAATTTCCTGGATTCAATACTTGAATGGTTTGTGTGGTATCGCCTGTATTCCATAAATAATCTGCACCACTATTGCCCGCGTCCAAGGTTATATTAGTTCCTTCACATTTTATGGTGTCATTCCCCAATTCTTTTGTAAAAGTTACAGAAGCCAAAGTAAGATATCGAGTACTGTTATCTGGGATATGCAGGTTAGAAATTCCTGAGACAGTAATCACATTTCCATTCAAAGAAAAAGAAAGTCCACTCGTAGAATTATAAGCAGTAGAATTTGTAAAATTTCCATCATCATCTATTAATAAAGCAAGGCAAGTCGTATCAAAATCAACTCCTATTGCACAAGGCGAAATGGTGATAGCTAGATTAAAATCTTGAGAAAAATTGGTCTTCGTCACTTTCCATTCTCGTTCTATTCTTGAATTGAAAAAAGGTACTGCTGGCAATTCATTTCCTGTAGCCAAAGTATTACAAAGCAATCCTCCATTGTCGCCAATCATCACATAAGAGGTATCTGCATTAAAAACTCCAGTATTTGCAACATTGGTTGCGACTAAATTATTGAGATAAATTCTCGTTAAATCATCAAAACTATGTGATTGTTTTTGTAACAATGCTTGATCATCATCTCTTCCAATTCCGATTACATCATTGTGGTACTGAGAGGTTATAGATGCATCCCATGTTATTGTTCCGTCAGTTGCAATGTAATCTCCTTGCGTTCCTCCGCCAGTTGCATCCATGGTAATTCCATATTTTACAGCTAAATACGAATGAATTTTACTCATTTCCAAGGCTGAAAGATCTCGGTTATAAAAAATAAACTCATTTAAAAACCCATTAAAGGGTGAATTGGCGTTTCCTGGCATCAACCCAAAATGTAGCCCCATTTGACCAGAGGATTGTGAGGCAGAAGAAGTTGTAACCAATAGAGAATTCTCATTGAGTTGCATAGTTCCTACTCCACTTCTATTTCCTTTGAATGAGATGATAGTTGGAATGTTATTTTCTGTCCAATTTCTGCAAGCATTGTTGCTCCCTCCCAGCCCTCTTCCTATTGCAAAACGACCATTTGCTCCTAAGTTTCTAAATTGAATTGCATCACTTCCTGCTTCGTTATAGAGCATCATGTGATTATTATTTCTTACCAAAGTTGGAAAATAATACACACCAAAAAATGTTCCTTGACCCGCAGCAGTTGCGTTATCCAATAAATTGAGCGAAGTGGTATTTTGAAGCGCTTTGATAGCTGCATTAGAATTTGCAGAAAACTCGATAGTTGTATTGTAATTGGAGCTATTATTTACTGGAGTATTAGTAGCAAATGGATAAGGTGCTGTATTGTCGTTTACAGAAATACTTGCCGCTCCAGCTGGAAAAGTTGTTGTCCATTGCGTTACATTTCCCAAAGCCAATGCATCTGGTTTAAACCAAGCAGTAAGGTTCACTGTTCCCACATTTCCAGGATTTTGTGAAAACGAAATGAACGAGAGAAACACAAACAAAAAATTAACGACTGTTTTCATCATAATAAACATGAACTATTCCTTGGCTAATTTAATCAAATCTGAGGAATGAGCAACCATAAAATAAAACTTACTTGGGAGTTCGCCAGTAGAAATACAAGGCAAAAGCCAAAAGGATTAAATTAGGAATCCACACTGCAATAAACGGGTTGAGCCCTGCATTGGTTGCCGCGACAGTTGAGAATCGATTGAAAACAAAATACAATCCTACAGTACTAATTCCTAGCAGAATAGTTAACCCTACTTTGCTTCTGGCGGGAGAAATACTGATACAAACTCCCAACAATGCCAATATAAATAACGAAAGCGGATTGGAAGTTCGAGAATACATTTCTATCTCGATAAAAGGCACGATGGCAGAACCTTTCTGCTTTTCTTTATCTCTAAAAGCAAGCAACTCGTCAAAATACATAGTAGAAACCACTTCATTCCTCTGTCCCAAATCTTTAAGTCCAAAACTTAAAGTCGTATCTCTTGTTTTGTATTTCAAAATACTATCACCCTCTGGCAAATAATACCTTTCTGTCACATTTTTTAGTTCAAATTTGTTAGAAACACTATCTCCGTAAGCATAATTTGCATACAAAGAGTAGTTTAATTTGTTGAGCCCAGATTCGTCTTTTATGTATTTATCCATCCACAATTCCGAAACATATTTCATTTTCTTGAAATTGTAGGACTTATACGAAACAATGGTACCTGGCACAACTTCAAAATGAACTCCAGAAAGAACAGATGCATATCCTGTGTACACATTTTCAAACGCCATTCTTTTCTGATTTGCCTTGGGTAACAAAACAAAATTAATGTAAAATGAAAACAAAACAATAAGTCCTACTCCAATGAAAAACGGTCGAAGTAAGCGCCTGAAGCTAATTCCTGTACTCAAAATGGCAGTAATCTCACTCCTTTGATTGAGCTTAAGCGTAACCATCACAATGGTGATCAAGACAAAAAGTGGAAAAAACATATTCCCAATGTGAATCACAAAACCTGCATAATACTGAGTAAGAAGTTGAGGAACAGAAAGTTTTGACCTTAAGAAATCATCAATTTTTTCAGAAATATCAAACACCACAATAATACACAGCACACAAATGATAGAGAAGAAGAAAGTCTTCAGTATTTTTTTGATAATGTATTTGTCTAATGTTTTGAACATAGGTTTATTACAATCTAGTTGCCATTTTTCTCACCATTTCAGTTTTCCATGGGTGGAAATCTCCTGCAATGATATGTTTTCTTGCTTCTTTGGTAAGCCAAACATAAAAAGCCAAGTTATGGATACTTGCTATTTGTGCTCCCAAAATTTCTTTGGAAATGACCAAATGCCTCAAATAAGCTTTGCTATAAAAAGAATCAACATAAGAAGTTCCGTTAGGATCTATAGGAGAAAAATCTTCTTCCCATTTTTTGTTCTTGATATTAATAAATCCTTCGCTAGTAAATAACATTCCGTTACGAGCATTACGAGTTGGCATCACACAATCAAACATATCTATCCCTAACGCAATAGTTTCCAAAATATTGATTGGAGTTCCCACTCCCATCAAATACCTTGGTTTGTCTTTTGGCAAAATTTGAGTTACAATGTCAGTGTGTTTGTACATATCTTCTGCTGGTTCTCCCACAGATAAACCTCCTATTGCATTTCCTTCCCTGTCCTGATTTGCAATAAATTCTGCCGATCTTTTTCTCAAATCATCATACACACTTCCTTGAACAATAGGGAATAATGTTTGACTGTATCCATATTTATCTGCTGTTTCATCAAATCGAGTGCAGCATCTTTTCAACCATCTATGCGTCATTTCCATAGAACGTTTTGCGTATCCATATTCGCATGGGTAAGGAGTGCATTCGTCAAAAGCCATGATGATATCAGCTCCAATAGTTCTCTGAACATCCATTGCATATTCTGGGGAGAAAAAATGACTCGATCCATCTATGTGTGATTTGAATGTTACTCCTTTCTCAGTTATTTTTCTTCTTCCAGAAAGAGAATAAACTTGGTAACCTCCAGAATCGGTAAGAATTGGCTTATCCCACCCATTAAATTTATGCAAACCTCCAGCTTTTTCAAGCACATCCAGTTTCGGTCTCAAATATAAATGATAGGTGTTTCCCAAAATAATTTGCGCCTTGATGTCTTCATCTAGCTCTCTTTGATGAACTCCTTTCACAGTTCCGGCAGTTCCCACAGGCATAAAAATTGGTGTTTCTATCTCTCCGTGATCTGTTTTAATAACTCCTGCTCGAGCTCGCGAATCTTGGTCTACTTTTAATAGTTTGAAATCCATGTAGGATATGATTTTAATGATGAAAATTGATATCAAAACAAAACTACTACTTTTCAACAAATAATAGAATAGAAGAAGTCTTAGTTTTTAAGTTGCATTTTAAGCAATGAAAAACGCATACTAGAAAACTTAACATTAAAGCAAACAAGGGGCGATACAAATATAAAAAAAATAGTCAAAATATTGATAATTAGTGTTTTGAAATTGCCAAAATGATTAATTAACAATAATAGTAACAATTAACGGTTTGTAAGTGCCAATGATTGAACGCCAAGGAGATAATAAAATGCTTATTTTCGTAGCTCAAGCTAAATGATTTCATGACCGCAATAGGAGAAAATTTTTCGGACAAAGCCAAAGGAGACTACGAACTCATCCAAAGGGCTATCAACAAAAAAGACGATAGCGCCTACACGGAATTAATGGCTCGCTACAAAGATTCTATCTATTTTATGCTCCTCAAAATGGTGCGCAACAAGGATGATGCTGAAGATTTGACACTTGAAGCTTTCGGAAAAGCATTTATGAATTTGGAACAATATTCGCCAAAATTCGCGTTCAGTACCTGGTTATTCAGAATTGCATCTAATAATTGCATTGACCACTTGAGAAAGAAAAAAATGGACACCACTTCTATTGATATCGATTATGGAAGTGATGACAATAATGCTCCTTATATTTTCTTGCCATCTACAGGAAGAAACCCCGAGGAAGAAGCAATCAGAAATCAGAAGTTTAAGCTCATGAGAGAATTAGTGGAGGAATTGAAACCTCAATACAAACTACTGATTGAAATGAGATATTTCAAAGGATTATCTTATGATGAAATCTCAACTGATTTGGATTTATCATTGGGAACTGTGAAAGCTCAACTGTACCGAGCTAGAAAGACTTTGGAGGAAATTATAAAACCAAAAATGGATTACATTTAATATGGAATTTGAAAAAATCACCCATTATTTTCCTGAATTGAAACCTATTCAGATAGAACAATTACAAAATTTGAAACCGCTCTACGAGGAATGGAACGCGCAAATTAATGTGATTAGCAGGAAAGACATGGATAATTTTTATGAGAGGCACGTTTTGCATTCCTTAGCGATTGCTAAAGCAATGAAATTTAAACCCAATACCAAAATTCTAGATGTGGGAACAGGAGGAGGTTTTCCTGGAATTCCTTTAGCAATTATGTTTCCAAAATGCCAATTTCATTTGATTGACTCCATTGGAAAAAAGATAAAAGTAGTGAATGGAGTTGCTGATTCATTGGGACTAAAAAACGTGACAGGAAGCCACATCAATGCAAAACAAATCACTGAAAAATACGACTTTGTAGTGAGCAGAGCTGTTACTCGTTTGGATCCTTTTATTGGCTGGATCAAAACAAATTTCAACAAAAAAGGATTTAATGATTTACCAAACGGAATCTTATATCTAAAGGGGGGTGATTTGACGGAGGAAATGAACGAAATAAGAAAAAAGTATAATTCTTATCCAATATCTTCGTATTTTGCAGAAGATTTCTTCGAGACCAAAAAAGTAATTCAAGTTG
>JBDMYC010000100.1:0-6553 GCA_039770535.1 Flavobacteriales bacterium
CAGAAAAAGTTCAATTTATTATAGATGAATTAGAAAGAATTTATCCTAAAACTCCAGTTCCTCTGGATCATACAGATGAATATACTTTGCTGATAGCAGTACTTTTATCTGCTCAATGTACTGATAAGCGAGTAAATCTTATTACTCCCATTTTATTTGAAAAAGCAAACAATCCATTTGATATGGTGAAATTGCAAATTGATGAAATAAGAGAAATAATAAGGCCTTGCGGACTGTCTCCTAAGAAATCTAAAGCGATTTGGGAACTGTCTCAGATTTTGATTGAAAAGTATGAGGGTAAAGTCCCAAATGACATTGATTTGCTTGAAGAATTACCTGGAGTGGGTCATAAAACAGCTTCGGTTGTGATTAGCCAAGCATTTGGTGTCCCTGCATTCCCTGTAGATACTCACATACATAGGTTGTTATATAGATGGGGAATAACAAACGGAAAAAACGTAGTACAAACCGAGAAAGATGCCAAGCGATTATTTCCCAAAGAGGTTTGGAACAAATTACACATCCAGATTATCTTTTATGGTAGAGAATACTCGCAAGCCAGAGGCTGGGATATGGAAAATGACACCATTCAGCAGAAAGTTGGGCGGAAGACTGACTTGGAAGGTTATAGGTTGTAAACATATTCATTTGTCATTTCCGAGAAATCGGAAATCTAAAAACGAGAATAATAAATAAAATATGAAAACATTGTTGCCATTTGTAATCATTATAGGATTTGGTCTTATTACTTTTTTTATGACTAGAGAAAAAAGTAAAATTGATTTGATTTCTGAAGTATATTCATCATCAATGAATTGCCAGGATAGTTTAAAAATAATCTATAAGACAGATTCCAATTACTATGACTTAAATAAATATTGTGATGGTCAAATAACTTATTCGGGAACATATTTTTCAAAGTCAAATCTACCTTATATTGAAACTTTCATGAACCGAAATAATAGAACAACTATTACTAAAGTTTACAGAGAAAATGGAATGCTAGAACGTGAAATATATAACCTTATAATTGGAGAATATACTTTAAAAGAATGGGACTCGCTTGGCATTTTAGTAAGTGATACAATTAAGAAAAAATCGTATTAATTCTCGCTTTAAGATTCCCTTTTTCAAGGGAATGACAGATGAAAAAATAAACTTTGCGCCCTTTGCGCTTTTGCGGTAAAACCCTAGTTAATATATCTCCTCATTATAAAGTTCAGGAAACTTCCCAGTTTTAGTTTTATAAAAAGCCTGAATTTTCTCCATATCATTTTCAAAAGAATCGGTAAGGTTGATGTATCCGCCAACTCCTCCAATTTTTTCTCTGTAATCAAGGAAACCAAATGAAACAGGAACATTTGCTTTTTGAGCAATAAAATAAAATCCTTTTTTCCATTTGTCTACTCGTTTTCGAGTTCCTTCGGGAGGGATAATAATGATTAATTCTTTTTCTTTTTCGAATAATTGGGCAGCAGTATCTACCCTATTTCCAGCTTCTTTTCTGTTGATTCCTATGCCGCCAAGCCACCTGAAATAACCTCCGTGAATTCCCTTTGTGTAACTGTCTTTGATGAAAAACTTTACAGGTATTTTGTGCAACCAAAGTACGCCCAACATATAAATCAAATCCCAATTGGAAGTGTGTGGAGCTGCTATCATTACGCTTCTTTTGGCTACTTCTAGGTCTTTCAAATCAGTTTTCCAACCCGTAATCCAAAATACAATTTGAGCAATTAATTTTTTCATTATTCTTTTTTAGATTTAGATTCTGGTTAACTTTTTTAACTTTACGCTCGATACAAAACTAAGTCAAAGATATTTAAACTTAAAGAAACAAATGAACCCAATCGAACAACTTTCTAAGATATTAAATATTCCTTTTAAGCAAGTTTCCAAAACAATAGAATTACTAAAAGAAGGAGGAACCGTCCCTTTCATCTCTCGTTATAGAAAGGAACAAACAGGTGGTCTGGATGAAGTTCAGATTTTGGAGATAAAAAATGGGCTGGAAAAACTTCAGGAGCTTGAAAAGAGAAAACAAACTGTAATAAAAGCGATTGAAGAACAAGGTTTATTGACTAACGAAGTTGAGAGTTCTATTCTGAAAGCAACTACTTTGACCGAGGTAGAGGATATATATCTTCCTTTCAAAAAGAAAAGAAAAACTAAAGCAACAGTTGCACGTGATAATGGATTGGAGCCTTTAGCCAAAATCATCATGGCACAAAACGAGGAAGATGTCAATAGAGTTGCAATGAGATTTGTAAAAGATGAAGTAAAATCGGTTGAAGAAGTACTGGAAGGAGCAAGGTTCATTATTGCTGAGTGGATAAACGAAAGAGTTTCGGTAAGAAATATAACAAGAAAAATATTTCAAAAACAAGCAATTGCAAGAGCAAAGGTGATAAAAGGTAAGGAGATAGCTGGGGAGAAATTCAAAGACTATTTTGACTATGCCGAACCCACATCCAAACTAAAATCGCACAGAACTTTAGCTTTATTGCGAGCAGAAAATGAAGGTGTTATTCGCCTTAAAATTGCACCTGAAGAAGAATTGGTGTTAGATAAACTGAACGAAAAGCTAAAACATGGATGGAACGAATCGTCTAACCAAGTGGAGCTTGCGATTAAGGATTCTTACAAACGATTATTGAAGCCATCCATAGAAACGGAGCACAGAAATAAATTGAAATTGGAAGCAGATCAGCAAGCGATTGCTGTTTTTTCCGAAAATTTAAAACAATTATTAATGTCTGCACCAGTTGGGCAAAAAAGAATTTTGGCGCTTGATCCAGGGTTTAAATCGGGTTGTAAATTGGTGTGTTTGGATGAAAACGGAGAGCTTGTTCACAATGAAAACATTTATCCGCATCCGCCACAAAAAGATACGGCAATGGCGAGTAAAAAAGTAGTTTCTATGGTAGAGCGCTACAAAATAGAAGTGATTGCAATTGGAAACGGAACGGCAAGTAGAGAAACGGAATTTTTTATTAAACGTTTAAAATTTGACCGAAAACTTCAAGTGTACATGGTGAGCGAAGATGGAGCGAGTATCTATTCTGCAAGTAAAGTGGCAAGGGAGGAATTTCCACAATTTGATGTGACGGTTCGTGGTGCAGTTTCGATTGGACGAAGATTAATGGATCCTTTGGCAGAGTTGGTAAAGATTGACCCAAAATCAGTTGGAGTGGGGCAATATCAACATGATGTGAACCAGACTTTACTCAAAAACTCTCTGGATGATGTGGTTATAAGTTGTGTGAATAGAGTGGGAGTGAATGTGAATACGGCAAGTAAATATTTACTGCAATATGTTTCAGGATTGGGAGAAACTACAGCTCAAAATGTGTTGGATTACCGAAAAGAAAATGGCGATTTTACTTCAAGATCTGAATTGAAAAAAGTGAAACGAATGGGCGAGAAAGCTTACGAGCAATCGGCAGCTTTTTTGAGAATTAGAGGAGCAAAAAATCCGCTTGATAATTCGGCTGTTCATCCAGAAAGTTATAAAGTGGTAGAGAAAATGGCAAAAGATTTGAAAGTTTCTATTTCAGAATTGATAGGGAATGAGGAATTAATTAATTCGATTCCTTTGGCAAATTATCAAAACTCCATCACGGGAATGGCAACTTTGCAAGACATTGTGGCTGAACTCAAGAAACCAAGTCGAGATCCAAGGCAAAAAGCAAAAGTATTGGAGTTTGATGATAAATTAAGAACTATTGCAGATGTGATTCCAGGAATGGAGCTAAACGGAATTGTGACTAACGTGACTAATTTTGGTTGTTTTGTTGATATCGGAATCAAGGAAAATGGATTGGTGCACATTTCAAATATCTGTGACGAATATATTTCTAATCCAGCAGATAAAGTAAAACTGCATCAACATGTAAAAGTGAAAGTATTAGAAGTGGATGCGCAAAGAAAAAGGATTGGGTTGACTATGAATTTTTAGACTTTTTTCTCTTCATCTGTCATTCCGGACTCCAAGTCGGAATCTCGCAGAGAATATTTCATAACTATTAATTTTTCAATTCAAACTCATCCCCATCCTCCAAAGCTGGAAATTTAGCTCTAAAATCATCTAAATTATCTTTACTCAAAGTCATAATTTCAATGTGATTTTTATGTTCGGGAATTTGCGAAATTTCGTCTCCTTTGAAGTCGATAATTGCACTATTTCCAGAGTAGGTTTTATTGGTTCCATCTTTTTCAATTCGGTTTACACCAACAACATAACTCAAGTTTTCTATGGCTCTTGCAACAAGTAAATTACTCCAAGGTTTTTTTCTGACTTCTGGCCAGTTGGCCACATAAATGTAAAGGTCAATTTTGCTTGCATTTCTACTCCAAACAGGGAAACGTAAATCGTAACAAATCAAAGGGTAAATTTTCCAATTTTTCAGTTCAAAAGTTACTTGTTTTTCTCCTCTCGAATAATAGTTTTGTTCTCCGGCAAAAGTGAATAGATGTCTCTTGTCGTAAGTTACCATTTCTCCATCAGATTTGGCAATCAACATTCGGTTGTAAAACTTCCCGTTTTCTTTCATCATTACTGATCCCAAAATGCAACAATTTTTACTTTTTGCTTTTTCAATAATCCATTTCACAGTTTTACCAGTCATTTCTTCAGCCAAACTCGTATTCATAGAAAATCCTGTAGTAAACATTTCTGGCAACACGATTAAATCAACTTTGGTTTCAATCGAATCAATTTTAGCTCCAAAGAGCTTCAAATTAGCTTCAATATCTTCCCAAATGATTTCGGATTGTATGGCAGCAACTGTTAAATCGTGCATAATAATTTTCCAGCTTTGGTTAGTAATTCATCTTCTTTGGCAAAACAAAATCTTAGTACTTTGTTATCTTCTTTGTCAGGATAAAAAACTGAAATAGGAATAGAAGCAATTCCGTGTTCGATAGTTAGTTTTTTGGCAAATTCTACGTCATTCATATTTGTAATTTCAGAATAATCAAGTAGCTGAAAATAAGTTCCTTGGCAAGGAATCACTTTGAATCTAGAATCCTTGATTGAAGCTAAAAATAAGTCTCTTTTCCTTTCGTAAAACTCTGAAGTATTGGCAAAAGGATTGTGAGTCAAAATGTAGTCGTTTATCGCATATTGCATAGGCGAATTGCACGAAAAAACTGTGTATTGATGAATTTTTCTAAACTCCTTCATCAGCCAATCTGGGCCAATACAAAAACCTAATTTCCATCCAGTAACGTGCAAGCTTTTCCCGAAAGAATAAGTAACCATAGCTCGTTTTTTCAGTTCAGGATAAGCCAACACGCTTTCGTGTTTCGCTCCATCAAAAGTAATGTGTTCGTAAACTTCGTCACTCAAAATTATAATATCAGTTCCTTTTACAATTTCTTTTAATTGTTCTAAGTCATTTTTGGTCAACAAACTCCCTGTAGGATTATGCGGAGAGTTTATCATTATCATTTTGGTGTGAGAGTTAACTTTCTCTTTCACCATTTTCCAATCAATCGAATAATTTGGATGTTGAAGAGGAATAAAAACGGGTTTTCCTCCGTGAACTTCTATTGCAGGAGCATAACAATCGTAAGCAGGGGAGAACAAAATTACTTCATCTCCCTCACTTATCACAGTCGAAATAGTGTTGTAAATTGCCTGAGTTGCTCCGGCAGTTATCGTAATTTCTGTTTCTGGATTGATACCGCAAGAGTGGATTTTGTTATAATGGTTGCAAAGAGTCATTCTCAATTCCAAAATCCCTGGCATGGGAGCGTATTGATTTTTCCCTTCTTCCAAGTGTTTTGCTACTAGTGAAGTCAGGTTTTTATCCACACCAAATCCAGGAAAACCTTGCGAAAGATTGATAGCATTATGCTTATTTGCCAACGCAGACATTTCAGAGAAAATGGTTGTTCCAACAAGTGGTAATTTTGATTTAATTGGCTTCATCTTTTTGTTTTTCGTCAAAATCTATTTCTTTCTCAAATTTGCCTTTTTCATTATAAAAATACCATATCCCTGATTTTTCTTCGTTCTGATAAGCTCCCAGAATTTTCAGTTTCCCATCAGGATAGAATATTTTGTATGGTCCCTGTCTTACGCCAAAAAGATAAGTCGATTCGCTCCATTTTACACCATTTTCATAAAAAGATTCCCATAAACCTTGTCTTTGACCTTTAACCATGTCACCCTTTATCTTGATAGCTCCATTAGGATATTTTTCAATATGTTTACCCGTTTCGCTTTCCTGCTCAATGTTAGCGGCCGCTTTTTTGTTTACAGTTCCTCTTTCTTTGCAGTTAGTCATAAGTGCAGACAGAAGTAATATACAATAGAATTTTTTCATTTGTTTTTCGATTTATTTTTCAGAGTAAAAGTAAATGTCAGAATTGTCTGTTGTTGACAGTCCAGAAATTTAAAAAAAAAATGTTTTTCACACCCATTTTATTTCATGATGCTAAAATACAATTTTTCTACAAGAGATTAGACCTCTTGTTTTCGGATTGTTTCTTATTTAGGTATATATGAAACAAATGTAGTATTGGTTGTTTATCAGTTATAAGTGCA
>JBDMYC010000101.1:0-9464 GCA_039770535.1 Flavobacteriales bacterium
CTGTTTGTCTTTTTCTCTTTTTTGCACGTTACAGTGGTTAAAACTAACAAGAGAATACATGAAATAAACTTTAGTGTTTTCATTTTTAGGCTATTTAGTTAATAAAGTAATAAAATTATTTTTCAATTCTATTAGGTGTCATTCAATATATAAAAAAAACCTCACTCCGAATATTCGAAATGAGGTTTGTAAAAACTGAACTCAGTTTATTTAATTCCGTGCATCATTTTCTTAATTAGCGGAGACAAAACAATTGCCACTGCTGCAAAGATGAATGAAATAATAGCTATTTGTCCAAATACTGTCGTGTAGTTGAATAAAGCAGTTGCTCCTTCACTAGCATCTACTGCAGGAGTACCTGTAATAGATTTAGCCGCACTTGTAAGCCAGTTATCAGCTACTGCTGCTCCAGCATCTCCGTGTCCATCACCTCCAATAGTTAACTTAGAAATTATTCCAGAAATGTGATGAGCAAACGCAGAAGATAAGAACCAAACTCCCATCATAAATGCCACTAATTTTGCTGGTGATAATTCTGTTACTTTGGATAATCCAACAGGGGATACAAAAAGCTCTCCAGTCGTGATAAATAAATACCCTAGCATCAAGAAACTCATTGCAACCATTCCGTTCGAATCCATATAATTACTACTCATAGCAAAGATTAAGAAACCTAATCCAAGCTGAGCAATTCCCAATCCAAATTTCATTGGTGTATTAGGATTTAATCTTTTCTTATCCAACCACACCCACATCATAGAGAATGGGATAGCGAATATCATGATGTATCCAGGATTTATGGAGTTAGTTTGAGCTGCATTAAGACCTACAAGATTAACGTGATCTTGAGCAAAAACTGTCAAAGAACTTCCTGCTTGCTCGAAAAATGACCAGAAAATTGTAATGAAGAAGGTAAGAATTGCAACAACAATCAATCTTTCTCTAGTTACCTTATCAGACTTTATGCAAGTGTATGTTAAAAACAAAATTACAAGCACAAGAAGTGCAAATAACAAAAACGTCATTAATCCTGACTCTAATGGAGAATCTGGAAATACGATAAAACTATTTTGTTTTACCAAGAATGCAAATAGAGGAGCAGAAAGTAATGCCAATGCATAAACAATGTGCTTGACGTTCAAACCAAAATACTTTTTAGTTTGGAACTCAATTGGCTGTTCACCTTGGTTTCCATAGATATTATTTCTACTTCCATTCCAGAAAACAATGACACCAGCTAACATACCAATTCCTGCTGCACCAAACCCATAGTGCCATCCGTATGATGCGCCAAGCCATCCACAAATCAGTGGAGCTATGAATGCACCTATGTTAATTCCCATATAAAAAATGGTAAACCCACCATCTCTTTTTGGATCTCCTTGTTTGTATAGACCTCCAACCATTGTCGAAATATTTGGCTTAAAGAATCCATTTCCAATAATTAGTAATCCCAGAGATAAAAAGAAAATAGTTTTGTCTTCAAAAGCCATAGTAAAATGACCTAAGGTCATCAAAATACCGCCTAACATGATTGAGTTTTTATGACCTATTAATCTATCGGCAATCATTCCTCCAATCGCAGGAGTGAAGTATACCAAAGAACCATATGCAGCATAAATACCGTATGCAAATTCTTTCCCATCAGCTAAATCTACAAATAATTCATTTATCAAATAAAGAGTCAACAAAGCTCTCATTCCATAAAAACTGAACCTTTCCCACAACTCAGCAAAAAATAAGTAAAACAACCCTTTTGGGTGTCCCATCATAGTTTGATGTCCCTGCCACTCATCAGCTTGGTCAATTATTTCTTCCATTCTATCTGCCATAGTATATTGTTTTATTAAATTGTTAAGTGTCTAAATTAAGATAATTTTTTATTTTCGAAAACTAAATTTCCATTAAATAATAATTATGCAATTAACTAATTCCTGAATTATTCTTGTATTTTTAAACCATGAAAAAAATAACACTCTTTTTATTTTCTGCACTGCTTATCAATTCGTGCACAAATAACCAATACGAAACTAATAAAAACAAGATTGAAGAAATGGAAACATCCGAAATTACTGACGTACATTCTTACGCTCGTTTTGATGAAGCTTATACCACGCATTTGTTCTTGGACTTGAATGCAGATTTTGATAAAAAAGTATTGAGCGGAGTTGCTGCTCACACAATTCAAAATAACAATGCTACCGAAATTGTATTTGACATTAAAGACCTGAATATTGAGAAAGTAATTACCAATGACGAAGGAAAAGAAGTAGATTTTGAAATAGGGGAGCCTGACAAAATACTGGGAAAGCCACTTACGGTTAGTATTACACCTAAAACTACCAGGGTAGAGATTCATTACTCTACAAACCCAAGTTCAGAGGCTGTGCAATGGTTGTCGCCTCAGCAGACTGCTGACAAAACAGACCCATTTTTGTTTACTCAAGGAGAAGCAATTTTAACGCGTTCTTGGATTCCAATTCAGGATTCTCCTGGAAACAAGATTACTTATTCTGCAAAATTGACCGTTCCTGATTCGCTTACTGCAGTTATGAGCGCCAAAACAACAAAAGCTGAAAGTGGAGCATTTTCGTTCGAGATGAAACAACCTATTCCTTGCTATTTAATTGCTCTGGCAATAGGAAAGCTAGAGTACAAATCACTAGGAAAAAGATCTGGTGTTTACGCAGAACTTTCTATGATTGACAAATGCGTGAAGGAATTTGAAGATTTGGAAAAAATGATTGATGCTGCAGAAGGTCTTTATGGAAAATATGCATGGGAAAAATATGACGTTATTGTATTGCCCCCAAGTTTCCCTTTCGGAGGAATGGAAAATCCAAGACTTACATTTGCAACTCCTACTATTATTGCAGGAGACAAATCATTAACTTCGTTAATTGCGCATGAGTTGGCTCATTCTTGGTCTGGGAATTTAGCAACCAATGCAACTTGGGATGATTTTTGGCTCAATGAAGGTTTTACCGTTTATTTTGAAGGAAGAATCGTAGAAGAATTATACGGAAAAGATTACGCAGATATGCTTTCTGTCCTAAGTTATCAAGGATTGTTGCAAGAGTTGGAAGAGTTGCCAGCAGCAGATACCCGATTGAAACTTGAATTGGAAGGAAGAAGTCCAGATGATGGAATGTCTGCAATTGCATACGATAAAGGATGCTTTATGCTTATGATGATTGAAGAAAGAGTGGGAAGAGAAAAGTTTGATAATTTCTTGAATACTTATTTTGATAATTTCAAATTCAAGAACTTGACTACGGAAGAGTTCTTAGTTTACATTAGAAAAGAATTGCCAGAGGTTCAAAAATTAAATCTGGATGAGTGGATTTATAGTCCAGGATTGCCAAGTAACTGCCCAATAATTGAGTCTGATAAGTTCGATAAGGTAGATGCAAATAGAATGAGTAAGGCTTATTTGAGTAGCACTTCAACTACAAGTGATTGGACTACGCACGAGTGGTTACATTTTATAAGAGGAATTGACTCTAGCTGGAGTTTAATCGATTTCAAAGAAGCAGATAAAGTATATAATTTCACAACTTCTGGAAATTCAGAAATTGCTGCAGCATGGTATGAACAAGCAATAAAAGCGGGTTACAAAACTGTGTATCCCGAATTAGAATCTTTTCTTGTGCGTGTGGGAAGGCGAAAGTTCTTGACTCCACTTTATAAGGCTTTGCTTGCTGTTAACGATAAAACAACTGCTCTTAGTATTTACAAAAAAGCAAGACCTAATTACCATTTTGTTTCTACCAATACCATGGACGAATTACTAGGAATAAATCAATAATACAATAAAATTTTCAATTTGAAATTTCCTGAAAATAACATACAGAGGTGGGTAATATTTGCATTTGATGTGTTTGCCACCTTATTTGCATTGTTTGTAGCCTATGCGCTAAGGTTCGATTTTTTTAGTTCAAAGCAGGATTTTACCAATGAAATGGAAATGTTGAAACTGGCTCTACCAATCTTTATTGGGGTGAGAATTTTACTTTTTTATTTCGGAAAAACCTATGCGGGAATAATAAGGTATACCAGTACCGAAGACGCTAAACGAATTTTTAAAGTAGTTTCTATCGGAACAGGGATATTTATTATTCTAAGTACCCTGAAATTTTATTTCTATGACGATAAGTACTTTCTCCCTCGCCCTATTATTGCGATTGAATATGTGCTTACTCTTGTGTTCATGATAGCAACTAGGCTTGCGGTAAAGTTAATTTATCATGAGGGGAAAAAAGACAAAGGGAATACAAAGAACGTAATTATATATGGAGCAGGAGAAATGGGAAGTATAGTTTACCGAACTTTCAATGAATCGGCTAATATTACTCAAAATGTAGTAGCTTTTGTAGACGACAACCCTGGTAAATCTGGAAACATACTACAAGGTGTCAAGGTGTTTCATACAAGTAAATTAGAAGAACTTATAGAGAAAGAAAACATTGATAATATTATTGTTTCGATTCAAAATCCTTCAAATGAGAAAAGAAGCAAAGTATTGGATATTGCTCTAAATAATGATGTTACCGTGCTTAATGTGCCTCCAGTAGAAAGTTGGATTGATGGTCAAATTAATGTAAAACAGATTCAGAAAATCAGGATTGAAGACATCTTAGGCAGGAAAGAAATTTCATTGAGCATGGATACGATTTCGCAATCTACCAAAGGAGAAACAATTCTTGTAACGGGAGCAGCTGGTTCCATTGGGAGTGAAATGGTGAGGCAATTGTTGAGATTTTCACCAAAGAAGATAATCTTATTGGATCAGGCAGAATCAGGACTATATGATTTAGAACAAGAATTGATAGAATATGCAGATTCCATGGAAATTGTGGTAGGTGACATAGCTAATTTATCACGAATAGAAAAAGTTTTTTCATTTTTCAAGCCAGCCCTAGTTTTTCATGCAGCAGCCTACAAACATGTTCCTTTGATGGAAGAAAACCCTTGCGAGGCAATAGAAACAAATGTGCAAGGAACTAAAAACCTTGTTGATTTATCGGATAAATATAAAGTTCAGAAATTTGTAATGGTATCTACAGATAAAGCTGTTAATCCCACGAATGTGATGGGTGCATCCAAACGAATCGCAGAAATAATTGCTCAGCACAAAAACGGAAACTCAGCAACTGCTTTTATCACCACAAGATTTGGTAATGTGCTTGGGTCTAACGGTTCTGTTATTCCATTATTCAGAAGGCAAATCGAAAAAGGTGGACCATTGACGGTTACTCACGAGGAGGTGACACGTTTTTTTATGACTATTCCAGAGGCTTGTCAATTAGTTATTGAAGCAGGCATAATGGGAGAAGGAGGAGAAATTTTTGTTTTTGATATGGGCGAATCGGTTAAGATTATTGATTTGGCTAGAAGGGTGATTAAATTATCAGGTTTTGAACCAGAGGTTGACATCAAAATAAAAATCACTGGCCTGAGACCAGGAGAAAAGCTATATGAAGAGGTATTAAGTGACGGAGAAACAACAATGCCTACTCATCATCCACAAATTCTTATTGGGAAAACAAGAGAAGTTGAACCCAATATCGAGGAAGATGTGATACAGTTAATTGATTTTTCGAACCAACAAGAAAACGAACTTGTGGTGAAAAAAATGAAAAAAATCATACCAGAATTCTTGAGTAATAATTCTGTTTATGATAAATTAGATACTAAATAATAGCAAATGACAACAGCAGAGAAAACAGAGGACGAGAAAAACCTAGAATCAAAGATTCAAAATCACATTGGAGCTGCCTCTTCTATCGAATTAAAATTTCAGTATCAAGAAATGGACAAAGAAGTGAAATTAGATTTGGTTACATTTAACCCTACCCACAATCAGTCTTTTTTGTTTCATTCAGTTGTTGGCTACAGTAAAGTAGATTCTTTGAACAAAATGCTGGAATACCTCAAAAATTACAAAGACAAAGAAAGTTCCTACACAATCCAATGGTCACTTAAAGAAAATTCTGAACTCAATACTTCGTATTTCAGAGCTGCAAATCTGCTGGCTGCAATCGAAAAATTTTATTTCGAAAGAGACATTAATTCTATTGTCGTTTTTAGTGTTGTTTTAAATCCAATCTCTTAATATGATGCAATCAAAAAAAATCCAAACAAAGTTACAGGTTCGATTCAATGACTTAGACATGGCCGGTCATGTTCACAATTCTATGTATTTGAATTATTTTGAAATAGGGAGAATAGACTTCTTTAATCAAGTTATTGATGCTACCTGGGATTGGAGAGAAAAGGGAATTCTAGTTGCAAGAAATGAAGTTGATTATATAAAACCAACTCATTTCTATGACAATATTTTTGTAGAAACTACCTGTGAAGACATTGGCAAAAAGAGTCTCACATTATCCTATCAGATATTCAGTGACAAAGAAGGAGTAAAGCATCTTTGTGCAAAAGGACGCAGTATTTTAGTATGTTTTGATTTCAAAACTAACAAGTCCGTGGATGTTTTTGAGGAATGGAAAAAATCTTTAGAAAATTAATTCAGTCAAATCTTCAATCACATTTTGACTCTTGTTTTTGTTATACCAGCTTTGTAATTCTTTTTTAAACTCAGCATCCACTTTACCGTGTTTTGCTTTGTAGTCAACAACCATTTGAGTTGCAATTGTTGGTCTTGGTCCCCAAGTCTTGGTTACTTTATTATTTTCCAATTGGATTAATTTAGGAATTGATTGACCACCATTTGTCAAAAATTCATTCATTAATTCTGGGTTTTTGTCTCTCAGTACAATACGCAATTCAATGTTCTCATTTGTCTCTGCCAATTTGTTGATTACAGGCAAGTTTTGAGCAGCATCCCCGCACCAACCCTCAGAAAGTACCAACCAAGTAATCTTCTTGTCAATTTGTCCAAACTTTTCTATGGTATCATCTGCAAGTTTGGTTGTTTTGTCCAATCTTTTCATTCTGCTGTGATTCAGTTTACTATAGTTTACTAAATCTTCGGGCCCACCCTCAGTAGTTGATTTGTTTTTGTCTAGTAAGTTGCTAACTAGCTCTCTATATTCAGCATAGCTCATGCTATTATCCAATCCTTTTTCTATTAATTCCATCTCTTTATTTTTTTTTGTCTTTTGGTCGTTAGTTTATTTTTTTCCTTACAATTTCTACAAAACCTCTTACTTATGTTCCGATTGATATCTCAATTAACAATAAAAACACTTGTTCAACACTTTCTAATAGATTAAATTCGTTAGTAATTAATTATTTAGATGAATTTATATGTCAAGAGAATTTCAAGCAACAAAGGTAAAGAAGAAAAGTCGAGTAAAAAAAGTACTGAAATGGTTTGCAATTACATTCTTAATTATTTTGATTGCACTCGTTTCTTTGCCTTTCATTTTTAAGGATAAATTGGTAGAAGTTTTTAAAACAGAAGTGAATAATAATGTGAATGCCCAAGTAGATTTTGGGGATTTTGATTTGACTTTATTTAGTTCTTTTCCCAATTTCACATTCAATATAAAGGATTTAAGCGTAATAGGAGTGAATGAATTTGAAGGAGTAAACTTGGCTTCGATAAAGAATACTTCTATTGAACTCGACTTGATGAGTGTGATTAATGGCGCTAAAATTAAAGTACAATCAATAATTGTTGATGAACCAATTATTAATGTTGTGATAAACAAAGATTCCCTCGCAAACTACAACATAGCGAAGTCATCTGCTGAGGTTGATACAATTAAAATAGTAGAATCAGAAGAGCCTTTGCAATACGAAATAGGATTGAGTAAGTTGACAATCAACAAGGCAAATTTAAGTTATACAGATGCGATATCCAATGTATCCTCTGTTGTAAAAAATATGGATTTTGACTTAGCGGGAGATTTTACTCAAGATATTTTTGATGTAACAACTAAAACCTCAATCGAAGAATTGACCGTTTCTGAGGGAGTTGTAGATTATTTAAATAAAACTAAAGTGAACCTAGATGCAGCTGTAAATATTGATAAATTTACGAAGTATACATTGAAAGATAATAAGTTGAGTCTTAATCAGCTTGATCTTGGATTTGATGGTTGGGTAGAGTTGTTGGAAGAAAAAATGAACTTAGATTTAAAGTTTGATTCTAAAAAAACAGATTTTAAAAGTATCCTGTCTCTAATTCCTTCCGTGTATTCGCAAGATTTTAATAACATAGATACAAAAGGTAAAATAGCTCTAAATGGTGAAGTGAAAGGAAGTTTAGAAGGAGAATCTTATCCTGCATTCAATTTAGATTTAGGAATAACAGACGGATATTTTAAGTATCCGGAAATGCCAAATAGTGCAGACAATATTAATATTAAAACCAAGATTACTCATCCTCAAGGAAACTTGGATAGAATGAAAATTGATGTGAGTAAATTACATTTAGAATTAGCAGACAATCCAATTGATGCTACTTTGCAGGTGTCAAATCCAATGACAGACCCTAACATTACTAGTAGAATAAAAGCAGATATTGAGTTGGATAAATTGAAAACAGTAATTCCAATGAAAGAGAATGAAAGACTTAATGGAAGTATTCATGCCGATTTGGATTTGCAAGGAAAAGTATCTACAATAACAAACGAACAATATCAAGATTTTAAGGCAGACGGAGAATTGACAGTAAAGAATATGTTGTATGCTTCAAAGGAATTGCCGTATGAGGTAAACGTAAACAATATGATAATGGACTTTTCTCCGCAATTTGTTGACCTCAAAGAATTGGATACGAAAATTGGAAACAGTGACATGAAAGCCGTTGGGAGAATTGACAATATTTTGCCTTATATTTTCAATAATGAAGTGCTGAAGGGAACGGTACAAGTAACTTCTGATAAACTGGATGTAGATGATTTGATGCGAACTGTACCAAGCGAAAAAACAACTGCCACAGTAACAGAAAGTCCAGATTCTGTGACCGAAGCATTTAAAGTTCCTGCATTTTATGACATGAATTTAACTACGGATATAAAGGAATTAATCTATGATGGATTGTTGATCAAAAATGTGAGAGGTAAAGTGGGAATGAATAACCAAATAGCAGATTTAACAAATGTGAGCATGGATATGTTAGATGGAAATGTAGTGCTTAATGGAAGTTATGATTCTAATAACGAGAATCCCAAAATTGATTTTGACTACAAAGTAAAGAATGTAGATATTCAGAAAACAGCCGCCTTTTTTGGTTCGATAGAAACTCTTGCGCCTGTCGCAAAGCACTGCCAGGGAAAAATTACCACGAATTTGAAGATTTCATCTGAGTTAGATCAAAATCTTTCTCCAATTTACAGCACAATTAATGGAGCTGGAGGATTGTTTTCAGATAATTTAAAAGTAAAAGGAGTAAAAGCTTTACAAAAAATAGCAAGCATTCTGAAAATGGATAAACTATCTAATCAAAGTTTTGATAAAGTGAAAATGGTTTTTCAACTCAAGGATGGAAGAGC